>CAZILC010000015.1:0-39629 GCA_964540055.1 uncultured Gammaproteobacteria bacterium | reverse complement strand
TAGATTTTATAATCACATCCGTATGCCAATTCCTGAAAGAACAGGTATGACAAGGCGAGGATTTTTTGAAAAAGTGGCAAAAACTGGTGTGGTATTAGGAGCTGGTTATCTCGTTGCGGCTTGTAGCTCAGCAACTGGACCAGATAAAGGTCCCAAGACTCGTGATCGTTTAATTCTAGACATTAATGCTATTAATACGATTGTTGCAAATTGGGGTTTTCAAGCACTTACTACATATTCAACGGGAAATTTTACTCCAACCGCACTCTCATATGATAAAGATCCTAGATATCAAAACGTTAATCCTACAAAACGAACAATCCATTTTGGAATTGACTACTCACCTATCGTAATGGCACATCGAAACGCAAGGATTAATTCTGCACAGTTTCCTACGTATGGACTTGCAATCACAATTCCATTTGATTCATTTAATGCCATTGTAAAAAATCCAACTCCCGAACAACAAAAAGGAAGAAACTTGACATATCACCAAAGAAAATTATTAAGTACGAAAATTACCTCATTAGAAGTCAGCAGATCTAAGAATAACCTAGACCCAGAGCCACAATCTGCAAGTCTAACTCTTGTAGATAATTATTGGTTATATAATGAATTTACTAATCCAGGAGGATATTTGGCGACGGTAGCTGATTTGATAAAATTTCAGAGGCTCAAAAATAATGTACTAGGTATTATGAATCCGAATTAAGATTAACCCATGCTTCTTCGTAATTTTGCTGCTCGAACGATCAAATCAGTTGCACTTTCTTTCTTCTCCAATTTCTCTGCAATCCGACTTGTGAGGATTTGATGTTCTTTTTCTTCAAGTGATTTTGGCTCCAATGCTTCTCCAAAATATGCTTCAAGTGCGTATACATCCTCTTGCACTTTTTTAAGCTTTGGATAGGTTTTACTCAGTTTGGAAAGATTTTCTTTATTAAGATACCTTCCGGCTTTGAGTATATCGTTTTTAAAATTGAGATAGTGTTTGTTTATTAACTCTTGATTACCTTTTGATTGAGCTTTCAGTCCCCGTCCAGTTCCGATGAGTTCTGGTGGAATACCGATTGAATATAATGCTGCAGTAAATCCGATTGCGCGTGGCAATGTAACTCTACCAACTCCTCTGGAATAACCAAATAAACCGATATGTTGTACCCGCTCTCTTCGTTTTGGTAACATTCCAGCCAAGGTATTGATTGGTGCTGCGAGTTCTTCAATTACTTCCCGATAAGCATTTTCAAAAGCAGGAATTAATGCAATAAGCTCTTTTTCTTCCTGGGCTGAAATATTTCGTGGTTCACCTTTTGGCAACAATTTTTGGAGATCTTTAATTCCTTTGACCACAACATCTTTATCAAAATCGTAACGAAAACCGCTTTGAATAAGAGCAGTTCTCATGCCTTGATATTCATTCACAAACGTAGCTACATCATCAGGACGAAGTCCTCCGCGAAACGGTAGCATTGCGGTGCCAATTATTGGAAACATTGGAATATTGAGTTTTTTTGATAACTTTTTATACCGTGAAAGCGCAATTTTAATTGCAAGAACTGTTGGAACCATACCTGAATTCAAAGCAGGATCTGATCGTGCAGTATACGGTCTGAGATATTCAGGAGTTTTTTTGAAACTCTTTTTATACATTTGCAAATATTTTTCAAGAATTTCATCCGAATGAATTATCGTATCGACCTGTTCAAAAAGAGGAATTATTTCAAGATCTCCAATAGTAGAATCGTTGAAACGCAAGAGTTCATGTTTGATATCGCTAATCTCTTTAAATGCTTCCTGAATAGCAAGCATTTCCTCAGCTGTTTCAGTCATTGGCAAGATAACTTCAAAAAGCGGAGGTGAATGCATGCCAACTTTTTTTGCGAGTGCTGCACTACTTAATAAATTAATAAAAGCCCTGGCCAAACGGAATTCTGTTTCAGCTTTTGGATTTGGCAAACGAAACGTGAGAAATTTATCTTTACCAATCGGATGATCTTTAAAATACTGAAAATAATTACTCAAAAGCCGTTCCATAACCGACTCATCAACCAATTTTCCTTCCCAATCCCATTTGTATTCATCAATGCCAAGATCAGAAAAAGCAAGATAGGTTTCTTTATTTTCATGTTGAACAGTAATGAAAGGATCATCCTGCCAGTACGGTGCATTTGCATGATCCGGATGTTGTGATGCCATGGTGGATGGAATTTTACGTTTTATTTGTTTCATATTAAGAATTACTAATAAATCTTTTTACTCTCACAAAAGCTTCTTTTAAATCTTCATCAGATGCTGCATAACTGAAACGGATATATCCGGGATAGAAAAATGCCTCCCCTGGAACGACAGCCACTTTTTCTTTATCAAGAAGCGCTTCTGACCAGGCTTGTGATGTAGGATATTTCTTTCCCAATAATTTTTCAACAGAGATAAATAAATAGAATGCTCCATCAGGTTCATTTACACTCAACTCTGGGATTTCAGAAACTTCTTTCAAACAATACTCACGTCTTTTTGCAAAAGCTTTAATCATTTTTTCAACAGATTTCTGATCTCCAGTAAGTGCTTCAACGCCTGCTTTTTGTGTAATTGAGGAAATATTTCCCTGAAGTTGACTTTGAAATGCTTTCATTTTGGAAATAATTTCTGTTGGACCGACAGCAAAACCAATCCGCCAACCAGTCATTGCATAGGTTTTGGAAAGACCATTTACTGAAATGGTTAACTCTTTTATTTTTTTATTCAAACTGGCGATAGACACATGTTCTTGTGTATAAGAAAGCTTCTCATAAATTTCATCAGCGACGATAAATATGTTATGTTTTACTGCAAGATCCGCAATTTTTTTCAATTCTTTAAGTTCAACCATCGCGCCTGTTGGATTAGATGGTGTATTGAGTAATATAATTTTCGTTTTGTCGGTAATTGCTTTCTCAATTGCCTCAGCGGTAAGTTTAAAAGGTGGTTTAAGTTGTATCAAAACAGGTTTTGCTTCTGCTAATTTCACTTGCTCAACGAATGTATTCCAGGTAGGAATTGGAATAATTACCTCATCACCTTTGTGGCAAAGAACGTGAAAAATACTGTATATTACCTGTTTTGCGCCGGCTCCAACAATTACATCGGATGGATCATATGTCAAACCGTTATCTTTAGCGAATTTTTTTGCTATTGCCTCCCGAAGCTCAAGAATTCCTTCAGGTGCGGTATAAAATGAATGACCATCGGTAATCGCTTTGATAGCTGCTTTTTTAATATTCTCTGGAGTTTGAAAATTGGGTTCTCCTACGCTTAAATTTATAACGGGTATGCCTTGCGCTTTGAATGCTTTGGCTTTTGTGTCGATAGCAATTGTCGGTGACGTCGCAAGTGTTTGAACACGTTTTGAAAACATACTGATGAAGTATAGTACAAAAGTGGTTGAGATACAATGTTTTACCCGTGTTTTTTCTTAAGAAGTAGCAGTAAAAACGCTCCGGAAAAACACAAGATATTGGTGACATAAATAAAGGGATCCTGCTTTAATATTCCATAGGTAGTCCAAAAAATTGCATTGATTAATCCAAGATAGATTGAGGTCCAGGCAATTTGCCTGGTTTGTTTGGTTTTGTGAGAAGATAATACTTGTGGAAGAAACAAACAAGCCGCGGTGATTGAACCGAAAAGTCCGAAAAGAGATGCTACATTTTCTGTGGGCATTGTTAAACTTTAGCGTAAAAACTTATCTGATTGCAAGTATTTTTTGTTTTGCTTATTGTCTTTTGGCTGTGCTAGAATTAAAATAAGGCTGTTAATTCAAGATGAAACGAAAATTGTTGCTCAGTTTATTCATTAGTTTATTGTTACTCATCACTTCAGGCAAAATGCTCCTTGTAAATGCCCAAACGGCAACGAGCTCTGCAGTTTCACCAACACTTCCACAATTGCCAACATTATTTCCCACAATTACTCCGACAATTACACCAACCATCTCTTTTCCTATGTTGGATCAGTTAGAAACAATCACGAGTCCTGCCTCATCGTCTTCAGAAAAAATACCACAATTTGATCTTTCAGATCCTGTTGCAACAATACCTGTCTCACCTACTCCTGACATAGTTGCATCTGGTTCAGCTCAGGATTATTGTCTGAATGTTCCAATTATCATGTATCATCACATTGAACCGCTTGAAATTGCAACGCAATTAGGACATCCTCAATTAACAGAAGATAGTGCAATTTTTGAAGAACATATCAAATATTTGACAGACAGCAAATATCATTTACTCTCACTTGGTGATCTTGTTCATGCAATTTTATCACGAGGAACAGTTCCATCAAAAAGTGTTGTCATTACCATTGATGATGGGTACATTGATGATTACACCTATGGATTTCTTATGGCCAAAAAGTATCACGCCATTATGAATTTCATGATCCCGACCGGTCTTATTGGTGGACCAGACTACATGACGTGGGATCATCTCAAAGAAATGGCAGCAAGTCCCTATGTCAGAATTTACAATCACACGACAACGCATGCACCTTTGGGTGAAATTAGTCAGGAAGATGTTATTAAAGAAGTAACAACAGCAAACGTGGCATTAAAATCTGAACTTGGCATCGATAACAACATTGTTATCTACCCGTCCGGCAATTATTCCGATGAGACAATTCAAACACTGCAAAAACTTGGCATGATCGCAGCTGTTTCAACAGATCCCGGCACCAACGAATGCATCTCCAATATCTACAAAATGCCTCGCGTCAGAGTCGGCAACGAGCCGATTGAAGATTATGGGTATTAAGCACATCTGATATACTTTTATTGATGAGAAGAACTGTCATTTTTGATTTTGATGGAACAATTGCTGATACTTTCATACTTATAAAAGGTATTTTAATTGATTTATCCAAGGAATATAGCTATCGCGTACCGACAGATGAGGAGATTTTTAAGCTAAAAACTATGCACCCGCTTGAGGCAATGAAGGTAGTTGGTTTTTCTCCGATTAAACTCCCCTTTTTACTCAGAAAACTAAATGCAGAAATTCACAAACAAATTAAACATGTAAAACCGTTTAAAGGAATAAGTGATGCATTATTGATTCTTAAATCCGAAAATTATTCATTGGGAATTGTTTCATCTGCTGCAGAAGAGAATATTAGCTTCTTTTTAAAAAATAATGAACTGGAAGTATTTGATTTTGTTCATACCGGAAGCAATATTTTTGGAAAAGCTCGAGTTCTCTCTAGTGCTTTAAAAAAACATAATATTCAGAAAAATGATGCTATTTATGTAGGTGATGAAATTCGGGATATTGAAGCTGCTAAAAAGGTTGGTGTCAAAATTATTTCTGTGGCATGGGGTTTTAATGATAAAGCAGGTCTGCAAAAATTTCATCCGGATATACTTCTTGAAACTCCGGACAAACTGGTAATTTCTGTTAAAAAATTATATCAAGGAAACTTGAGTAGTTAAGTTATGGCAAAGACAAGCGAATCATTGATGCAATCATTTCTACTATTCGCCCAAAAGATATGATTTTATATAATTCTTCAAATTGTTCAAAACGCTATTAGTTTAAATTAGCCTTAATATTGACTTCCAATCTGCTTCTTGGGATAGTTGAAATATGATTAAGAAAAAGAATAAATTAAAGTCTATTTTTAAAGCTAAATTTACAAAAACGCAAACTAACTTTAGTATCTTTATACTTTTAATAATTTTTATAGGTTTAGGGTTATTTTTACTTTCAAACAGTACTGTACTTCATTATCGAATGTTAATCTACTCACAAGAACTTCAAGTAAAAAATAATTATAATGATTACCTCGAAAGTCTGACACCGACACCAACTTCCTATCCAACCCCTATTCCATTTTATCCAACAAGTATTCCAACTTTTGCACCTATTGAACAACTTCCTAACCAAAATTTTAATACTTTAATTATTTATCAAGAAGGTCCTCCACCTGGTAGTAATTATTCAACAATTACTAAAAGAATTACAGATCCTTCAATAATAAATGAACTTTATGATGATATTCTAAATTTGCCACTTTTCCCACAAAGTAATATACCAATGAGTTGTCCCGTTGAGTTTGTAAATTCATATACATATGTGCTTAATTTTTATTTACATCACGTGCGTCCTGTTGTTAGTGCTAGATTGCATCCCACTGGTTGCTCCAGCGTTAGTTTTACTGCATACAAAACTAGAAATGCTTTGGGTTTTCAAGGAGTGAAACTAAAAAATGACTTACAAAAAGTTCTTAATTTATCAGAGCAAGACTTTTATAGTTATTAGATAAGAATTTATCTCATCCCGCAAAACTAGTATCCTGACCTTCCATCTCTCTCATCCCGCCGAAGGCAATTCTGTCTAGGATGATATCATCCATATCCATCATAATTCCCGGAACGACGGTGAATTCGCCGTAGATATCATTGATCTTATCCGTTGCATCTGATACTTTTCGTGCTTTGGCATAATCTGCGTCAAACAACGACAGCTGGATTTCTTTTCTATCAGATAAATGATATGAAGAAACTCCCATGTGCGATATTGGTTTTTTTACCGGCTGTTGATTAAAAACCATAAGTGCATGGTGGTAGAGATCAAGTGTTGTATACATTTCTTGAGGCATAGTCCGTCCGCGGTGCCAGCCGGTGTGATCACGATAACTAAACCACATATGAATCCCCCGTGCGGTGTAGCCTTTGTTGCGAAGCCGCCTGCCCATTTTCTCACAGAGTTTCATGATGAGTCGTGCTAATTGCTTCTCATCAGCAGTAGATTTCTGCAGCGCATATTGATGCCCGATTGATCTTGTGGGGAAATCCCTCTGATCTGTTTCGTAACCGCGTAATTTCGTGTACCATCTCGCACCGACAATACTTCTGAAAACTTCCTTATGCAAAAAATCCTGCTTTGCATTAAAAAATTGAAGTGGCGTATGGATGCGATGGATATTTAGTCTTGCCAGATAGCGGACATTAATGCCGTTCAGATCCAAAAGCTCACAATTTTTATATGTCTCAAGCAGATTTGTGTGATCAATAACGGTTAACCCATCGGGTTTGTGAAGCGAGGCTCCTAATTTGGCTAGAAACATATTGGTGCCAATCCCAATACTGCAAAAGATCCACTCACCTATTTCATCTTTCATGCGTTGTTTGATCTCTTTAGCAACACCCACGAGATCGGAATGCAAATTGGTAACAGGCCGGAAATCGATAATCGCCTCATCAATGGATTTGGGGATGACCTCCGGTGAATAATCTTCAAAAATTTTTTTGAACTTCAGATGTACATCGCGGTATTTTGGTGCATCAGGCATCCGGACAACAACGCTCGGACAAATCTCCTGAGCATCACTTACCCGCATACCCATTTTTATTCCTATTCGTTTTGCTTCAATGGAAGGCGCAAGAATAAAAGCATTTGGTGTCGTGTATGCTGCAACGACAATTGGTTTGCCTCGCAAAAGTGGATTGGCTTGTTGTTCAATAGTCGCAAAACAAGAATTGAGGTCTATATGCATAATTCGCGGCTTGCTGCGATTGATGAGTGTTCTATCCGCGTCATTCATAATAAACAATAGTTAACGTTTATTCGAGCAGCCTAGTTTTTCCTTATTGTGAGATACTGAACGATATAAATAATTAAAAACATACTTGGACAGATAAAAACTTAACTTGAATTGCCATCTGATACCTCTTCTAGAATCCAGCTTAAGGTATCAGGATCGTGTTTTAGCCTAAAAGCTAAGGTATCGGAGCAAACATGAAATATATGATAGACCGTACGCCCCGAACGAACCTTGTGATGGTACCCGACTTTCGTAATGAGATACGACCGGTTCTTCCAACGAATCTTATAGGGAGCGGCTTTGGAGCCGAGTCTTTTATATATGGTAATGACATCGATTGGTTCATAGATTTTTTCAAGCATAGATCAACGATCATAATAGGAAAAATGTTACGCAGATCTCAGGCTTTGTGTAATAACTCTCTTCTCACCCCTTTCTTAAAGTAATAATTAATAATAAATAATTTTCAGTTTTTAATGGTACTTTCGTATGACACTGATGACTACTCCGCCGATTTCCAGACTTTCTTTAGGATGGATAATCGGATAGTTCTTATTTGCAGGAACTAACTCAACTTTACCGTTCCTTTTATAAAAGTATTTAACCGTCCATTCGTTATCAACGATTGCGGCAACAATATCACCATTTATCGGCTCCCGTTTCGGGTCAACGATGATTTTATCGCCATCACCGATGAGTGCTTCGATCATTGAATCTCCTGAAACAGTAAGGAAATAAATATCCCCTGTCGTATCATGGATGTATTGATAAACATCAATACTGTCATCTCTTTGCTCAAATGCGGGCATGGGATATCCTGCCTTGATAGTTCCCAGGTGCGGAATATGAATTAATTTCTTGGGAAGGAGTTTACCCTTTTCTCCTTTCTCAATAATTCCTGCCGCAATGAGCTGATTAACCAAATACTGTGCTGAACCTTTTGATGAAAAATGGAACAATTCACAGAACTCGGCATAGGTTGGGAGCCGTTTTTCCAACCGGTAAAACTTTCGTAATTTAACAATCGCATCTTGGACGTAAGTTTTTGTACTCATATATATATTCAGCTTTTACCCTTTAAGCATTAGTTTTTTGTTAACTTTTACCGTACGAATGTACGATAAATATATCGTACGAACGTACGGTTTGTCAAGATATCAAACTGTACCATTTTTTTGTTAACGAACATTATAAAAAGTGAAAAGAGGAGTTTGGGAGAGTAGACAAAACTGAGTCAGTAAGACCCAGTTTTGCTACTTACTACGCTACATTATACTCTACGATGAGTAAATGCTCTGTAGATCCAAAGAAGAATTACTGATCCAAGGATTGATACAAAGAAGCTATAGAAGTTAAATCCGGAAGCTCCTGGCTGACCGAAAGCATTCATGATAAATCCACCTACCACAGCTCCAACTATTCCTACGATAATATTACCAAGCAATCCTTGCTGTGCATCAGTACCCATAATCATAGATGCAATCCAGCCAACAATTCCTCCGAATACAATCCAAAGTAATAGATCCATATTATCTCTCACCTCCCTTCATATAGATCCATAATACAGACATGTCGTAAGAGGCGGATGAGTTGTCTGTAAGAAGAGTATGAGAAAAGAGGTATCCGAAGCTTTTATTCTTCAGCACAAATAGCTTCAACTTCAGCGAGAAGCTTGTCATGATCTTGTTTGGATAAATAAAGCATATCTACTACATTTGGATTATCCAAAATTTCTTTACAAAGAATAATATGATTATCAAGAAGCGTCATTTTTTGTGACTGGGCAATAGTTGTCAGCATGGTAACCGGATGCAGACGCGCTCGTTCAATCAGATCCCGCAATCCCTCACCTTGCGGATAATCCCAACTGATAACCCGCATACCAGCACATTGAGCATAGGTATTTGCATCAATGGTTGTTTTCGTGTTGGTAACCAACCAAGCTTCATTGATATGATTGCGGAATTTTATATCTTCAAATCTCGCCTGTGTATACAAGGCAACATGCACTTCTGAACGCACACCCGGGCTATTATGAAATTTCGCTTCAATCATTGCAGCCTGACCGTCTTTTTCAGCAACAATATCAATCTCATGAGAAACACATTTTCCTGAAAGAATTTGACGAACACGGGTCTTATATCCCATTGAATCAAGGAGTCTACTAATAAAGTCTTCAAAAGGATATCCCGTAGGTCCCAATTGCATGATGGCTTCTTTAAGACTGTACCGGGTTCTGACATAGGGTTTAGGAGTTGTACTCAGATATTCCAACACATGATGGTAAATTTCCTGTGTGGAGATACCATCGTACAATTTACTTTTTACATGAGTAAGCACTTCACCTCGGAGAGAATGAGGAACTCGGGCGCGTATGATGGAATCCATAACCTTTTGTTCGCTGAACGGTTCACGGGTCCTATCAGCTTTCAAAACATGAATCATACTACTATCATAGCGGTTATTTCCGTTGGAATGCAACAAAACTGCCGTCGTTTACCACTTGATAATAGTGTATATCCTTGCCTATTTGTTTGTACACTTCTTTTGCGTGCGGATCAGTTCCATTTAGGAGTAACACAACAACATCTGCTCTATCAAGTCCATAAGGAATTGAATAAATATTTTCCCGGGATGCCAGATGCGATCCGATATCATTGGATGCGGCTACACTATATTTTCTAGGAATGGAGGACAAATATGTTTCGACAGATACTCTATCGGGCAATTGGCGACTGAACATATCAAGATTGCCATCTTTTGCACCGGGCAAAGGGCCAAAATTATAGGCGCTGTAAAACGCAAATCCCACAAGATAGATTATTAGTAATAAGTTTATATTTTTTGCAATTGATGGAACTTTTTGAACCAAAAATTTTCGAAGCCAATAAGCTCCATAGATAGCACTCAGAAAAATAAAGGGAGTAATTGTTGCAGTATATTGATAATAAAGTTGATGAAGTTGTGGATTGTTACTTAATAAATCAATTACCAGATCCGGCCCGGCAAAGATAAGAAAAAACGGAAAGAAAATAAAGAGATAGCCAACCGGTTGAGAAAGTTGTTTGAGATAATCAAGTCGTGAATGTTCAAAAACTGTTTGAAAAATTTTATTGGGTGAAAGGACAATTCCTTTGACAACTTTTGTCGGACTGTCGCCAAAATCCGAAAGATATGCTAGAGCAAAATGCTGCGATCCGAGTGCTTTTGGAATCGCAACCCAGAAAAGTATATAAAACATAAATAAGCTAAACATGAACAGCAATGATCCGAATACACGTTTTTTATGGATGAAGAACACAAGCAGACCAAATAATGATACCGTTAGCCATACTTCTTCTTTACAAAGCGCAGCAAGAATCGCAAATAAGAGGAAGAGTTTATACCGTTTTTTCATCAGGAAATAATAGGTGGCGAGGAAAAAGGTGGTGACAAGGGTAACTGCGTGGAAGTCATATATATTCGCCCGCTGGACGCTTGGATTAAGAAGAAAAATAAAGCCAAATGTCAAAGCAAGATTTCTATTTTTACATACTTCTTTTGCGATGAGGTAAACAAAAAATGCTCCAGCCGCGACAACTAGGGTTTGAATAAGCAAAAGCATTTTGGGATTTTGCCAGAGAGCGTAAAATGGAGCCAGGAGAACGAGCATAAAATCCGCGTGAAATGCGAGTCGTGAAATTTCCTCAGTACCGTTTGGGTTGGTAAAGACAAATATTCTTCCATGGAGGCTGTTCCAAACGGTTTGTGCCATATTTCCCAGATCAAACCTCCCTGTATAAAAATTGTCATAGCGAAAAAAGGACACAATGGTAAAATACAATGTATACAATGCAGTCAACGCTGTAAGTATACTTACTTGTGGATGCTCACTAATAAGATTTTGAAGTAGTTTAATTCTTTTATTAGGAAATTTATGCCAGATTGTGCAAAATAAAATAAATAATAATTCGGAAATAATCAAAGCTAGTCTGCTGAATAACGCACCAAATGCTGCTGCACCGCTTGGAATAATTTTTGAAAGAGATACGATCATTATCCCTTCCCGCACACCAAACCCGGCAGGCGTTATGACAGTAAGATACCCCGCCACAAAAGCAAAAGCGAATACACCAATAAGTTCGGGGAGCAGTTTGGGAGTCAGATAAACTACCGAGCTAATGACAAAATAATTTCCCAAACCAAAGAAAAAAACAGCAATAACACTTGTCCAGACCAAAAAAATGTTTTCCCCGGTCGTAAAAAAAGGAAAAACAAAGGAGGCAATTTGTTTTACTTTACCTGTAAACTTGTCTCGAAACAATTCATTACAGCAATAAAGAATTACAAATCCTATAATTCCCCAGGTAATAATGTATTCAAGTATTGTTTGTTCTTTTGAAAAATAAAAAGGCAATGCCAGAAGTGAAACAAGTGAACTGCCAATGACAAATAGTTGTGCTTCAAAAATAAGTCCCTTGGCGATATCTTTTTTCTCAACATTTTTTTGCTGGAATAACACTGTTCGTCCCAAAAATGACCACACATTACCCGGTATATAGCGTTTGAGTTCTGATAGAGCCCACAAATAGCTGGATTCTCCAAATGATAACTTGTAGTTTGAATTTTTCAGTATTCTAAACCAGATATAGCTTCGGATGAAGTAAAACAAAATAAAGCTCAGGATGCCATAAAAAAAGAGATCATAATGGAGCGTTTGAAAATTAATAGTGAGCGTTGGCAGTTGCGTTACTATTATTTTGAAAATAAAAACTAACGCGAGGACTGTCAGAGGAAGGCCAAGTAGCGATTTGGCAACTGTTAATAGACGAGTTTTCACTACTGTATTGTACTTGTTTGTACCTTAATTGTAAATTTAATTAGTGCGCAGAATCACTAGCGTTAGGAGGTGAATTTGTAGAGCCTGTATAGGTAAAATTGCGAGTGAGTGTAGTCGTATCGGAATTTGTGATGCTCTTTACCCGTAATTGGAATTTGATCGGACCATTGGGCAAATTATATAAAGCAACTGAGTTATTATTATAATCTGACCAATTACTCCCATTGATACTGTATGCCCACACTGCGCTGCAATAGGTACTGTTATCATAGTCAATATCTACCTCAACAGGGTTTGAGGTAACGGTATCACCTTCATTTGGCGCGGTAATATTTACCGGTCCCAAGCCTTTTACACAAGGCGTTTGTGTATCACTGGTTGAGGTCGTAGTGTTTGGTTCACGGATAACCGGACGGGAAAAAAAATTTGAATTTGATCCGGGGACACTGATAGCATTCGTTGGAGTCGGGGTTGGTTTGGCATTTGCGGGATTTGTCAGCGATTTAAAATTGAGAAGCAGCAGTAAAAGAATTGAAGGCACACTCAGAACCGCAACGATAAATTCTACAATCGGCTTTTTTTCATAAAGCTTTTCAATTTTCTTCTTTTTTGCAAGTTTTGTTTTACTCGGTTTTTTCAACTCAGCTTTTGCCATATACATAAATTGTAGTTGAAAAATATTTCATTTGTAAACAGCAAATTTACACAATTTGTATCAAACCTAAAGTTCTGATAAAATCACACTAGTGATATGCACCCGTAGCTCAGTGGATTAGAGCGTCTCGCTTCGGACGAGAAAGTCGGGGGTTCGAGTCCCTCCGGGTGTACAAGATCAAAAGATGTCAAGACAACTGCTTCAAAAAACTCGAAATAGGTTCGAGCTCTATATTTTAGAATCAGATTAGCCTCAATTTTAGATTCGAGTCCCTCCATTGTCATAATCAATTGTGAGAACTTTTCGACTTACATTCCTGTATAATTAAGAAACTCAATTTATATTTACTGATTTTATACAATTGACTGTATATTTCTATTCTCACTAAAAAAAATTCACATGAACTTCTTAAGTATTTAATATATACATCATCTATTGCAGGTCCGTTACTCACCTTACCGCAAATATATTATATTTGGCTGCATAAAAACTCTCAGGGTGTAGTTATGTTTTCCTGGTTAGGTTATTTGTTAATTGCAATAATCTGGATCATCTATGGGATCGCATATAAAAATAAATCTGTTACTTTAAGTAGTAGTCTATGGATACTGGTTGAAGGGATTGTAATAATAGAAACTTTTATTTATAAATAAATTATAGTTACTACTAAGGAGTCTAGGAGAAATTATTAGTCTGTAGTTTTCTTTTTTGAAACCCTTGTTTTTTTAGGCTTTTCCTCAGGTGTTTCTTCATTTTCTTCTTGAACCTCATCAACTATCTCTTCAATTATTTCTTCATTAAGGTTTGATTCAAGCGGTGCAGGCTCTGTTGCGTTTTGTAAAAGATTTAAGATTTTATCCATCTTTGCATTGAGCATTTCAAATTGTGCTGTGTAATCGTTAGCACTGCTTCGATTATCATCACGGTTGAAACGTGGTCTGTCAAATGATCGGGATTCAGATCTGTGCATATCCGATCCTCTATTCTGTTGAAAACAATCCCTACAAAGAACTGGTTTACTGCCAGTTGGTCGGAAAGGTACTTCGCATTGTTTGCCACAATTAGCACACGTTGCGCTAAACATTTCTTGACGGTCATTGAATCGCGGTTTGCCGAAACTTCGATTACCACTTGGTCGATTGCCTCTATTAAAGTTAGCCATAGCAGACATTATAACAGGTTTCATCTCAAATAGCTCGTTTTTAGGCATTTTGCTTGCCAAATGGTACAATACAAGCATGTTAATTGATAATGTTGCACTTTTCATAAAAGCTGGAGACGGCGGAAATGGCTCTGCTTCTCTTTTGCATAATGGTCTTACCTTTAAAGGAGGACCTGATGGCGGAAATGGTGGCAACGGCGGCAACATTTATATTCAGGGTTCAACAAACATCAATGACCTGCGGGAATTCCAATTTAAAAAAAAGATACGGGCTCAAGATGGAATAGCAGGAGGCAAACAAAAACTCTTTGGTAAAAACGCGCCGCATGTGACGTTACTTGTGCCATTGGGGACTACGGTTACTGATACTAAATTAGAAAGAACGTATGAAATAATTGATACAACAAGACTGCTTCTAGTTGCCAAAGGCGGCAAGGGTGGACGGGGAAATACGGCTTTTAAATCAGCGACCAATCAAACACCTGAGTATGCAGAGCATGGAAAACCTGGTGAAGAAAAAAAATTGCTCCTTGAGGTTCGTTTAATTGCAGAGATTGGTCTTATTGGTTTACCCAATGCCGGCAAAAGCAGCCTTCTCTCTGTACTCACCAATGCAACACCAAAAATTGCTAACTATCCCTTTACAACTCTGGAACCAAACATCGGTATGCTTGAAAATCATCCTATTGCAGATATTCCAGGTCTTATCGAAGGAGCAGCCACGGGTCGAGGATTGGGTGCAAAATTTCTTAAACATATTGAGAAGACTAAAATACTACTGCATTGTATCGAACTAAATGAAGACAATGCTGAAAAACGTTATACAACTGTGCGTCAAGAATTTACAAACTTCAATAAGACCTTACTGGACAAACCCGAAATAATTCTGCTTACAAAAACGGATCTTGCTGATGAAAAAACTGTTTTAAAAATTAGAAAAATATTTGAGAAAAAAGGCAAACAAGTCTTGACCTGTTCCGTATATGATCCAAAAAGTATAACTTTACTACGAAAAGAATTATTAGAACGTGTTGAAAATGACTAAAATACGTTTTTATGTGGCTAGGTGCAATTTGTACTATACTATAGTGAATTAAAAATCTTAAAACCTATTATTGCTTCTTTTCCCCGACACAGTGGACATGTTATTTTTTTATCTAACTGCCATGATTTTAGTTGGACCTTAATATCTTTATTGCACGTAAAACAGGTAATGAATACATCTCGGAATATAACTGGAGGTGGGACAGGTTGTTTCATAAAAGTATTAGTTAAAGGCTAACAATTTCAGAACAAAAAGAGGAATTTGTAGACCTTCTATTTGTAAATGAAGATGCTTTAGTACTATAGATAGGATACTCTAACTATAAAAGATTCATGTAATAGAAGGATCTTTAAAACCTATTGTCAGATATAAAAATAAATGACAATAAAAAATTCCAATTTTTATTTAACTTTATTTAAAGCAAAGTATGTTAAAATACTTCAGATTACAAAGCTATACTTACAATTTCCTTACACAGGATAGTATCCTCCATTGTAAAATAAGACAAAACACACATGGCACGATTAAAGTTAAAAATTCAGCGTCCCTGGATTCCCTATATCATTTTTATAATTTCTCTCATTCTTACCATTCTTGCTTCATATTTCACCAGCTCCCAAACGTATACTGAAGATCGACTCCGTTTTTTTAATGCTGTTCAGGACACCAATACAAATATCCGAACACAAATTGAAACGTATGTTGCACTGTTGCGTGGAACCTCGGGATTGTTTACAGCAGTAAACAATTTAAATAAAGAGCAATTCACAAGTTATATAGATAGATTGAGGTTGAGACAAAATTATTCGGGTGCTATGGGGATTGGCTATATACAAAAAATAAATGATGCCGACAAATTAGATTTTATTGATATCATTCAACAAGAGAACAACGAGCAAGCAACAATTACTCCTCAAGGAGACAGAGCAACGTATTATGTAGTAAGATATTTAGTTCGTACTGATGATAAAAATCCTACATCCATAGGGACAGATGTTAAAGTCAATCCTGTTCAAGATAAAGCTATGGAGACTGCTCGTGATAAGGGATTATCTACCGCATCCGGACTTGAAACTTTTTTTGATAAACGCAGTAACAAAAAAATTTCTATTTTTGTAATTTATATCCCAGTGTATCAGGGCGGAGGAATTCCCCAAACGGTGCAAGATCGACGAAATTCTCTTACTGGTTTTGTCTTTATTCCATTTCGCGTAGAAAATCTTCTCAAAGAAATTATTGGAAATCGCGAACTACCACAATTAGTAAATTATCAAATTTATGATAATGCTCAATTATCCAAACAGTACCTTTTATATGATTCAATAAGCAATCATACGAATGTGTCTTCCTTTTTTCTTCCCCGTTTTGATGAAACAAGAAACTTCGTGATAGGTGGCAATACCTGGACAATACGATATACCAATAATACGCAGTTTGATCTGGAATCGGCAAAAAATTTATCTACTATAATATTTTTTGGAGGATTGATTGTAAGTATTGTATTTTTCCTGCTCAGTAGATCACAATATATTGCCAGGACCAAAGCTGAAATCGCAGCTTCCAAATTACAAGCATCCCAAAAAGAATTACAAAAAGCTATTAGTCACCGGGATAATTTTATATCCATTGCCTCTCATGAATTAAAAACACCGGTAACAAGTCTTAAAGTATATGCGGAATTATTGCTAAGACAAGCGAGTAAAACAGATAAAAAAACATATGATTATCTGACTAAAATTAATAGACAAATCGATAAATTAACAACCTTAATTCAAGATCTATTAAATGTTTCAAGAATCCAAAAAAATCAATTAAGTTTTCGAATGGAACTCTGCGACATTAATGAAATTGCAAGAGAAGCTGTTGAAAATACACAACAGATAACTGATCATCACAAAATAGAACTTGTTGGAAAAGCCAAAAGAAAAATAATGTGTGATAAAGAACGAATTGGTCAGGTTTTAATTAATTTACTTACGAATGCAATTAAATATTCTCCAACTTCGAATAAAATTATTGTGAAAGTTGAAGAGTATAAAAAAGAAATAATTATTCATATTACCGATTTTGGAATAGGAATTAGTAAAGAGCATCAGAAAAAAGTGTTTGATCGCTTCTATCGAATTAGCGACATAAATGGAGAAACCTATCCCGGACTAGGAATCGGCTTATTTATTTCACAAGCTATTATTAAACGGCATGGAGGAATAATTACTATAACAAGTGATGCGGGGAAAGGCTCAACGTTTAGATTTAATATACCGTATACTAAAAAAAGTAATGATTAAAAATTATACTGAGGGCTGCCATTGCGATGTACGTAAATCTACTTTTTCTCCCTTAAAGGTAACGCCGTCGTGAAGTAACATTTGCTTTTTTGTAATTATCCCCTCACCCGCCGAATATCCGTTCAAACTTCCATCAGAGGCAACTACTTTATAACACGGCATACTCTCAGGATGTTGATTTGTTCTCATAAACATACCTACTGCTCGAGCAGCACCTGGTCTTCCTGCCAATGATGCCAATTGTCCATAGGTTGCGACCTTGCCATGCGGAATTTTTCTTGCAAGATCATATACTGTTTCACGAAAATTACTTTTTGATTTCATACGGTCACTATAACAGTTTTTATTTATTGGTGCAATTAGTATGCGGAGTTTCCCCAATTTTCAAGAGAACGAATTACACCACGAAGAGATTTTCCTTTTTCTGTGAGGGAATATTCTATATGCAGTGGTACCTCAGCATATATTTTTTTAGAAATAATTCCATGCTCTTCAAGTTCTCGTAAACGCTGCGTAAGTGTTTTGGGACTTATTCCAGGGAGGGCTCGTTGCAACTGCCCAAACCGACTTTTCCCTTCGAAAATATTATGAATCAAAAGCATTGTCCATTTACTACCAATAATTTTAAGTGTCTTAGCAACAGCGCACCCATCACACTGCATATGTATATCATTCATTTGTTTCATACTTCACTTTTTGTAACTACTTTACATAATGAAGTTACTTTGTTAGTATAGCATAAGAAAGGGGGTGATTCAATATGCAATGGAATACATTAGCAAATACAACTTCGCTTAACAAAACGGTCAAAGCTCTTAAAGAAGCAAATATTGATACGATAGTTGTTGAGACTGGAGAAGAAGCAAAGAAAAAAGTTCTGGAAATGATTCCCAAAAAGGCTCAAGTCATGCAAATGACGTCTATAACACTAGATACAATTGGCGTTTCAGAGGAAATCAATGAATCGGGTAACTATGATTCCGTACGAAACGATTTAAATAAGCTTGATAGGAATACGCAACATCGTGAGATGCAGCAATTAGGAGCAGCACCTGATTGGGCAATCGGCAGTGTTCACGCAGTAACGGAAGATGGAAAAGTACTGATTGCTTCCAATACGGGAAGTCAGTTACCAGCATATGTCTACGGATCCTCTCATGTCATATGGGTTGTCAGTACGCAAAAAATTGTCAATAATCTTGATGATGGAATGAAACGAATTTATGACTATGTTTTGCCTCTGGAGACACAAAGAGCCAGAAAAGCATATGGTTTACCAGATACGTTCCACAGCAACGTTAGTAAATTATTACTAGTTGCAAAAGAAGTAAATCCAAACCGAATCACAATAATTTTTGTGAAAGAAAAATTAGGATTATAAAATTTGTCATATAGCTCAGGTGTGCTATACTACATTTGAGCTATATGCAAACTGAAGATATCACACAGGAAATTATCCTCCATTGTTCCCCAAAAGATGCATATGACGCATGGCTTGATAGTAAATTGCACGGCGAAATTATAGGAGCAAATGCAGCTATTGATCCACGTATTGGTGGTAAATTTTCTCTTTGGGATGGTGAAATGACTGGTCGGACAATTGCCATGGACAAAGATAATTTGAAAATAGAACAGGAATGGCGAGATAACGGCTCCAATTGGCCGGAAGATTATTTTAGTGTTATAACGCTCACCTTTGTTCCTAATGAAAACAATACAAAACTTTTTTTTACACAAACCGGCATTCCCAAAGACAATACTAATGACTTAGAAAATGGATGGAAAAATTTTTATTGGGAACCGATGAAAAAATATTTTGAGTCGAAAAATAAAAAGTAAACGCATGAAAATCGGAATTTTAGGCGGAAGTTTTGATCCTCCACATTTTGGCCATATTTTAATAGCCCAGCAAGTTTTAGAAAATACCAACCTCGATCAAGTTTGGTTAATGCCAACTTACAGCACCACAGCACATCACAAAGTATTTCATAAAGAAATGTCCTCCCCTGAGGATAGATTGGTTATGACTGCATTTCTTGCAAATGAAAAAATAAAAGTTTCGGATTTTGAGATTACAAGCAATAAGAAGAGTTTGACTATTTCGACATTAAAAACACTAACGAAAGAAAATCCCCAGCATATTTTTTATTGGATTACCGGCAGCGATAAATTGGAGACATTTCATTTGTGGGATGATTGGCAAGAGATTATTTCTGATTTTCATATAATCATTTTTCCTCGTGAACATATGCTGTGGGAACTGAAAAAACGTGTCAAAGAATCACTACAATTGCAAACAATTCCTGAAAATGTTATTGTGTTAGACAATAAAGAACTTATCTTAACAAATATTTCTTCAACTATAGTTCGAGAACGAGTTACAAAAAGATTGCCAATTGATTTTCTCGTCCCATCTGTTGTTGAAGAGTATGTAAAAAAACACAACCTCTATGAATAATGATGTATTAAAAATTGATCCAAAAATTGAAAAAGAAAAAATTATAACATTTCTCAAAAAAACGTTTGAAAAGCAAAAAATTACCAAAGCCGTCATTGGAATTTCTGGTGGGATCGACTCTGCAGTATCGTTTGCACTTTTGAAAGAAATAGTAACCCCCCAAGATATTATTGTTGCACATCTGTATTATTTCGAATCAAAATTTGGTGCTATGGAACAATTTGTTATCCAGTCACAAGTTCCTGCTAATAACATCAATCATATTTCAATCAAAGAACCTGTTGATGCAGTAATTGCTTTACAAGAAATCGAAAAAACTGATGCAAATAAAATTCGTATCGGCAATATTGCTGCGAGAATGAGAATGATCATACTGTATGATTTAGCGAAAAAAGTAGAGGGACTTGTTTGCGGAACTGAAAATAAATCGGAAAATTTACTGGGATATTTTACCCGTTTTGGCGATCAAGCATCAGATATCGAACCCATTGAGCATCTGTATAAAACACAGGTGTATCAATTGGCGCACTTTCTCGGTTTGCCTGATGAAGTTATTAAACAACAGCCAAGTGCTGGATTGTGGGCCGGACAAACCGATGAAGGACAGTTCGGATTTACGTATGAAGAGGCAGATCTAGTACTCTACTATCATTTTGATAAAAAAATGCCGGTTGAAAAAATTGAAGAACTTGGACTAAAAAAGGCTAAAAAAATTCTTGATTGGCACAAAATGAATACATTTAAACACGAGACTCCGTATGCACTTAAATAAATTGTAATGCTTTATTGAGCGGTCAGGGTGAAGTTATTAACATTAAAGACTGCTGATTGAGCATTTGTTGAGACGAGTTCGATTCCATAGTCAAGCTGCGTTACCGTTGAATTGGCAGATGCCCAACCTTTGGAAACGACATAATTAAAGAAGTTTAAAATATTAACCGTGCCTGTTGTAAAATTGCTTTGAGCGACAAAAGCAACATATCCGCTACCATCACTCCATACATCATAGGTATGTCCATTATCGGTAAACGTACCTTGTTTTGAGCCAGATGGTGTTTGGTTGAAATTATCATTCCAAATCATAACTTCAGTTGATCCATTATCAAATCCATTCAGCCACAAATCATAGGTATATTCATAAATACCAACGTGGGGACCGCTTTCTGCAAATGTGCTAGTTATAGTACTAAATGAGTTAAGTGGTTTATTGATATCTTCATGTTCATTTGGATATGTTTTTACTGCACCATCTCCTTTACTGTTATCCATTTTTGCAGTCGCAAACCAGCTACTTGGACTGCAAATGCTGATACTTTGCGAGACGCTATAATTAGCAGCATTCCACGTATCATTAGTCATATAGAAATTACCAATTGTGACTCCAGCTTGTGGATCATTTGGATCCATTTGAAGAACTTGCGTAGGTTTTGTGCATGTTGCTGAGGTTACTGGCGTTGTAGGTGCGGGTACCGAAGTCGGGACATTCGTTGGCGATTGTTGACCCGGTGTTGTAGGTTGTGGATTTGTCGGTGGGCATGGTGAACTTGATGGATTTGGTCCACCAGCTACAGGAGATGGTTGATTACCTCCTGGTATCGGAGTTGGCGAAGGAATAGTGCCACCTAAAAGTTGCTGCAAGAATTGTAAAAGCTGTTGCAAGAATTGTAAAATAAGCTGAATAAATCCATTTCCGCCTGCATTGTTTCCTTTTCCCTTACCATTTTTATTTCTGTGTTTTGCCATTGTTGAGACCTGAGCGTCCTTTGCAGCATTGCAAGGCTGAATAGTAGCGTTAGTTGGACTAGTTGTAACTGCTGAACCGGGTGAGATTGAAGCAACTCCGGATTCAGGAGACTCCGAATCTTGTGGGCATGTACCGTTTGTTTGACAATCCCCTAATTGGCCAAATGTCGGTGTTATTGCGCTTGCCGCATTACCTGTCAAATCCTGCCGTTGATTGGCATTTGCGACAATGATAAATAAACAAATAAAAAGAATTACTGCTCCAAATATAATCCAGTTTGAAAACCTTTGTTTTTTAGGAGCTGCAACTTTTTTTGTGGGTAGTTTTTTCTTTTGTTTCATAAATCTCCACCTATATTTACCTTAAGCTATAAAGGAATATAAAGTCAATAGTTGGGCTAAATAGTCCTTCAAACTTGACAGGATAAGAAAAGCTAATTATAAATACCTAATATGAAATCATTCATTATCTGGTTGATTGCATTTATTGTACTATGTAGTTTGGTAGTGATAACTATTTATAGAATTCACCCACAAAAAAGAAATACTGAGCAATCAATTACCCAAAATGTAACGTTCTCCGGACTTTCAGTATCGGGAAATAAAATTATTAATCAACAAGGGCAACAAGTAATTCTTCATGGGGTCAATAGATCTGGTGCTGAGTATTCGTGTGTTACTGGAAATACTGTTTTTGACGGTCCAAGTGATGCAGCTTCAATTCAAGCCATGCGATCATGGAAGTCTGATGTTGTCCGGATTCCGTTAAACGAAGATTGTTGGCTTGGAATTAATGGCGTTAAGACGGGAGGATTTGTGTATCAACAAGCTATTAAAAAGTATGTGAAACTCATCCACGAGCAACATATGTACGTAATTTTGGAATTGCATTGGAATGCGCCGGGTGATGAAAAAGCAACGGGTCAGAAAAAGATGGCTGATGCCGATCATAGTCTTAGCTTCTGGTCTGATATCGCAACTTCATTTAAAAATAATCAAACAGTTATTTTTGATGTATATAATGAACCGCATGACATATCCTGGAATTGCTGGAAAGACAGTACAAGTGGTGATTGCGGCGATATAGCCGGCATGCAGCAATTACTTGATGCTGTCAGAAAAACGGGCGCAAAAAATGTAATTATGGCCGGTGGTCTGGATTATGCAAGAGATCTCTCTCATTGGTTAGAATACAAACCCAATGATCCGACAGGAAATCTTGTCGCGTCATGGCATATGTATGGCAATAAAAAATGTGAAGAAACAGGAATTTGTTGGAATACTTCTGTTATTTCTCATCTGATAGACAATGTGCCGGTGATTGCAGGGGAATTTGGAGAAAGCCCTGATGGCAGTGTTTGCGGAACAAATACGATAAATACCTTTGTGCAGTGGCTTGATGAGCGCCGTACAGGATATGTTGCATGGACCTGGGACACGTGGGGCACGAGTTGTGGTAATCTTTCATTAATTACTGACTATAATGGCACACCAAAAAGTCCAAATGGTGTTACTGTTAAAGATCAGTATCTTAAATTGGGAACCACCCGCTAACTAATTAGGAGAAACTACACTCAAATTTTATGTTTTTTGCGATAAATAGCAACGGCCGATTCAAGGGTGGGGTAAAAATGTTCTGGATCTAACGTTCCTATTAATTCATATCGTTCCAATTTCTTTTTTACCCGGTCTTTTAGTTCTGCAAAAACAAGATGAATATTTTTTTCATTGAGTTCATTATCAAGGTCCAAGAGCATATCGGCAGCTGTTGTATCTACATCCGTCATCGGTTCAGCGGCAATGAGTATCCAGTGTGGTTTAGGTGTTTCTGATGCAAACTGCTGTATATGGTCTCGAAAAGTCCGTGTGTTGGCAAAAAATAACGGTGCATCAAAACGGTAAATTTTTAACCCGGGAAGTTGTTTGGCGTTTGCATACTGTGTCACATCATGATAGCCTTCTTTACCGGGAACTTTCCCTAAAACTGTTTGATATGGCCACCAGGATCTTCGAAAGACCATAATAATTGAAAGCGCAACCGCAACTAAAATTCCCTGAAGTACCCCTAAAAAAGCAACTCCTAAAAACGCTATTATTGAAATCGCAAACTCGGTCTTATGTTGTTTCCAAAGCCTTACAGTTGCAGAAATATCTGAAAGCGAAAATGCCGCAGCTATGACAATTGCTGCAAGCGTTGGCTGTGGAAGATTTCGCATAAGACCCGGAATAAATAACAGCATGCATACAATGAGTACTGCGCCAACCAAACCGGTCAACTGTGTTTTCGCGCCGGCTTGTTCTGCAACTGCAGTTCGTGAGCCACTAGTACTTACGGGAAATCCTTGAAAAAAAGATGCGGCAATATTTGAGGCACCAATGCCAATCATTTCTTTGTCTCCATTAATTTTCTGTTTGGTTCTACTGGCAAAGACTGATGCTGTGGCAATTGTATCGGTAAGTGATACCAATGCAATACCAAACGCCGAGGCTAATAGCAAGGGAATATTTTGCATTGGCAATTGTGGTAGCGTTAACGGCGGAAAACCTTTCGGAAGCGTTCCGACAAGAGACACTCCTTTATCACCGAGATTAAATAAAGCAGAAGCAAAAATAGCTACAATAACAGCGATAAGCACTCCGGGAATTTTTGGCAGCCACTTTCCAATAATTAGTATCAAAACAAGGCTGAATAATCCGATTGCAACAGCAGGACCAAGCGTTTCACCTGAGGCAACTCCATGGATAAAAGCTGTAGTTTCATTAAATAAACCACTCGCATCTGTTGAGAATCCAAAAAGTTTTGGCAACTGTCCGATAAAAATTGTTAAGGCAAGCCCATTCATATAACCAACTTGCGTAGGTTTCGAAAGTAAATCTGAAATAAATCCTAATTTAGCAATTCCGGCTATTGCTAAAATCGCGCCTACCAACAAAGCAAGCATTGAAGCTAAACCCACAGCTTGATCTGGTGAGCTATTTGCTCCAAGAATTAAGGTAATTGTTACCGCGATAATCGGCCCAAGGGATGAATCCGGTCCAAGAACCAAAATTCTTGATGGACCAAAAAGCGCATAGCCTATCAAACAAAGAATTGTAGTATATAAACCTGTTATTATCGGAAGTCCAGCGAGTTCTGCATATGCCATACCTTGGGGAACAAGAAGCATTGTTAAAACGATTCCGGCAATCACATCCTGACGTAACCAGGAACTTTTATATTGCATGAGTGCTTGCAAACCCGGTGCAAACTTCATGAGTTTTTCTTTCATCACTCATGAGTATAGAGATTTGAGTTTAAATTAATGCTGAAATGAAGTAAGAAAAACGTATTTATGAGTTAATTTTTAATTCAGAAAACTACAGTTACCTTTAATTTTTTATCTACATTTACATATATTAAAAAGATAATGCAGGATCTTGAGCTACTTGCAAATAGAATTGTTGTGTTTGATCAAAACCAACAGCAGGAAAAACACCTGTCAGACCATCATACATTTTTAGATTTCTAATAAATTCTCTAGGTCTAAATAGTGGATAGTGTCCATCAGTTTGAAATAACTGAGTTACATAATGGGTATCTCCATTAACTACATCTACTGTTGTGGTATTATTTCGACCTACTGAATGTAATAGAAACCATTTTTCCGGATCATCTCTGTCTGTTACCCTCTTATCAAGAATTGCAGCATCTCTTGTCCATTCTTGCTCTGATCTAGCAACTGCTTCAGGATCATGCTGGTCAGATGGCAAATAGATATGATGAATATTTCTGGGATTTCCAAACCGATCAACTTCTACCAAGCCTGAAGCCCTGAATTCTGAACCAATACCATCTAAAGTCCAGTTTGCATCGGCAAATTGTGAACTGTTAGAAAGAATTTGAAATTGATGAATCGTATCGTAATTATCTGAAAATGATATTTTCGTTCCTCTTAATGGATTTCTGCCTGCCTGTAATAGGATATTTGGCATAATAAACAACTTGCTTGACAATGAACCTTTTTCAGCACCTTGTGCGAACGCTGTAAAAAAAGACTCAGTATTTTTATGTCCAACGATACTTGTACCATTAACTTCTCTTTCTTTAACCAAAGTTACACCTCCTATTTCCCCAAGAGGTGCACCTGAAACCATTGGATACCTTTCTGAACGCGCCATGCAATTATTTATATCATATAGTATAATCTCTTGCAAGCCTGAAAAGCTATAAATGATATTTTTTTAAAAACCTATAAGTTCGGTTCATTTCTTGATTATTACAACAAGTATTTAATTAGCGGGAAAAGAATTTCTTTATGGTATTTGCGACTTGCTGGATGATATTTCCAGATTTAGGATTTTTTCCAGCAATCGAGACATCTCCGCTGGGAAGAGGCACTCCACTCGGACATACCAACATTTGTTGCCCGTTATTGCCTCCCAAACAGCCAAAACCCGAAGGGCAAGTGCCGTTATAGGTATAATAGCAGCCCGGAGGTGGCGTCGGCAAAACATTTGAGTTTTGCGTAATAAGCTCATTATTTGCTGAGAGAATAAGATACAACGTCGCATTGTGTGATTCAAAATAATTGAGCTCAAATGGATAGGTACCTCCTGCTGGGAAATAGACTGTTACCTGATTTGGAACGCCATTTTTATCATTATTATACCCTCCAAGTACCGGATAATTGTTAAACGGTGTATTTGCAGGGGTATTAATTCTATCGCCTGAGCTATAGGTAGGTTGTACTCCATCATTGGACCCAATTCCCAGATACCAACCGTCATCATGGTTTACTCTAAAATTGGCATATCCGGCAGTTGAAACTTGAAAATTACCAGTAAGTTCCATGTCAAATCCTTTCAGTTTGCCAATCCCTGCCTGATACCCATTACCGACAACGGGAATAAAGCTGCACGATCCGTCACTTTGCGGATTGGTATCCTGCATTGGACGAGACGAACTATGTTTTTGACTATAATTACTGCATGGTACTTCTGGAGGAAATGAATTAAAGGCAATGTCCGGAAATGACACTGAAAACAGCGGCTGACTTTGCGGAGTGGCGGTAAATGTATCATCACTGACTTTTGCTTCAAAAACCTGACCGTTAATCATGCCATTGTAGTTGATGGTAAAGGGAATGGGTGTGGGTGTAGCTGTGGGAGTGGGAGTTGGTGGCACACAATTTACACACACATTATCACTGGTTGAAGGATTACCCGTTGCGTTATCCTGACAAAAACTTTGTTTACTATCAGATGATAAACATAACGAAGAATTTGGATTTTTTTTCATACAATCGGAGCACGTAAGTACTTGAGGTGAACCGGTTGTTGAGGGCGCTTGAGAAATTGTCGCGGAATTACTCGCTACATTTTCGGCTGCCTCTTGTTTGACTTGCTGATGTTGATTTGCAGCTAGGACAAGAATGGGCAAACAAATTACAAGGATAGCTAGTGCCCATAAATTAATCTTTTTACTGGGTCGAGCTGCGCTTTTTTGTCTTGAGACTCGTTTCATAGAAGCAGTTGAGAATTAATACCTATCTCTAGCATAGAAAGCTCACCTATACTTTGTCAAGTAATTACAGCTTATCCAAAGAATTTATTGAAGAGTTCGGTAATATCATAGGTGATTTTTTGATCCGTATCATCTTTTGGCATAATGCTTTGTAAATAATCCTCTTGTGTCTTTTTCATGTCGTGTTTTGATACTTGTTGTAAATTGTTTGAAGCTTCAGTTGATAATTTCTTAAGTGATTCATCAAAACGTGCTACTTCTGCATCGACCATAAAGGCTTTGGGATTGATGCCTATGAGCTTTATCCCATCAAGCGTTTTTACTCGTGATAAAGCAACATAGCCCATACCATAGGCAAATGATTTTGATAGATCTATTTCTGCTGCGTCTAAACTCATCCCCTGGCTTTTATGAACGGTTATTGCCCAGGCAAGTCTTAGAGGTACCTGGCAAATTTGTGCAAGGATATTGTCATCCTCTTCTATTTGCCAGCTGGTTTGTGTTGCTATGATTTCTTTTCCGTCATATGTTTGAATTTTGGGTTGGCCATCCTCTGAGAATCCTGTTACTATTCCCATCGTTCCGTTGATATATCCTTTTGCCGGATTGTTTTTGATAAACATCACAAGGGCTCCTTCTTTAAGGTGTACTTCCTCTGGTGCAAGACAGCCTTTTTTAAGGACTTGTATAAGGTCTGTATTCCCCTCTGCCGTCATGCGGAAGGTGTGCGTGGGTTTGTCTATTTTTTCAAGTTGTGTTGTGTTAATTGTGTTCACATCAATGTTGTGGGTATACAATTTTGTTGGTCGTAGTCCGTTTTGTATTTCTTTGTTAAGTCTTGTTTGGAGTTTTTCAAAGGTATATTCCGTGACGTCTTGTGAGCGGATATCATTTAATACCTTTAAAAAGGAATCATCAATTTGTCTATGCTGCTCCTGAAGATAACAAATGGTGAGGTTTAGTTCCTCCCAGCTATCTGACTTATATGCAAAGTTGGATTGCTCTTGACCTTGTTCAGGTATTGGGGGCAATTGGAAAAAATCTCCACAAAGGATTACTTGCATACCGCCAAATGGTCGTGAGTCCTGTTTTATCGATTTACAAATGTGATTTACCATATCCAGTCTATAGCCATGAAACATGGATATTTCATCAATGATAAGGACCTTTGTTTGGTAAATTCTTTCTCGTTTTGTTTCATTGGCAATTATGCGGTTTATATCCTGTTTTGTTAACTCGCTTTTAATACCAATGCCTGAGAAGGAATGAATGGTACCTCCGTTAATATGTGTTGCAGCAATACCGGTTGATGCGGTAACGGCTGTTGGGATTTTGTGTTTTTTAAGATACTCCCGGTAGACGTTTAGGACATAGGTTTTACCGCTTCCTGCCTGACCGGTAAGAAAGACATTGTTACCCATGAGTAAGAGATTGAGAGCATCCTTTTGCGTCATTGCCGTATTAGGTATTATACAGGGTGATTAGTCTGATTGAAATTGTAGTGAAGGTCGTTAATAGTTAGATTTACAAAATGCTTTACAGAGTTGTTCAAAGATCCTTTATCTATCAAAATCATTTACAAAATCTACTTATGGTATCATAAAAATATGCTCAACAGAAAATCTCTTTTCATAACCATTATTACACTTAATGTTATACTATTCTTGCTTTTTTTTATTCTTGGTTCATATCCAACAATTTTTATAATCCTCCATTTAGTTAGTATCATAGTCTTGTGGATTTCCGTTTTCGATTTGAAGACCCTTCCTGGGTTAATAAAAGATAAAAGAAAAGACCTGTTGATTGTGTTGCTGATTTTTATCTTTGCTTTAATAGCAAGAATTTATCTAATTGACACTATAAATACAGGAATACAAGATGATGAAATTGTAGTTGCTCAGGCAGCGGAGTATTTGATGAAATCACCATTCACCCCATTCATTACAAGCGGCCAGGGTCATGGGACTTTTTTATATTACCTGATTAGCTTCAGCCTATCGCTATTCGGAAAAACAATATTTGCATTACGTTTACCAAGTGCTTTTCTAGGCGCATTAGATGTTGCTGCATTTTATTTACTCTTACGATTGTTTTTTACTAAACGCATTTCATTTCTTGCAAGTCTTATTTTTTCATTTTCGTATGCTCATATAGTTATATCGAAGCTTGCATATGAAGCTACTTCTTCAATTTTTTTCCAGATCTTGTCGTTCATATTTTTAGCCCTAGCCATAAAAAAGAAAAAGATGAGGTATTTTGTAGGCTTGGGACTGGCATTGGGTCTTGGAAATTATACGTATCTGAATTTCCACTTGTTTACTGTCGGAATACTTCTCTTTGTATGTATTTTCACGGCCTTACAGAACAAAAAAATTCGAATAAACGGCTATAAGCCATTATTACTCACATTGGGCGCTCTGTTTGCGGCCACGGTGCCTCTCTCTAATTTTGCACTAACACATTTCAATGAATTTACATACAGGATGACAGTTTTATCTCCCTTTAATCATAATAACAGTAGCGTAGAGATAGTTAAAAATGTGATAGGGAATTCCGCCCGTCTCTATAATTTATTTTTACCAATGGTCAACTTAAATGAAGTTCAAGCGAAATACAATCCTGCAAGATCGAGTATGTTTGATATAGTAACTTTTCTTATATGTATTTGCGGCGTGTTTTATATTTTCAAGAAGAAACGGTGGCTAAGCTTAACTCTTATTTTTTTCGTCACCTTACCTATTGTTGCAGATATTTTATCAGTAGAGGTTTCAGGTACTAATTTTGGATTTAATCATCCAAACTTTCTAAGAATATCAGGAATAATCCCACTTATATATTTTTTATGTGCGTATGGATTCATTTATATAGAGTCATTATTAAAAAAAATCGGTACCCGCACTATAGCAATTGTTGCAATCACCGCAACCATAGTCGGAGGTATTGCAGTTTTTAACCTAAATACCTATTATAATCAACCGTATAGCGCATACAATTATTATGTACTAAATAATGTCAACGCTCTGAGAATTGCATATTTCCTGAATTCACTCCCTGGGGTACCTGTTCTTATATCGCCTTCTCTCACAAGTTTAAGCCAGAAAGGATATGCAAAACTTGCTATGGGTGATGAAAATCTTGCTACGGGAAAGGTAGTACGTTATTTTAACAGAAGTAAGCTTATCACTTTTAATCCGAATTCACTTGACGAAGCATTGAAAATGTTACATACCTATAATATAGCGGTTATAGACGATTTTACTCAAGATAAACTAATTCAAGAGATAATTAATTATCATGGAAATGAACTCGTCGGGTACACGTTATTTCCTTTTTTAAATCCCTATAGCAATCAAGCTGATGCGGTGGTAGTTTTTAACCAGAATGCATATATTCATGATAAAGGGACTTTAAGACCGATAGGAAATATAACTACCCCATAATTTGAGTCATTCGCATTAACATGTTGTCGATAGAATCGAAGGAGCGGACCTAGCTTATTTTTATATCCCTACTGTTGCAAGATGATTTGTTGGTTATTCATAATTTGCGTATAAATATAATTACTCTGAGGTGAATTGAGAGCACTGTTTGCTTCTGTTGCGTCTTTTAATGCCTGTTCTTTCTTCCCGGTGTTATATTCTGCTACCGCTAGAAATAGACGCATATCCTCATGATTTGGAAATGACTTAAGCTCAGTTTCGCTCCAACCCTCAGCTGAAGGATAGTCACCCAACACTAAATCTGCATAGACTAAATCAAAAAATGCATCATAATTACCTCCATCAATCACAAGCGATTGTCTATAAGACTCCGCAGCTAATTTAAAGTTTCTTTGATTTGCATAGATATTTCCCATTATTACCCATGTATAAGAGTAATGCGGATTTAACGCAAGATAATAATTTTAAAATGAAAAACATTATATATTATTTTGGTAGAGGCTTATTATTTATCACCTTTGATTTAGGATTTTGAGAATAAGTTATTTCTGATTTTGCTTCTGCTAACATTGAAAGTAGGTCCTTATTATCTGGAAAATTTATTAATGCTTGATTGTTTATAAAATTAATTGCATCTTGTGGTCTTTTCGCAAGTATATATACATGCGCCAAGTTAAGATAAACCGGCAATGCTGAATCATTCGTGGAATTACTTTGAGTCAGCTCTAATGCTTTTGAGTAAGCATTTATCGCTTTATCATATTGCTGACTAATTTCAAAGCAATTTCCTAACTCATTTGTATTTTGTATTGTCGGGCTAAGGGATGCGGCGCGTTGAAAATAATTACATCCTTCTTCCATATCCCCATTCGCATTTCCATCGGCAGTTAATGTCATGCCCATTCGTTCATAAATCATTGGAATATATCTCGATTGTTCACCTTTTGAGAGTGAAAGTGCTTGTTTGTAAGCTGCAAGTGCATCATCATAATTTTGTTTGTCATAATAACAGCTTCCCAATTCTCTTAAAGCTGGTGCATCCGGGGTAAGATCGACAGATTCTTTTACAAAATTGCACCCTTCATCATTTTTGCCTGCCTGAATCAAATCTTCTCCATAATCATTTAACAACATGTAATTACTTTTGTTCGTTTGGAGATCATGTTTGTATAGATTAAGTTCATTTTTATAGTCAAGGGTTCTATTAAAAGCTCGTGAAGAAAGTAATAAAAGCAGAATGGCAGCAATCCAGAAATATTGCCTTTTATGTGTTTTAAATGATGGTATCCAAACACTTAGTATTGTTCCAATAATCCCTAGCAATCCGACTATGGGGAAGTAAAACCATCTATCCGCAACAGTCATATCCAAAGGCACTATTTGCAAAAGCGGACCCATCCCTAAGATGAACCAAAGAGAAAAAAATAAGTACATATTGAAATATAAATTGCCTTCTTTGTGCTTCTTAAGTTTTTCAATTAAGCTATAACCTAGGTAAATTAGAATAGTAATAAAAAGAGCGCATAAGATTAATGGAAGAATAAAAGTATTTATATTTGCAGTTTTAACTATCCAAAATTGCCAGATCGATAAAGATAATGGAAAAAAGAATGTTTTCAAATAGAATAATAATATTGAAGGTATATTAATTAACCGTTGTGGCAGTGAAAGTGAGGCAATAGGGATGGTAGTTGCCATCGAATAAGTCACACCACTGTAAAATATTCTCAAGCATAGATAGAATGCTAGCATGAAAATTGCAGCAATTGTAAATTTTTTGCTATTGCCTAATTGGTATAATAAGCGATAAGCAATCACGAGTATAAAAAATAGAAAACCGATTTCTTTAGTAAGAGTGCTCAGTAATAATAAAAATAGTATAAGATAAAATTTTTTGGGTGATAGATATTTTTCTTTTGCTAGTAGTAAAGCAGTAATTCCTGGTATAAAGTAAAGCTCGCTCTGTGTTGAACCAATATATGCCACTGATTCAACATTAATTGGATGCACAAGAAAAATTAAGGCCAGGAAAAATGCTATATATTCGCTAAAGAACGTGCATAAAAATATGAAAAGAAGAGATGTACCAACTATGTGAAGGATAAGCTGGAACAAATGATAAAGAAATGCATGATTCCCTGCAAGAGTATAAATAAAAGCAAAATATACCGCAGGTATTGGTCTATAAAAAGGTCCACTATTAAAATCATTGTGACCAAATAACGCAATAAGGTTCAATTGATGTACTTGAGGATTGTTAATAATAAAATAAAAATCATCCCAAACAAATCCGTTGAAGAAAATTGGAAAATAGACGATTACTCCAATTAGAATTATTAGATATAAATATTTTTCATATTTTTGGAGAGTATTCATGCGATTACATTCATCTTAACAATAGCAAAATATAAAAATGAGATCAATGTTAGTATTGGGTTCGAATCCCTTTGGGCGTGAGGCTAAACTAGAGGATTTATTAATTTTATTTTGAAGCTAAAACGAGGCTAAATTTGGTTCCCAAAATATACTATATAAAAGTGAGCCACCAGGTCCACAGGTGGAACACCTATTCACCAATCTCATCGAATTATACCAAAAATTAAAGGATTTGGGTTTTACATATTATTGCGGAAAAGTAAGTGTAATAAATACTGAGGAGAGTAAAACGAATGTTTAGTTTTTTAAACAAAAAACAGTCACTCAGAAACGATTTAGTGACCTCTGAGCTATATAATGAACATACTTTCTATAGAAAATTTATTTCAGATTTACAACACTGCCGTTCTGAAGTAATTATTGAAAGTCCTTTCATTACATCATATAGAATGAAATATCTCTACCCCATCTTTTCAAAATTGGTCCAGAAAGAAATTAAAATTTATATAATTACCAGAAATCCGTTAGAACATGATGGTAAATATGTATTTGAATCTGAAAGAGAAATTCAACGATTTGAAAACTTAGGGATACAAGTGCTGCTTTGCCATGGAAATCATCACAGAAAATTAGCAATCTTAGATCGGGAAATTCTTTGGGAAGGTAGTCTTAATATTCTTTCTCAAAAGAATAGCCGTGAAATTATGCGGAGAATAGAATCAAAAGAATTAACAATTAATATGCTTTACTTTCTAAAAATGGAACAGATATTGGACAACTAAGGACTAATATGATGTTTTTTCTTTCTTTTTTCTAGTAATTTGATTAGCAATAGTGCAATTCCTATTCCTAAAATAATTCCTGCAATAAGAATACCAACCAATATAATCGGATTTGTAGTTATATAAGTAACAATTGAACCTAATTTCATAAGTGGATTATTTTTTTGTGCTGAAAGATCAATTCCCAAAGTGATTACATGATTTGGACCTGATACATTTACTATCGTTTCTCCTGTTTTTGAAAAACCTTTAGTTACTACCGCGTCATAAACTCCTGCTTGAAGATTTGTAAAAGTGGCTATCCCTTTATTATCAGTAGATGCCTGCTTCAGGTTTTTCGTTGAAACGGAGCTTAACGTAACAGAAGCATTAGTAACTGGCGAAGTACCTGACGAATAGATATTTAAATTTAGATTATATAGACCCTTATTAGGTTTATTCTGTTGTTGGCTGTTATGTAAGACTTCAGTTGTATCAGTTCCCGTCAGTGAATAGGTACCATCATAAGCCGAAGACAACATCTCTTGGGCATCGCCGTAATGTTTAATGCTAGCTTTTGATAAAATAATTGATGCTTTCCCTTTTGCATTAGGAACCAAGGTTAATGTATATACTGTGCATTTTGTTGAATAGGTAGAAATAATGACGCCTGCAAAGGATGGATTTTGAATATTTGGTGTTTTCAAAAATGAAAAATTACAGTCACCGAGTGTTAAATCTTTTACAGTAAGATAGGGAGAAATACTGACATTTGCTTGCGCTGCGTTAAATTTATCACCTTTGCCATCTATAACTAAATTAATGGTAAACGTTTTATCAAAATTTCCTATATTTGGAGATGGAATTATTGTAGCGCTAGCAGCATTTACTTGTCGCGCACTAAATAAAATTAAGATGAAAAATAATGCAAGTACTGAGAATCTTTTTCTCATCAGTTGTATTGTAACATATATTTAAAATGTGCTTTTTAACGAAGATTATTGTTCGAGTCCAGCTAGGATAGAAAGGTCGGTCAGGTTCACTGAACCATTTCCGTCCATATCAGAAAGTGGATAGGTTAAACTACTTGTTTTTCCCCAATCGACTGCAAATAAGGACGCATCTGTAAGATCTATTGTACTATCACCATTGATATCTCCTAAAGTATGTCTACTCACAGAAACATTTATTGAAGGTGACTGCACATTATTATCGTCTTTCCCATAGATTACAAAATTGTTATTCCCAAGTGAAACATTCTCAACTCCTTGCCAGGTGGTACTTGTACCAAATGACACGCCACTTTCAGATCCATTAACAAATACGTGCGTAATATTAGTATTTTTAGTTCCCGTTAAGGTAAATGTTGAATTGTATGTCTCAAGTACTGTATTTGTATCAGTTAAACCTGAAGCATCAGTTTGTAATATATCAGCTCTGTCGATTGTGATATATGCACCATTACTGTTACTATTTTTTGTCCCAGTTACTCGTACAGTAAGAGTATGCGTTTCTGGTGTTAATGTTTGACTAGTCCATAATAGCACATTTCCTGCTCTGCTAGACGCATAGAGATCCACATTTGTTTCAGGTCCACCGTCAATTGATACTCCTGCAATACCATGTCCAGGATCAACTAATCCATAAAGTTTTATTTGTGTACCGGTAAAGGAGATTGTTGCAGTATCATTGGTTGTACCGTCCCACGATACTGAGTTGTTATATACATTAGGATTGCAGGCAGGATTTGATGAGTCAGTACAATGACTCCAACCATTCCCTTGATAGTTCCATTGATTTTGACCTGTTCCTTGAACACTGTCATCAACTGATAAGAGTGTTGTTCCAGGAGGTGTAGGTGATGGTTGTGCTGCATTTATGGTAAATGATGCGTCATGTATATTAGTTAATATTTCTGCATGTGTAGATGCAGATTTAATGGATGCATTATTAAAATTAACAGATGCTGGCCCAACACCTGTTGCAGTAACAGACATTGTATAAGCAGTACAATTTGTATTTGATCCATTAAATATCGCTCCTGCAAAGGATGGATTTGATGCTGTAGGTTGATTTGTATAGTTAAAATTACAGGAGTTTGTTCTAGCAGTATTAATACTGTTAACGTGCAGATTAGACGATACCAGAACATCAGCTTGTGCGGCATTAAACGCTTGTCCAGCATCGTTTACGTTAACATTTATGTTAAATGTATCACCCACATTGTATGTTCCACTGTTTGGTGATGCTGCAACTTCTATTTTAAATAATGGAGCGCTTCTAACTAATCCCCAGTCATCATAATTTCCATTTGATGCATATCCTGTTGCTACAATCCTTGGTAATGCATCCAAATCAACTGATGTTATTGTACTGTCTCCATTGTTCATGGATATAAGTTCAGTGCCACTATTTCCAAAATTAGTATCAATAGTTCCATTTGCCAACAGTTTTATAAGTCCAAAATCAAAGTTCGTTCCGTCATTATAGCTTCCCCCAAGAAGAATAGATCCATCAGTATTCATCCGAATGGAATTTGTTACTTCATTACCAGGTGAAAAAGAATTAAAGAATTGCCCATTAGTTGCAAACGTTGAATCAGCTGTGCCATTGGTGTTGTAACGGAATACAAAAGTATCATCATTATTACCACTACTGTCCACATTATATCTGCCTGTTGCAACTATCTTCCCGTCTGATTGAAGTGCCATATCTGTTGAGAATTCATTATTACCGAAATGAGGAACCATTACATTACCACTTGATCCAAATGAATTATCTGGTGTTCCATCAGCATTAAATCGTAAAAGAAAAACTGTCCAGAAAACACCATCAGTTTTATCACCCCAAGCTATAATTTTACCATCAGATTGTATTTTAACGGCAGTTAATTGACTTGACGGCTCAACCAGATGAAGATGCATTGTACCTGGTATATTTCCAGAAGAATTAAATGTCGTATCTAATGAGCCATCAGTATTATATCTAGCTATAGCAACTTCATAAGTACCTTGATTAAAAATTTGTCCAACAGCTACAATTTTACCATCGCTTTGAATTGCAATATCTCTAATAGAATCACTATGAGAACTTCCCACAAATGCTGTAGTTACCAATCCGCCTCCAAAACTGGTATCCAGTGTGCCATCAGTATTGTAGCGAGCTAAAGCCCATCGATAACCAGAATTATCACCACTATTACCACCTACAATATATTTTCCATCAGATTGTATTTGGAGAGCGGTTATTGTGTCACTGTTTGCAAAAGATTGTACGACTTTACCGTTTGTACCAAAGCTTGTATCAAGAGAACCATCTGAATTATATCTTGCGAGTGCAAATTGATTTTTTGAGCCATCATATGCATAACCTGCAACAATAGTTTTTCCGTCATTCTGAGATATAGTACGATAAGGAGCAGATTCATGTCCAAATGATGTGATAACTTTACCACTATTTCCGAAACTGGGGTCTAAAAATGTATCTGCAGAAGCAATTGACACATTGAAGTAACTGCGGATAGTGTAAAAGAAAGAATTTGAATTTTTGATTTCATGTAAAAATATTGTTCAGTATTAGAATATGAATTAAAGGCTCAGTTTGTCAATATGTCTAAAGTGTATCAGATACTATCGATACTAATACTTGAGGAAAGTTGGTTAAATAAGGTATTGTATAGTTAGGAATGGAAACTGAGAATATAAACTTCTTTCAGAGATATAAAATCTATTTAATATTAATTGTTGTAGGTTTTGCGGTTTATTTTAACGGTCTTTTCGGTACGTTTGTCTGGGATGATGTCTATCAAATTCAAAATAATATCCTTGTCCATTCTGTATCTAATTTTTTAAGTTTCTTTCTTGGTAGTACTTTTTCTCCTGAAAATAGCAGTCAACTTGGTGGTCTATATTACCGTCCTTTGATGACACTATCATTCTCTCTATTATATTCACTTTTTGGTCCACAAACTTTTCCTTATCATTTACTCCAGCTATGTTTCCATATTGCAAATGCGCTTCTCCTGTTTTATCTCTTTAAAAAATTTTTTAAAGAAATGCTTGCCTTTTTTCTAGCGCTTGTCTTTTTAGTCCATCCGATTAATGTCGAGTCTGTCGTTTATGCTGCTACTCTTGCTGAACCGCTTTTTGTATTTTTTGGCCTTATTGCTCTTATTCTTTTCTTAAAAGAACACATCTCAGTAAAAAGATATATTTCTATTTTGTTGCTGCTTGTAGCATCTATTTTTTCAAAAGAAACCGGAATACTTTTCGGATTTATTATTCTTATTTATTATTTCCTTTTTAAAAAGAAAACCATTCCGGATACGATAAAAATAATTGGCATTGTCGTTATACAAATAGCATTCTATCTCTTCATGCGGTTTGAGGTTGCCAAGGTAACAGTCATAAAGCTTCCAGATGTACCAATGATGACGGCGCCACTTTCTGAAAGAATTTTCTCTATGCCTGCAATCTTTCTTTTTTATATCAAAACTTTTTTCTTTCCGATAAATTTGTTTATCTATCAGGAATGGATGATACCTGGCCCATCGGGTGACTTCTTTTTGCCTTTAATCTTAGATATTCTCTTTCTCGGATTATTAGGTATAGGAGGTATGTGGTTGTGGAAGAGGAACAAAAAACAAGCTGTGCTTTATCTCTTCTTTGCATTGTGGTTTTTATTGGGAGTTGGGTTCCATATGCAACTTTTACCACTTGATATGACTGTTGCTGATCATATGTTTTATTTCCCCATGTTAGGTCTGTTAGGAGCTATTGGATTGGTGGCACAAAATGTAAAAATAAAAGATTATAATGTCAGATATACGGTAATCTTATTTGCAATACTTATTCTTTGCTTTTTTGCTGTGAGAACGTTAATTCGCAATACTAATTGGTATAATGGTATTTCACTTTACAGTAACGATCTTCAATATCAGCCAAATGACAGAATTGAAAATCTTTTGGCTACTCAATTATTTCAAGCAGGACAATATACTCAAGCACAAAAATATTTTGAGGATGTAATAGCCAAAAATCCTCATCAACCTCCACTTGTTTATAATCTTGCTACGATTTACGAAGCGGAAGGTAATTTTCAAAAAGCAGAAGAGCTCTATAAATCATCTATCTCGTTTGATGATACAGGAGTACTGTATTCTAACTATGCTCGAATCTTAATGTTGAGGGATAATAAAGTAAAACAGGCAAAAAAAATTAGTGGGGAAGGCCTCTTAAAATTTCCACAAAACTCAACGCTTATGTTAATTGATGCAATTGCCATATATAAACTCGGTGATAAACAAGCGGCACTCAAAGAAGTGCAACAAGCAAAAAATATTGCACATGATCCTAGGTATGACCAAATTTATCAGGGAATACAAAACGATAATCTACAATTTTAGCTGAGGTTTATATCCATTCAATTCTCCACCATTTGATCCTTGATATCCCCATATTCAACAGTTATTAAATTCTTGAAACTAATCTTAGGGTTCGAATCCCTTTTGGCGTGAGGCTAAACTATATTTATTTTCGATTTTATTTCGAGCCTAAATCGAGGCTAAATTTGCATTTAAATTTTTACTATATTAAAGTGAGCCGGAGAGGATTCGAACCTCCAACCAATTCCTTAAGAGGGAACCGCTCTACCATTGAGCTACCGGCCCAGACTAGTTCTCAAACACGTACAGTAACGTATTTTATCCTCATATTGTAGCAAAATACGCTCATAAAGTCATGTAGACTGACTTCTCTTGCGTCTCATCTATAAAACATATACTATGAATAATAAGGAGTATTGTG
>CAZILC010000014.1:29877-40319 GCA_964540055.1 uncultured Gammaproteobacteria bacterium | reverse complement strand
CAAGAAAGCTAGAGTGAACAAATGACTCGTCAGTTATACTGACAAGTATTATACAGCAATATCGGCTTATAGTAAAGTAGCAATATTGTAAAGCTACTATATGGGGCAGTCTTGTCATTTACAATAGCAGAACACCTTCACTTTTGTCAACACAGAAAATGCTTACAAACGGGATTATGCGAATTTTATGGGAATATTCTGTGCTCAGTATAATTATAAAAGTTTTCACAGTTCTAAAATATACGATTATATATCCCATAGTTAAATATGTTATGTTTGCTTGAGTTATCAACCTAATTAAATAGCCTTACTTATCGATACTACTTGTCGCTCTAAAATATAACGTATATAAAAACCTAAGTGTTACAAAATTTGCCTGTTAATCCGTACTTTCTGTTGACTTAAAAATGCTACTCTTATATAGATTTCATTCTTTAAAAGTTATAGGATATCGTATATAATTATACTCTGAGGTATATAAACGAAGAGCTACTTTAAAACTCGTCAATTATTGGTATAATGTCTCAACTATGAAACCAAATTTGCTTCGAATTGTACTATTTATATTATTTATTGCCACTGTAATACTCTTTGCCCTTAGTAATTCCACCAGAGATTTACTCTTTAAATTTCATGCAAAACAACAAATACCGATCCTTTTTATTCCCGGACTCGGATTACATGCGACAGACTATCACACCTTACTCATCAACCTGCAAAAAGATGGCTATAAAGTGATCGTCTATACGCCAAAAGACTCAAATGCAGCTGATTATCAAAAATTAGTTAAGGATTGGACAAATGGCATCGGGAAACAAATTGGTAATCAAAAAGTAATTGTTATTGGACATTCCGTCGGGGGATCTACTGCTGCATATTTTTGTAGTTTCGACCCACGATGTGTTGCTGGAATAAATTTGGACGGTGGTGCTGTATTTAATAACAAGATATCAGTACCCTTTTTATATATACAAGCAGAATTAGGAAATTATTGTGACCAACAATGCATACAAGGGAGAAAACTGATGGAAAGTATCACCAAACAATCGGGAACACAATTTATTTACATTAGTGGCATAAAGCACTACAACTTTACAGATATACGAACACAAGCAATCAAAGACAAAGACTATCTGGGAACAATTGATGGCAGAAATATTATCTATGCAAACATACATTCTTTTTTGAATAACATACACCCTAGCTACTAAATGGGTCTTCTTCTAAATACAACAATTTTTTACCAAAATTTTGTTATAGGTTTACTACATGAAAATGCGCTGAGATTTTTTAGTGTAAAAACAGACATTCTAATTATCTCTTCCTGACAAAAACCAGACTACATTGAATATAAATTTTGTTGTTGGGTATTAACGACAATGACATTTTTCCTATTGCATAATTATAGGTCATGATTTATAATAATACTCTAGGTTAATTTCTGCCCAATCTTTATCTGTGTGTAAAGGTTGGGTTTTTTTATATGTTTAGTGCTATATCCATAATCATCCCTGCAAAAAATGAAGAACAAAATCTTGAAGCTTTAATGCACAGGATTGATGCCGTTCTCACTACATGGCATATCACGTATGAAATTATTGTAATTGACGATCACTCAAAAGATCAAACAGCTGCTGTTGCAAAACAACTGAGCTCTTTTTTCCCCTTAAGACTCTTTAAGAAAAAAGGGAAACCAGGTAAAGCACAATCACTTCTTGAAGGATTTTCGTATGCACAATATGAGCTTCTCTGCATGATTGATGCGGATTTACAATATCCGCCTGAATCGATAATTGACATGTTGCATCAAATCAACAAGGGAGCAGATATTGTTGTTGCAAATAGAAAAAAGAAAAAAACTACGTTTATTAGAAACTTTTTGAGCAAAGGATATCTCTATTTTTTTGGCAAAATACTTCATGGTCTTTCCTGTGATGTCCAATCAGGTTTTAAAGTATTTAAAAAAGAAATTATCGAGCGTATTCCGCTTTATCCAACTTCTCCTTGGACGTTTGATCTGGAATTTCTCTTAAAAGCAAGAAATGCCGGTTACACAATAGAAAGTAAAGATATTGTATTTTCTGAACGAACAGCAGGAAAAACTAAAATCACCCTACATAAAGCAATAGCCCAAATTGGCTGGACAGCATTAAAATATCGATTTACCCGGCCCCAAATCATCCCATTCCATCCCAAAGTTGAACTAGAAAAAGGGAAAGGATTTCATTATAAAGGGCAGGAATTTATTCACCATTCCGATTTAGATTATAAAAAAACAGCGTTTTTCCGATTAACTGCAAAGCATAAACTAATTATTTTAGAACTGCTTCTTATTCTCGGAATGCAATTATATATTAACTGGCACGCAACAGTGGTTGGACTTCTTGCAATTCTGACAGCACTGTATTTTTTTGATCTGCTTTTTAATTTGTATCTTGTCTATCGGAGTTTTTCAAAGCCAGCTGAAATTCATATAAAGGAAAAAACTCTTGCAGAAATTCCTGATTCTTTCTGGCCGACATATACTGTCTTTTGCCCATTATACAAAGAATGGCAAGTGGTACCACAATTTGTCACTGCTATGTCACGGCTTGATTATCCAAAAAACAAATTACAAGTAATGTTACTTTTGGAAGAAGATGATCAAGAAACCATTACACATATCCAACAACAAGAACTTCCATCATATTTTGAAATTGTTGTTGTGCCAAATTCTCAACCAAAAACAAAGCCAAAAGCATGTAACTATGGTTTGTTATATGCGAAGGGTGATTATGCAGTTATTTATGATGCAGAAGACGTACCAGAACCAATGCAGCTTAAAAAAGCTGTACTAGGATTTAAAAAAGGCGGAAAGAATATTGCCTGCATACAAGCAAAATTAAATTTCTATAATCCTCATCAAAATTTATTATCCCGAATGTTTACCGCTGAATATTCTTTGTGGTTTGATCTTGTATTGACTGGTCTTCAATCAATCAACGCACCGATTCCGCTGGGTGGAACAAGTAATCATTTTAAAACCAAAAAGCTGATAGAACTGAAGGGCTGGGACTCATTTAATGTTACTGAGGATTGTGATCTCGGCATGCGCTTAGTAAAAGCAGGCTATACAACCGCTATTGTTGACAGTATAACCCTTGAGGAGGCAAATAGTTCGTACCGCAATTGGATCAAACAAAGGTCACGCTGGATTAAAGGATATATCCAATCATATTTAGTTCACACACGCTATCTTAATGAATTTAAGAGTACTTTTAAAAAACCTCATTTACTAACGTTTCAATTAGTGGTCGGGGGAAAGGTGCTTTCAATGTTTATTAATCCGTTAATGTGGCTTATCACCATCGCATACTTTTTGTATCGAGCACAGATCGGTACGTTTATAGAATCATTCTTTCCGTCCTGGGTGTTGTATATGGGAATCTTCTCACTTGTCATTGGAAATTTTCTTTATCTTTACTATTACATGATCGGCTGTGTCAAACATGGTCATGATGACTTGGTCAAATATATTTTCTTTATCCCTTTCTACTGGCTCTATATGAGTGTCGCTGCATGGCGTGCTGTTGTTGAACTTATTATTGCACCCCATCACTGGTCCAAAACACAACACGGTTTGCACATTAATAATCAAAAAACGATCGAACAAGCAACACAAAGCATTGGTGTTGATTTGGTTGATGAAAAACTTGTCGGCTTCAGTCCAAATCTAGTCTAGGAGAAAACCCATGGCAAAACGTTTTAACAATAAGTTAACAGGAGGAACATTATTATTATTTTCAGTTCTTATAACAAATGTAATCAACATGATATACAGCGTATTCTTAAGTCGGGTACTTACGTTTGAGGAATTTGGAATTTTAACGGTATTTAATACCTTTTCTGTTATCGCTCTTATTCCTTTCACAGCATTTCAATCAACAATCATTCACCGGGTTGCCTATTTGACGGGAAAAAATAAATACACATTCGCAGATGAATTTATACGAGTAACCAAAAAATATGCCATAAAAATCACCCTTTTTGCTTCTTTTTTTTGGATCCTGCTATCTGTCTTTATTAATAACATTTTTAAGATAAACAACATTTTTGTACCATTGCTATTTACTCCGATTCTTATTTTCGGTGTGCTACTTGCGTTTAATAAAGGCTATTTGCAAGGAAAATTAAATTTTTATTTTGTTTCATTACTCGTCTTAATCGAACCCATTAGTAAATTTTTATATTCTTTTATATTGTATGCCGGTGCACTTAATCAATGGATTTTTGTTTCAATTCCGCTATCTATTGGTACAGGATATGGTCTTTCGGTGCTATTAACTCCGCGAACAAATACTAAGGAAACCACCAAGAAAACGGTTTTTCCTAAAAAATTTTTTTGGGCTGCACTCATTTCTGGAATATCTTCAATGGCATTTTTTACCATGGATGTATTGTTGGCAAAACATTTTCTCTCTCCGACTGAAGCAGGACAATATGCGTTTTTATCATTAGTTGGAAAAATGGTTTATTTTTTTGGTATTCTTCCAAGTTATTTAATATTAACCTTTGTAAGTAATGACTTAGGCAATAAATCCAATCCGCGCATTATTTTTTATCGACTGCTCTTTGCTGCAATTATTCTGACAGTTAGTGCATTTATATTCGTCGCACCATTAGGTAAATTTTTCCTGCCACTTATTTTTGGACAAAAAGTTTTTGCTATCCTGCCATATTTAAACACATATTCTTCAGGCATTGCATTTCTAACAATTGCAACAACAATAACAAGCTATCACCTGGCGAAAAAACAATATTTTTTCCCAATAATTTCAATTTTTATGGCAGCTTTCATGTCAGTTGGTATTATCATTTTTCATAACGGTATCTACGATATTACACAAGTAATATTTGCTGTTAGTTTGTTAAATCTTACTATCACGTCCTTGCTTCATGTTTTTGAAACGACACATTTTTTTAGTTTCAAAAGAAGGGTAGCTGCAATATGAAAAATTTACCACGTGTAGCAATTTGTATTCCTGCCTATAATGAACAATATAATCTTGATCATCTTTTAAAACAAATTCTTGCACAAAAACAAAATAATTTTGTGATTGATAGAATAATTGTTGCATCAGACGGAAGCAGCGATAAAACGGTGCATATTGCTAAACAATATATTAATCAAGGTGTTGAAATAATTGATGGGAAAGAAAACAGAGGGCAAACATACCGGCAAAATGAAATTATTTCAAAAGTCACATCAGATATCCTCGTATTGTTAAATGCTGATCTTTTCATCAAAAGTAAAGACGTAATCGCACATCTGATTAAGCCAATTATTAACGGTGCGGATTTGACGGCGCAATGGGCAAGACCTACGAGACCAAAAACGTTTCTTGAAAAAATATTGGTAACAGGTTTTATTTTAAAATATGCAATTTACTCGAAATATAATGACGGCGATAATATTTATACCTGCGTTGGACATATTCGAGCGCTTTCTCGTAAGTTTTATCAATCAGTAATTTTTCCTCAAGTTTCACAAGGCGAAGATCAATATCTATATTTGACGTGTATCAGTCGGGGGTATCGGTATAAAAACGTAAATCAGGATACAGTCTATTTCAAACTTCCCCAAACATTTAACGATTATATTAAGTACGCAAAACGCATATTCCAAACACAAGTAAAATTCGAAGATGTGTTTGATGAAACGTTAGTGAAAAATGAAAGAACTATCCCTGTCAAAATAATCATTAACGGAATTCTCTCATCTTTTATGAAGTCTCCATTTTCTACCATTAGTTATGTTTTGTTGCACATCTTCGTGCAACAATGGGCACTAAGACAACCGCAAGCTACCACACATCATTTTGAAATAGTAACAAGTACAAAAATATTAGCAAACATAGAATAATATGAAAACGCCAACAGTCTCAATCATTATGTCTACTTTTAACGACGCTTTGTATATAAAGCGCGCAATTACTAGTGTGTTACAACAAACGTATACCGACTGGGAATTTATTATTATTAATGATGATTCTAAAGATACCACTGAGAAAATTGTTACACAATTTGCAAAGATTGATTCGCGAATTAAACTATTCACAAATGCCACTAATAAAGGATTGGTTAAAAATCTTATTGCGGGAGTAGAGAAGTCGAAAGGAAAATATATCGCAAGAATCGATGGGGATGATGAATGGATTGATATGAATAAATTAAAAAAACAAATAGAATTTTTAGAAAAAAATCCTGATTACGGATTAATAGGTACCTGGGCTAATATTATCGATACACAAGGTAATCTAATCCTTCAAACTAAAAACCCTAGCACTGATAGTGAAATCAGAAATTATCTATTGATTGAAAATTGTTTTTTCCACAGTTCCGTTGTTATTAGAAAATCGATATTAAAAAAAGTAGGTGGTTATAATCCCTACTATTTTACAACAGAAGACTATAACCTCTGGCTTAGAATTGGGGTAATTAGTAAAATGTATAATATGCCCGAATATCTCATTAACTATAGAATAAATCCCAATGGTATTAATTCCACAAAATATCATTTTCAACTGGACGAAACAATAAAATTGGTAAAAGATTTCAGACACGAGTATCCCAATTATGCTATGGGGATTGTTTTATGGCGACTTCGTAAATATGTTCCTCAGAAAGTAAAAACAGTTGCATCCACTATATTAAAAAATAATATTGTTATTGATATCTTACGACAAATAAAAAAGGCTCTGTTGACGTTGAGCTTAAGTTATTAAAAGGAGAATCAGTATGCAGTCTTTTAAAAATATTTTTACATTTCTATCATCTCACCAGACACTCTGTATATGTATCTTGCTAACATTTCTTAGTATTACATCATTCGCGTATTATTACGCAACAGGTTTAATTTTGCTTTTTGGTGATGCAAATTCTCGGTTAAATATCGCGCGGGGAGTTATTGATAGCTTAAGACCCGGCTTAGGACAATTAAGTAATGTCTGGTTACCGCTTCCGACGTTACTAATGCTTCCTTTTATTTGGAATAATTTTTTATGGCATTCCGGAATTGCCGGATCAGTAGTATCAATGGCAGCGTATATCATAGGTGGCGTTTATCTGTTTAAATCTGCAAAAATCATATCACAATCTTTTTTCGCTTCTTTCGGGGCTACACTTATCTATGCATTAAACATTAATTTACTGTACTTCCAAACAACTGCAATGTCTGAGCCGATTTTTATTACTGCTCTTATTCTTGGGATATACAATCTATTGGTTTGGATTCAGGACAGTAAAAAACTTATGTATCTTATTTTTGCGGGCATTGCTATGACAGCAGCTTCATTAATTCGGTATGAAGGATGGGCTGTAATGTTTGTATCGATTCCAGCAGTTGCCTTCTATCTTTGGCTCAAAACCAAAAATTATAAAGTAATGGAAGGAAATACTATTTTATATACAACCATAGCAGTATTCGGATTTGTTATATGGTCATTATACCTTACGACATTGTATGGTGATCCGTTATATTGGCAACACGTCTATTTATCACCATCGTTTCAATCCACTTCTAAAAGTGTCAGTGCAAATTATACATTTAATCTATCGGTAATCCAGGCAAGTATAAAATATCTGACAGCTATTGTCTGGATGAATGGAGTCATACCTGCACTTATTGCTTTATTTTCTCTACCTGTTCTTATTGTGCAGACAATTAGAAAAAAAACATTTTATTTTTTACCGCTTTTGTTGCAATCTGCAATATTTCTTTTTATGGTCTACACTCTCCAAAGAAATACGCCAATTAATCAGCCTGAATTAACTGTTGCACATATGTTATCTGCACAAACGCAAGCATATAGCGAATTTAATATGCGTTATGGATTAACGCTTCTTCCATTGGTAGCGCTTCTCTCAACGTATCTTTTCTCAATACGATTTATTGTTTTACGGCTTCTTCTTGTTGCGCTGTTAACCATTCAAGTTTATTCCTATTTTGTTCCTTTTTATACTGTTATTTATCAAATTCCTCTTGGCAATAATATTGAACGGGTTAAAAGCGATCCGATAAAAGGAAATGCAATGGTGCAATGGTTAAAGGGTCATTATGATGGAGGGCTGATTATGATAAGTGCTAAAATTCACAATCCTGAAATGTTAGAACTTGGATTTAATTTCAAAACATATATCCATGAGGGAACAGGGGAGTATTGGAAAAAATCTATTATAGAACCACAAACATATGCAACATGGATTGTCTCAGAGCCGTCAAATAAAGATGATCAAGTCGCAAAATACCTTAATAATTCTCAGGTGATAAAAAACAATTATACACTTGTTTTCAACGAAAATGGTATTGAAGTGTATAAGATCAAAACCCGCCCACTAATAACTACCCAATAACAGTTTTTTCATATGGCAAATAATTATTTCATATCGTATCAAGATATAACCTTGATGACAAAAATTGCGCAATTCTTTTCTCGTAATAACATAAAAATAGTATTCTTTTTTTCTGTTTTAGTGGCTGTTCTATCTACGATTATTTCCTATCAGCATGGATGGATTCTTGCTTATGGAGACGCTGAGTCACATATTAATATTGCAAAAGAAGTTGTTTCAGGACTCACACCGGGGCTTGCGCAACTTGGTGGTATTTGGCTTCCGTTAACGCATTTACTTATGATTCCTTTTGTCTTTTTTGACCCTCTGTGGAGAACAGGTATTGCCGGATCAATCCTTTCAGGAATATTTTTTATCATAGCCTGTGTCTATATTTTTAAACTCACGAATCTGATTACCCGAAATACCTTTGCTGCGTATATTTCATTTCTTATTTTTGCTACAAATGCAAATGTTTTATATTTACAATCGACTCCCATGACGGAAGTACCGTTACTCGCATTTTTTATTCTTTCAACCTATTATTTTGTCAGTTATCAGTATAAAAAACATTCCATACCATCATTAATACTCGCGGGATTATTCGCGTTTTGTGCATCATTAACCCGCTATGACGGATGGTTTCTCGTGCTCTTTGAAGCGATATTTATCTTTCTGCCGGGACTGACACAGAGACGCATCTACAATAAAATAAACGGTGAAACAATTCTTTTTATAACACTTGGTGCATTTGGCATCGTTTGCTGGTTTATCTGGTGTTATCTCATTTTTGGAGATCCGTTTTATTTTACCGATAGTATCTATTCAGCAAAAGCGCAGCAACTTGACTGGCTCAAAAGACATGAACTGCCAGCGTACCATAATATGCTGGTTGCTCTTATTTACTATATTTATACGACCATCGCCAACAGCGGATACATTATTTTTATATTATCCATTATTGGTGCAATTGTTTTTACTGCAAGCCGGTATACAAAAGCAACACTGGCAACGCTTTTTGTGCTTTTTGTTCCGTTTATCTTTAATGTCATCTCACTGTATCTTGGACAATCAGTTATTTTTATTCCAAGTCTCACACCGAAAAATTATCTTTTCCACTTATTTAATGTCAGATATGGGGTTATGATGATGCCGTTTATCGCTGTATTTATGGGTTATCTTGTTTCCCGAATTCATTGGAGTATGAAATCATTACTCATCGTGTATCTACTTTTACATATGTACATTATTTTCTCAGGTATTGGGCCCGTTATAACTCTTGCAGATGGTACGTATGGATTATCAGCAGAAAAGGTCCCTGTCAATGTGGAACAATTTATCAACACGCATTACGATGGGGGGTTTGTACTGCTTGATACGTATGCGCGAACAGTGAGTATTGCAAAAAGTACTATTCCTATGCAAAAAATTATATATGTTGGCAATAAACCATATTGGGAAATTTCATTACATCATCCGGAAAAATATGCTACCTGGATAATTATGCAGAAAAACGATGTGGTTTGGAATGCTCTTTTTACCAATAAAAAAAGTAAAGATGAACTTTATACCTATTTTAAGAAAGTGTATACCTCAAATAATATTCTGATCTTCCAACGTATTTCTCACTAATTTTTTGCAAGATATTTTTGCACAAAATAGTCATCAAAAGCCTCTTTATATGCAAGCGATGAAACAGGCGTGCTATCAATTGACCAATTGATACCATTATCTGTGGTATTAAACCAAACAACCCCTTTTATTTGCGGATTCTCTTTGATATAGCCTGGAAGCACTTGAATCCAGCTTGCTTTATCAGAGGGGATTCTTGTTTCTGCACTTGCTGTTTCTGCGATAATAAGCGGTTTATGAAATTGTTTCAAAACCTTAATAGTTGGATCAAAAAGTTCCGATGGATTAACCCAGACATTGCCTTTATATTGCCCGGCCCAATTAAATCCGCTGAATCCTACCCAATCCACATACTTTTCTCCCGGATAGAATTTTTCAGGTTTATCAGCATAGGGGACATGGGGGTCATAATAAATGGCGTTTGGTGACCACACCCAGGT
>CAZILC010000014.1:0-29777 GCA_964540055.1 uncultured Gammaproteobacteria bacterium | reverse complement strand
CAGCATAGGGGACATGGGGGTCATAATAAATGGCGTTTGGTGACCACACCCAGGTCACATTAGTCGCACCAATTCTGGTAAAGATATCATGCACATGACGCCATGCGGCGATATACTCGACAGGGGTATTAAAGGTACTCCCCCAAGGATACCAATTGCCATTCATTTCATGGGCAAAACGAATCATCACGGGACCGCGGTAATTTTTAACGGCAATGGCATAGGTGGTAATATAGGTATCAAACTTGCCCTGAGTAATTTTCGACAAACGATATTTCGTCTGATTTACTTTATTTTCAGACCTGTCAAATCCTGATACCGGCACCCATGGCTCCCACGTTATCATAGGAATGCTTTCATTGTCTGTTATGGTTTGTGCCCACGAACTGTCAAACATTGTGTGACTTCCTTCCCAGGATTGATACATACCAACGATTGCAATATGTTTACTGACTTTTTTTTCAAGCGTAAGTAATCTATCAATATTTTGATCATACAAAGAGACCCCTAGATAGGCTCCTTTTTTTGGCTCAGCTATTTTACCAGCAAGAGGAGGAAGAGTAGTAAGTTTACTTAATTGGTTTCTGGTATAACGAGAATAGAGTGAATAAAAAAACAAACAGGAAAAAATTCCTAATAGGCAAAGAACTATAAGGGGAATAGCGGTTTTTCGTCTCGTCCCTTTTACCCGTTTTTTACTCATGTACAACCATTGTATCAAAATGATGCTACATACAATGGATTGGAAATTCCTTTTTTAAATGCACTTAGTGACTCAGGTGTTTTATCTAGTAACCAATTAACATTTTCCTGAGCAGTTCTATCTTCGTTATAGATAATAATTGCAGAAATGCGTGGATACTTGTTGGGAATTTGCTCGGTTAGCATATCTGTATACCAGACAGCTTTATCGCCACCGACATCAGTTGTATTAACTTCAGATAACATAACTGGCTTATTGGGCGCGACTGCAACAAGATTTGCATACGAGGATGCGAAGACTTGGGAAAAGCTTTCCCAGCTACTCCAGGCCTGCGTCGTTCCCCAGTTATACCCATCAAGTCCAATCCAATCAACATACTGATCACCTGGATAAAGTTGATTATAGGGGATACTAGATGCTGACTGCGTATTGGGCGCAAAAACCCACAGTACATTTGTTGCACCCGTTGAGGCAACGATATCATGAAACCTTTGCCATGCCAAAATATAATCCTGAGTACTACTTCCTGTTTTTTGAATGCTCCAATCCATTGAGTTTATATTCATTTCCCAGGCAAATCGAAGCAGTACCGGACTACTGTATTGTTTTAAACTAACACCAACTGATTTCATGAATTCATCACAATTCCCGCTCGCAATCGCTTGATACAATGTTTTCCCATTTGCTTTACACTGATCGAAAAAATAAGGATTTGCACTCACCATCGGGCGCCAGCCATTATTTGAGATAATCTGTAACTGAGCAATAAATGAAGGATTATTCAAATTACTCCAGCCAGTATAGATATGGGCAATTGCAACTTTTTTACCTATCTCATTTTCGACCGTTTGTAACGACTCCGGATGAAAAGTAAGCGCTTTATCATCCCATAAGCCACCTGTCCACATACCAAGATAGACCGACCGATTTGGTAGTGTTTTGGTTGGTAAAACGTCAGTTGTCATTGCGTCTTTTATGGGAGTTGGTGATACTGGTGACGATTTGCTTTTCATACCAAGAACTTGCTGCTGCTGTTTAAATTCCGATGCATTATAATCTTTTACATTTGAGTGATACACAAAAAGTGTTGCTATAATTAAGATCATTCCAAGAGCAAAAAGTGCAGGATATAGCTTAAAATGATGGATTTTTTGTTTGAGGCTCATTACCCGTACAGGGTAACGCATGAGGCACGATTAGTCAAGAGCTAAATATATCAAACGATAACATATAGCTTTATTTAGAACCTGCGAATTTTGGCAATGGCGCGAAGAGCGAGGAGAAATGCAACTTTTCAACGAAGGCAACAAGTTCTTTCATTGCCTCGGTAAAGACAAAGTAATACATAACAAGTGTATTAACCCACGCCCAAACAAGAATCTGGATTGCCTGATGATGCGTATAAAAAGATAAAAGCATATCCAGAACTGTTACCGTACCCAAAATAGCATGCGGAATAAATAATTTTACATTTCCGCTGTCTTCTTGTTTGGATCCTTTTGGCGTAACTGCGTAATTCAATCGTTTACCGGTAACAGAACTACACAAAGCAAGCAGATAAATTGGCCAGACCGCAAGACTCAATAATTTTGATCTGAGTAACAAACCAGACTCATTTTCGGGATCGATACTGAATTTTTGTAACCATAAAAAGAGTACTTGCTGAATTAAGAGTACAGGCGGGTACAATAAAAGAAGATCAACAAGCTTCATTGATGTCGCTTGAATGCCAAACAGACAATACAGCGTAATAAGACCAATTCCCAACACCTGCGTTAATCCGTAAAAATAATATTGCTGCAGAATATAATAATTAACAATATGATGTAATCGCATTTTTCTGAATAATTTCGGACTTTGAGTAAAAAGAATATCAAACAATCCATATGCCCAACGCATTTGTTGACTGAAATATGCATCCCAGGTTGCAGGACCTTCACCCCGAGCCAAAATTTCTGGCACATACACACTCTTCCATTTCTTGCTATAAAACTTCATGCCAGTTAAATGATCCTCAACAATATGTCCAGAATAACCTTCAATGGTGTCATGTGCTGCGACTCTCACGACGTGATTGGCGCCGATAAATAGGGTCATATCCTGACCATAAAATCCCTTTTGCATTGCGCCATGAAAGCTATACGCTTGCTCAGCTGCACCTTTTGCAATCCAGGATTCATCGGTATTACCATATACCTGAGGTGATCCGACAAATCCAACTTCAGGATCTCTAAAATAGCCCAGAGTTTTTGTGAGAAAATCATGTCGCGGGATAAAATCTACATCAATTTGTGCAACGAAATCATATGCATTACCATGCGAATCATACCAGGAGTTATAATTTCCAGCTTTCGTTTTCGCCTTAAATTCGCCAGACGAAGTATTATATTTTGCTATACCTTTTCGCGAGAAATGTTTTACACCATATTTTCTGCAAATCTGTTTTGCTGTCTCATCATTTCCTTCATCCAAAAGCCACGTGTCATGCGGATAGTCTGCAGCCGTCATAGCAAAAAGCGCATTTTCTAATACATCATACGGTTCTTTTCCAGGCACAAAGGCAGTCAAAAAAGCAACTTTTTTATTTTTTGCGGGTTTAATTTCTTTCGGATGTCTAATAAAGAGCGCTGTATACCAAGAAAAAAGTTCATTAACTAATTGGTACCACACGATATAACTAAGTGTCGTAAAAAGAAGCATGTCCAAACCATGATATATGCCACCAAAATTTTGGGGGATATGGTTGCTTTCAAACCACCAGAATCCAAATATTCCGGTTGAGATAAGTCCAAAAAGTAATAAGAAAAAGTAGAGAACTTTGTCCCAGAGACTCATTACTCCTACTTTTTTAATCGATACAGACTGTTTCGCTTTCATGGCCCATAGTATATATTATTTAATACTATAAGTCAATATTTGAAGTGAAATAGATATTTTTAGACGCGAAAAAATTTGGAGTAGATTGTGTGTTTAGGGAAAAACCTGTTAGTTTAGTAACCAGAGGAGATCTCAGGTGTAGGAGTACAGGTTGCTGTTGGCGTTGGTGCTTTGCAAGTGTACTTACATGTTGCGAGACTTTGTCCTACTCCTGCATGTATTGTACAGACAGGTGCATTATTTACTATTGAACAAGCATAGTGAGTTGCTGGCGTTGGTGTTGGTGTAGCTGTTGGTTTTGGTGCTTTACAAGTTGAGTTACATGTTGCGAGACTTTGTCCTTTTCCATCTTTTTTAGTACAGACAGGCGCATTATTTACTATTGAACAAGCATAGTGAGTTGCTGGCGTTGGTGTTGGTGCTGGTTGTTTTGGTGTTCCTGTAACAGGATTACCACAACTTTTGATGATAGCGAATTGGAATACGCCGTTTTTCATTACCACCAAAGCACTTAGCGGACTACTTTTAAAGGATACGCAAGGCTTTCGTACCCAGAATTTTGTACCATTAACGTTTTTTTGATTACTGCCACCACATGTATTGGTTGCATTTAAGCGTCCGGCAGTCAGCGCGTTAGTAGCAACTACTTTACCGTTGGCTGTAGTAACCCTACCATCACTATATACCTCGCCAGTTACAGCACTCATAGTATTGATGTCGCTTGCGCTAATTCCAAAATAGCTATAGATGTCTTTGATACTTTTAGCAGTATCTTTACTATTAGTTGAGGCACCATTATGATAGTCATGTTGTACTTGGCCAACGCCTGAGACACCACCACAAACAACAGCGTTATCGCAATCTGATCCTGAAGCTTGTGCTTGTACAAGACCAATTGTAGCGAGAGCACTTATTGCTACCACAGCAATCACGCTGGCGAAAACAGCTTTGCGAGTTATATTTTTTACATTAGATAAAAAATTCATGTATATAAAAGTTGTGACAGGGGTTAATTAGGGGCAGATCAATAACAATCAAAGTATATCATTGGAGATCATTGATGTCAACAATATAAATTTAAAACGTTCAGTTTCTAACGTGATCGAGCTTTACGTCCTCGAGGAGGTAATAGTTTTTCTCTCAAAAATGTAACTACTGTACCTTTTGTTACTTTACCAGTAGCAGCAGTTTCCTGTACAGGTTGAGCATCTTTTATCGTATCAGAAGAAAACTTCGAAGCAGCAGGCACTCCACCAATAATCAGTACTTTTTCCGAATGTGAGCTTGCTTGTAGTCTCGGCTGCTCAGTTGAGGAGCTAGAAGCTGTTACGTCTGTTTCACCAACTTCCCGTCTGTATTCAGATCTATATCGAATCGGAGGTGGAAATTGTCCATTAGTTGCTACTTCGTCGCGAGAAAACAGTGGATCTTGTTTCATAGTAGCCTGGATTCCTTCTGTTAGCGTTATTCTACCGGACGGTCGGGGAGTTGATACTGGTAGGGTTGTATTCGGATAAACATGACCACCTTCTCCAGGAGATTTCCAATAACTTGTTGGAGCAGGAGGTTTAAGTTCAGCCTCATCGAATAATGCAGGTTGTTGTGTAGGGGAGGGTATAACCACAACGTGATCATAACGAGAGGTAGTGTGCGGTTTGGCACTCTGATCAGGTACTGATGGGGTACCATTCGGCACTGTTTCTGAATGAACTAACTCAAAATGGGGAAGAAAAAAACCTGTATCTGCTGACATAAGTCCTATATTGTATACCACTGTGCGTCATAATACTAGTAGCAGGTAAAAGTAAGGAACTTCGGATATATTAGTGGGTACTATCTCGAAATTTATAATATTGATACAAAAAAATAAGAAGAGTAGTTCCTAAAATACCAATATACGCGATATCGGGAGACGATTCCAATTTATCTGAATATTCGATACCTATTCCAATTAATTTAATAAGTATTCCAATGAGAAGAAAATAGCCGGGAATGAGGGTTCGCTTCATTGCTTTGCCACTCAGCTTATACCAAACTAGTGCTAAGAGTGCGCTTACAACAAATAATTCATCTTCCATCTTATCTTCCGGATCATCTTCATTGATCACTTCATGAATTGCTCCGATACCGATGATGTCATATACTGCAATTGCAAAAAAGTTAATTCCTCTGTTAACCGCCTGCGCAACTGTTAACGTTTGCATACGTAGATTATAACAGGTTCATTCAAAATAGCACGTCATCATTAGCTATTTACTTTCCAGTCGGTGGAGGAGTTGTTCCCGGGTGCGGCATTCTTGGCACCTGAATTTTTGCAAGTCTTGCCTGTGTTTCTCTTCCGGCTTTGTCTAAATAAGTCGGAATTTTAGCCATTTTTCCGACCCTCTTATTCCTATTATCAGCAATCAACATACCTTTTTCTTCTAGGATTTTTGTGAAATGTAAAACAGGACCGACTGAATGATGAGAAGTCACAAATATATCAGGACCAACATCATGATGGTCAGATGCATACGTTCTTTCAAGTGTCACCGGATGGGTAAATTGTCCATCTCCCACTTCAGGTGAAAATCCTATTACCTCATGATAGTCCTTAACAGGAGATTCGCCTGCAAATCCAAAATCGGGAATGCCCGGTCCAACATTTGCACCTATTATCAACACGGTATCAACTGCTCCGCTTTTATTTTTAAGAACCATAACATGAGTACGATCATCATCTGTAGCGGGATATATCTTACCAATTTCATCCGTTACATCAGGCTCATCTGTTTTTACAACGACTTTATTAACGATTGTATCTGGAGCATGTGCAGTACGATCTTCTAATTGCTTTGCCCAATCTAGGATTAATGGATTTAATTCTTCAGGAAGTATTCGTTCATTCACACCCACATCCTACACCTTTACCCAGCTTGAAACAAGTAAAAATTATGTAAAGTACTTTTATTGACTAACTTATGGGTATTTGATACAAGTTTATATATAGATACCCCAGAAGCACAACCAAAAATAGCAGAGCAAAAAGGTAATACAAAACCTATATTTTCTGCAAAATCAACCGAACATGTATTGCCCGAATCAGTGGATGTACAATTGGGAAGTAATTTTAATGGAAAAAATGCAATTTACACTGAACGGTCAATTATCTTACCTGGTACCTCTCCTGTTGATGGGCCAGTGGTTGCAAAAGTACTTTTTGCAACGACTCCCAAAGAACTGGATCGAGCAAAAAATGAAGCCGAAGCACAACTTTTTGCCTCAACCGTATCCGAATATGTTCCACTTCCCATCCGTTTCCGTTCGGTCCATGGTGCCTTTCGAACCGAAAGCGGTGAAGTGAAAGAAGGTAATTTACCTGTAATAGAATCTGAAGCAATTGACGGTGTTACTTATGACAATATAATAAAAAAACGGGGACCTTTAGGATTTCATAAAACGCTCGATCAGCTTGAAACGGTTGCCCAAACTCTTGATGCATTTCATGATGCAGGACGCTTACACCTTGATGTCAAACCGCAAAATATGATGATTAATAATCAAACTAATAATACGCATCTTGTAGATTTCGGTTCATCACAAAAAATTGGAGATAAGGTTACTCCACTATTTGAAGGATCGCCTGCGTATGTTGCTCCTGAACAATGCAGAGTAGGAGCAGAGCTTACTGAAGCATCTGATGTGTGGGGATTTGCAGCAACGGCTTACTATAGTATAACAGGCGAAAAGTTGATGCCCGGAAAGTTGCCGCCGGATCCTGAAAGTAAATTGGTGGATAAAGAGTCATATGACGCATATATTCTCTCTAAACTCGAATCATTTTCACCACCCGTACAAGAAGTATTTAAAAAAGCCTTATATTTTAATCCACAATACCGCTACACCAGTTGTCAAAAATTTTTAAAGTTATTAGATTATGCAGCTCTTACTTCTGATGTGCAACCATATACTCCCGAAGATCACAGTAATAAAAGCAGGGTATATCGGTTTGGTCCTTCTGATAAAACTGAAATAAATCTAGGCAGACAACATGGCAGACATCGAATAGCGCCACATGAAAATCCTGAAAGTGAGGGACCAAAACACAGAAAAAAGAAAGAAAAAGTTTCAAGAGAGACACAAAAACCTGAGAGAAGACCTCCAGGAAGACATGCAATGGAAAAATCCACACGACCACCAAGACTTGCCGATCATTTAACGCGTCCTACAACTAGCATACTAAAAAAAGAATAATTAAACCCTTACACCGGATCTGCAAAAACGAGAAGTCTTGACCAGGATGTACCGATCGGCCAGCATGTCTGGACAATTAATTGTGTTTTACTTGCATTCGTTAAATACCCAACAGCTGATGGGTTAACAACTTTACTTTCCCGCACTCGATAGGCGTAATTTTTCCCATTACTATATATATAAATAGTATCCCCCTGTTTTAATTCTCCCAGTCGCAAAAAAATGGTATTATATTTTGCAAAATCCCATGGCCAGCCTGAGGAGTGGGCAAATAAATACACGGTACCTTTTTGTCCTGGAAGTGCTGTACCTTTTGCCTGCGCAACCCCACGCTTGAGTGCCGCATCATAAATTGCTTGATTTGCCGGATCAACGCCAAGAATCACTGGCGCTTGTGCATGAATTTTGGGAATTGTCACAAATGTTCCTTTATCAGGTAGCTTTTGTCGGACAATTGGAGGAAATAAAAAAATCTGGAAAAACGGCCAGAGAAGATAAATGAAAACGACTAACGATAGTATTACCAGTATATTGCCTATATATTTCATTGAAAATTGCAGAGGCATTATATCCAAATCTTTGCTAAAACACAAAAAAGCCCCTTAATCGGGGCCAAATATTAGATAGCAGACATAGCACCTGGGCTTCTCCCCGATCGCAGTCTTAAATAACCACCCAAAAGCATCATCAGAATATTTCCGATGAGCGCGATAAAAAACCAATAACTGCCGCCAGTGACTGGTAAATTGTTGGCACTGGCGCCCATTACTGTTCCAGGTCCGCTGGAGGATGAACCTGATGACGTATTACTTGTTGATGTGGACGAAGATGTTGATGAAGAGGGTGCATTATTACTTGGCTGCGGAACGGGAGTAGGCGAAGGTGCTGGTTTCTGATGCACTTTTTGAGTAGGTGTAACCGTTAAAATATTGATTGGGCCATTTACCAAAGTAACTGCACTTGCAATATTTCCTGTTACGATTGCTACATTGCCGTTTGTATAATTTGCAGAATTATTACCAGTACTATATTGTTCTTTTAATGTATTGATAATTCCTGCGGCATTATTTACGGTAATAGTAATAGAATTGTTCTCATTATTTGTAATTGTGTTATAAGAATTAGCACCGTTGCCGGAAATTTTAAGAGTAAACGAAGACGTATTTCCTGATGGAATCAGTACATTTGCGATATTAATTGGTCCGTTTTTGATCTCAGTTTGAGCTGCAATATTACCTGTTTTAATTGTCACAGTGCCATTAGTAAAATCTGCAGTATTATTTCCGGTTTCAACTTTTTGAGATACAGCATTGGTAAGTGAGGCATTTTGCGATATAGCTACGTTAGTCGTAGTTGCATTCACTTGGTTAATCGTATTTGAAGAATTACTGCCATTACCGGTAATTGAAGCTGATGTATCATGCGCGCATCCACAATCGGTAGTTACGTTTGAGATATTAGCTGTGGTTGAAACTTTTGTTGAAACAGTTGCGTCACCTGTTTTGATTGTCGTATTACCGGTGCTATTTGCTGCAGAATTATTACCTGTAGAAGCTGTTGTATTTGTATTGTTGATTACTTGTGCATTGTTAGATTGCTGCGTGTTCGTTTGCATATTCGTTGAAACATTCACCGTAGAATTGGTATTTGCACCATTTCCACTAACCGTAATGTCATCAGATGCCATCACCCTTGGCGCGGCAATAAAACCAATAAGCATGAGAACGCATGAAGAAATAATAGTTACTTTCTTAGATTGTATTTTCATAATGATACCAATAAAGCAGAGACTCAGAGCAGCGTATCGCTCAACAATTTTCACTTCCCAGCTGGGCGACATGAGGAGCAGTGCGTTAATTAATTCTATCTAGCAAACTTTTTTACTAATAACTTTTTAGCAAGTAGTCCGATTACTCCAAGAGGTACGATAAGGAGTAACCATGCAAGATTAATTATTACTTGTTTTTTCGTATCGTGTGCACCAAGGACAGCGGCTCCCAGGACGTTTCCGACTTCAGCAACTTTATTATTCAAATCAGATGGATTCCCATTAACTGTTGCCTGGTTACTTCCGTGGTAGAAATAGCCTGTTGTATTGTTTGTTGTAATAACTGTCGTTGCGCCTGTTGTAGGAGTTGGTGCTTCACTTCCTGAGTTATTTGCATTGTTTGATGTGTTGTTATTCGTAGTGTTACTTGTATTATTCGTGTTAGATGTATTGTTGTTTGAAGTGCTTGCTGCTGCAACTTGTCCATTATTTTGTGAACCAGCATCTGATTTCTTCGGATCTGTCTGGCCTGGGCCGACAAAGTTTCCAACCCATGTTCCAAAGACATTAACCAGTGTGACATACAAGTGTCCGTTGCCGACGATATTATTGTTAACGAAGTTAACCATGTTGGCGATGATGTTGGAATTGCCGGTATTGATCGTTGTGTTTCCTCCCGTGTTGTAATTTGCTGTGTTGTTGCCAGTGTTTGCTGACAAGTTCATTGTATTATGAATATCAGCTGAATTATTTTGTGTTGTGTTGTTGTTAGTTGTTGAACTGCTGTTGGCATTATTGGTTGATCCTGCACCGTTATCTGAGTTTCCAACATTTCCACCATTGCTTGCTGAGAAGGTGCCATCTGGATTTTGCGTAATCGTCATACCACTTGAGCCTTCAACATTTGATCCTGGCGCGCCAACTAACTGTCCAACCCATTGTCCCGCAACATTTACGAGAACTAGGAACCAATTGCCGCCGTCGATATTGGTATTTGCGATATTTAATGTACTAGCATCGACGTTGGTCGCACCGGTTTTGACTATTGAATTACCACCTGTTTCACCATTTGCCTGATTACCACCGGTGTTACCGTTAAGTACGAGATCATTGGTGATATTGGCGTCGTTATTTTGGTTCGTATTATTATTGGTTGTTGAACTGCTGTTGGCATTATTGGTTGATCCTGCACCGTTTCCGGTATTTCCAACTGTAGAATCAGTACCGCTGCCTGTTGAGCCATTTGTGAAGTCGGGAAGAATGATATCTCCATTGAGGTCACCATAAATATTAACTACTCCTACTGTTACATTGCCGGCAATATTATTGTTGGCAAAGGTAAGCATATTTGCGTCAACATTTGCGTCCCCAGTGTTGATTGTTGTGTTGCCGCCTGTATTAAGTGATGCATCATTGTTGCCTGAATTTGCAGACAGTGTCATTGAATTATTTACACCGGCATCGTTATTCTGGAATGTTGTGTCATTGGTGGTACTAGACGCATTTGCATTATTGGTTGAATTTGCGCCGTTTCCTGAATTGGTTGCAGATCCACCATTGCCTCCGCAGTTGATAATGCAGTTGGCAGCGTAGGCTTGAGGCGTAAGAATTAAATCGCCATTTTGATTGTCATTAATATCAAATTCTGAAACTGAAACGCCATTCAAATTGGTATTAACATCTGTTATTGCAGTGCCACTGGTGTTGGCATCTCCGGTATTTACAATTGTTGTGCCGTTATTCAAAGATGCCTGATTTGAGCCTGTTGTGGCAGAGCCGGTTTGATCGTTATTGACCTGAGCACTGTTATTTTGATTGGTAGTATTGTTTGTGACCGTTGCACTGGATCCGTTATTGGTTGAACCCGTTCCATTGCCATCATTTACAACGGCACCTCCTGTGCCACTACCAATTGAAGCGCTTGGTCCATCGCTCACCGCATTTGAATTACCGCCAGTAACAGAAGCGCTCGAACTATTGGCATTACCGGTATTTACAGTTGTATTGCCATTATTGCCGTTTGCTGTTGTTGTATAGTTACTTGTTCCATTTTTTGCTGCGTCATAATTTGCTTGCCATGCAGCTTTGTCTTGTGCAATTTGTGCATCCCTTGCAGCTTGTTTTGGATCAACTGTTGGTGTTGGGGTAGGACTTACTGTTGTATTTGCAGTTGTATTATCAGTACTGTTACTAGTTGTATTCGATGTTGGTGTAGGTGAAGGTGTCACTGAAACCGGTGCTGATGGTTGAGGTGGGGGAGTTGCGCCGTTTGTCGGTGCAGGTCCAGATGTTGGAGCAACAGGGGCAACAGGGGCATCATCTGCTAAAACAAGCGCAGGCTGAACTTGCAATACTAACAAAGCCGCAATCGCAATAGATGTAATATATCGTTTTAATGTATTCATATTTTTTATGTTTTAGTTTTTACTAATTAGCGATTAATAATCTTTTACTAATCCCTAACTACTAACTACTAATCTTGTTGGTAGGGTGCTTCACCGAAGTGCCAGTAAAGCACCGCTACCTAACAAAAACTTATACCAATTGCAAGAATGAAAGAAAACCACTAAGGTCAAAGTTCACTCCAACATTCCAGTTTCCTGGAAGGTTCATACTGTTTCCGTTATCTAAAAGATTAACGTTTCCAGCATTATTTACATCGGTACTAGATGATCCATCACCTGTGTAGATGACTGGGTCTCCGAGAACTGAGCCGGTACTAAATCCGAGATCGTTAGATCCGGTTTTAGCTTTACCGTCTACACTGTTCCAGAGAGCTGCATCGTTAACTTGATCTGGGAAAAGAGAACTAACTGATGCTGCATCGATTGCATTATCAGATTCTGCTCCGTTTCCTGCTACTTTAGCATTCAAGTCAGAGAGTGTGCAGTCACAGTTGACATCTGCAGCGTTAAAGTTAGCAAAATTGTTTACTTTAACATTGTCAGTTGCGTTTCCAGTTGAAATTCCAGTGAAACCACCGGTATTGAACTGATCTGTGTTGTTTCCAGTTGTAGCATTAGCGCGAACATCGTTTCGGATGTTTGCATCATTGTTCTGAGTAAGAACAACTGCTGATACCTGAGCTAGATCTACTGCATTACTACTGAGGGCTCCGTTACCAGAGATGATAACACTTGCGCCTCCGTTACCTCCGTTTGATCCACCAACAGTTGCAAAATTTGCATTTGCTTTGTTAGTTACGTTAACGTTGTCAGATGCATCTCCAGTTACGATTACTGAAGCTCCGCCTGTGTTGAATGAAGAATCATTCTTTCCAGTACTGGAATTTGCAGTAATGTTGTTTCTGAAGTTTGCATCATTGTTTTGGTTCAAAAATACAGAATTAGCGTTAGCTGAATTAACTGTATTATTGGATTCTGCACCGTTTCCTGTTACATTAACAGTGAGTGCACCGTTGTCACAACCACAAGATACAGTAGCTTTATTTAAGTTAGCTGCATTTGTAACGTTGACTGAATTGCTTGCATCACCAGTACTAATTGTACTGTTTCCACCGGTGTTAAAGTTTGCACTGTTACCACCTGTAGAAGCACTTGAATGTACATTATTAGTGATGTTCGCATTGTTCGTCTGGTTAACAACTGTGTTAGAGACTGTTGTAGCGTTAACTGCATTATTTGATAATGCACCATTGCCACTAACGGTCAAATTTGTGTCAGCGAGTGCGAGTGGTGCCATAGCATTAAGTAAGACTGCTCCGGTTGCTATAGCTGTAATAATTCGTTTGTTATATGTCATAATTTCTTTTCACCTCCTCTCGTTAGATAATCCCCCGCAATGCGGGGACACTTCAAATCAATCCGTTTTTCCTGCACAAACAGAAAAAAACGGAGATCACTTCATCTAATAAGAGTTAGGTGAAGTAGTCTCCGTCTCTGAATGCTTTTTGTTTATGTTTACTAAACTTTTGTCCATATACGTTGTATAGGTAAAGCACAAAAAAAGGCACCCTTTCCTTTTTAGAAGTTTTTCTAAAAAGAAAACGATGCCTCCGTGTGCGGTCAGCTATATATATTTAGTTGTCAAAACTTGTCAAATACTAGCTTATTGCTCGTATTAATAACAATATATATTAAACTATCTCAGCTTGTCAAGACTTAGTTTTCACATGTGTCTGCGTCTGAGTAGTTTTCTTAATATTCCTTTCAACGATCTGTACTACTTTATAATCTTGGACAAAGATTTCTACACTTCCCCAACCTCGAATATTTTGTAATGCCTCTGCAATTTCTTTAAGTAATTCTTGATTTACTCTTTTTGTAGAATAATCTCTCATAAAAATCTTTGAATCAAATCTTCAAATAATTATTATTGAAGATTTAATTGAATCGTCTGTTTTGGTCCGTCAATTTCTCCTACTTCAAGCTTGAGGTCTTTAGCGGTCGCGTCAATCGGGAATCCGAGTCTTGTATATTTGGTTGAAATAGCCTGCACATCAACGGGATCATTATGTACGTCAGCTGCGAGTTTGTCTGTTGAGCCACCGACTATCAATCGAACGTAATCACGAGTATTTAACTGCACATCCTTATTAAAATTATTGGTGATTTTCAAATTAAGAATAAGGAAGGTTTTTCCCTGCACAGCAGTTGCCATTTGTCCTTTGATGATGACTTGATTATCTTCCTCTGCACTAACAATTTCGTAATTAAATTTACTAACTACTTTACCAGTTGCGTCTTTTAACGGATAGTCAAACGTTCTATTAAGCGTTTGCTGTGCAATCGGTTTGGCAACATTTGCTTGGCTATTTTGTGTTGCTGTTCCGGCGACTTGTGCAGTTCCATGATTCTTTGCAAGTTTGCCGACCAAAACACCTGCAAAAATTATGACAACAATACCGACTACTATGAAAGGTATATAGGGAGAATTTTTGAAAAGTTTTTTCATATTTTTCATTGGTGAACCCCCTGCTGAATAAGAACCGCCCTCATGATTTAATCTGCTAGGGGATGAAGAAAAATCTACCATTGCCAACACGTTGGTTCTGTAAAATTGGCCGAAAGATGAAGATAAATTCGCTGCTACATTTCTCATATGTTTGTTTATTTTTCGATAAAATGTTGAGCAGGAATGTTCATGATATTATCACTGCAAAATTATCGTGTCAATAACCAAATGGGCAATTTCTCAGCAATTTTAAAACTCTTACATTTTTATAACACAGCAATAGTCATAAAATATGTTTATAATCAAAGAATATGGAAGTAAGAGAAACAAAAGAAAATAAGACATCATATAAACTCTATATAATCGTCGCGATGAGTACTACAATTTTACTGGTTTCACCAGTTCTTATTCTCGCAACTCTTGGATATTTTGCTGACAAATTTTTTCATACAGCGCCAACGTTTCTTATCATTGGAGGAATAGTCGGCTTTATTAGCGGCATCATCAATGTATTTCGAATGACACAAATGATGCAGAGAAGAAAAAAACAAAAAAGTGCAGCACGTGTGTGATTTAAATTAAAGGAAAACACAAGCTCTTGTGCTACAATTGTTGCATGAAATTGGAAAAGTATGCACATTATTTCCCGTATCTCGTTTTTTTAATCGCATTACTATCTACGGCTATTAGCCTCTATTTTAGTGAAATTCTTAAACTCGCTCCCTGTGTTCTGTGTTGGTATCAGCGGATTTTTATGTATCCGATTGTTCTTATCAGTGCGGTGAATATCATTCGCAAACATCAGGATATCTATTATTATATTTTGCCTTTTAGCATACTCGGATTTTTCATCGCTCTCTATCAAAACTTACTTGTCTGGAAAATTCTTCCTGAAACTGTTGCTCCTTGCACAACGGGTGTTTCTTGCATTGACCAACAGTTTGTCCTCTTTGGATTTTTTACTATACCACTTGGTTCATTAATTGCCTTTGCAGGAATAACACTCTTTATGCTATTATATGCAAGGTTAGAAAAGAAGAGTAATTAAGTTATGTCCAACGAAACAAAAATAATCGCAGCAATTAGTGTCGTTACCTTAGTACTTGTTATTGGCGCAGCATTTATGTTTGGTGGCTCATCATCCTCTTCGTCTCAAAATGCCAAACCGATAGCAAATACCAGCGCGCTTGTACATCCTGATAGTCATCAACAAAACAATCACTCAAAAGTGACCCTTGTTGAGTTTGGCGATTTCCAGTGCCCGGCATGCGGAGCAGAATACCCGGTCATCTCACAACTGCAGCAAACATATGGAAATAAAATCAATTTCGTGTTCAGAAATTTCCCCCTTCCTCAGCATCAAAACGCACAAGCTGCAGCAGAAGCAGCAGAAGCAGCGGGTGCACAAGGGAAATTCTTTGAAATGTACAATATGCTGTATACCAATCAGCAAACCTGGGGTGAAACAAGTGGTAACAAACCAATGGACTACTTTACCCAATACGCAAAAGCACTCCGATTGGATATGAATAAATGGACGAGTGATGTGAAAGCGGAAAAATATAAAGCAAAAATCCAAAAAGATATTGACGACGGCTATGCTGTAGGAGTAAATGCAACACCGACATTCTTTCTCAATGGCGTCCCGATTCAAGGAGGACTCTCATATAACGACTTTAAAGCCAAAATCGACGCAGCTATTCAAAAATCTTCCAGTTAACGATTAAGCAACCCTTCTGTTCCTAACTACGGGCATACCGATAAAGACAATTTGTGCTTTTGGCAAAGGTGAACTCTTTCCTAATTCTCCAACTTTTTTTTCAATAAAAATCCCAGGGGGAACAGTTGGATTGCGTTTACTTCGTTTGACAGGAATATCTATTTCACCGGTTACTGTTCTTCCTCTTGGGCATTCTCCACACATGACAGCCCTTACGAAACCCTTTTAAGTGCTTGTTCTAGGTCATCTAGTAAATCTTCAACATTTTCAATGCCAATAGATAAGCGGAATAAACCATCTGAGAGTCCTATTTTTTCCCGCTCTGCTTTAGGAATCGAGCCATGTGTCATTGACACGGGATGATCTACTAAAGACTCAACCGCTCCCAGACTCTCAGCAAGTGGAAAGTATTCTAAAGCTGTTATAAATTTTTGTGGATCATATTTTTCAACTAATTCAATCGATACTATCGCACCAGGCCGCTTTAATTGCTTTTTTGCGATTTTTCCTTGCTCTCCCGTAAATAATCCCGGATAGTATACCTTTTTAATTTTTTTATGTTTGCTTAAATAATCTGCAATTTTTTCTGCATTATCAACTTGCTTATTTACTCGTAATTCTAAAGTTTTTAAACCACGAAGCGTCAGCCATGAATCAAAAGGAGAGAGAATTGCACCAATTGAATTTTGGATAAATTTTAAACGGGTGTACAATTCTTTACTACTTGTCGTAATTGCGCCACCTACAACGTCACTATGTCCGTTCATATATTTTGTAGTAGAGTAAGCCACGATATCGGCACCAAGACTGGCTGGCTGCTGAAGTATTGGTGTTGCAAATGTATTATCAACTACCAAAAGTGATTTATATTTTTTTGCCAGCTGAGAGAGTTTTTCAATATCCGCAACTTTCAAAAGGGGATTTGATGGAATCTCAATCCAGATAATTTTTACCTTATTCTGCTTCAAAACTTCTTCAGTTGCTTTGTAATCTGTAAGATCAACAATTGCATGTTTTATTCCTTGTGCGCCGGCAACGCGAACTATAAAACGATACGTCCCGCCATATGCATCGCTTGAAAATAATATTGATTCACCAGGTCCTAATAATGCAATAATATTGGCAAGTGCAGCAGAACCTGAACTGTAGCAAAGACCATATTTGTTATTGTCTAATGCCGCAATAGTCTGCTCAAGAATTATTCTGGTTGGATTTGCAGTCCGCGAATAATCATAATGAGTATAATCATTACTGAATTTCACCCTATTTTCCTCTTGCCATTCTTCTTTTGGCACTGAGCCGTCGTAAAACCCACCATTGTTGCCGAATTTAAAGGTAGTGCTGAAATGCACCGGAGGTACAATTGCCCCATCGTCATCATTTGGTTTGTAATGTGTGTGTAATGCCTTTGTTGATAATCCTTTTACTTTTTTCATAATCTAAAGTAAACTATGTTCTTTCATCCACTCGTCGTTAAAAATCTTACTCAAATAACTTCTCCCTGAATCAGGCAACAATACAATCGCATTTTTATTTTTTGAGATTTTGTTTTGTTTTAAAAATTTTATTGCGCCAACGACTGCAGCACCGCTTGATGAACCGACAAGAATTCCTTCTTCTTTTGCCAAACGCCGTGCCATTTGATAGGCTTCTTTATCAGTCACTTGCATTATAGTATCAATTAAAGAAAAATCAATTGTTTCAGGAATAAAGTCTTCACCAATTCCTTCAATCAAATAGGTTTTTGCTGCTTTATTAATTTTCCCCGTTGCGAAACATTCTTGATAAATGCTTCCCTTCGGATCTACTCCAATTACCTTAAGCGATTTCTTCTTATCCTTGAGAAATTTCCCGGTCCCTGAAATTGTGCCGCCGGTTCCCATTCCTGCAACAAAATAATCTATTTTTCCACCTGTTTGTTCCCACAGTTCAGGGCCTGTTGAAAGATAGTGTGCTTTTGGATTGCTGGGATTAAAATACTGGCGTGCAAAAAACGCGCCTGGGATATTTTTTGCCAATCGTTCCGCAACTTGATAATAACTTCGTGGATCAGAAGGTTCTACATCTGTTGGGCAGACAATTACTTTGGCACCATATGCTTTAAGCATATTTATTTTTTCCAGACTGTTTTTATCCGGCATGGTAAAAATTGTTTTATACCCTCGAATTGCAGCAATCATCGCAAGACCAATTCCCGTGTTTCCGGAACCGGTGCATTCGACAATAGTAGCACCCTTCTTCAAAATACCTTTCTCTTCAGCATCATTAATAATCTGTAGTGCCATCCTGTCTTTGCTGCTTCCGCCAGGATTGAGATATTCAAGCTTTACGAAAACATTTGCAGAAACACCGGTAAATTGATCACTCAACCGTACTAAAGGCGTATTTCCAATAAAATCAATAAGTGTATTTGCCATAATAACCACAAAAAAACCCGCCTAAGCGGGGTATAAACACTACATATACAACCCCGCTATTTACGAGCTGTACAACAACAAATATTAGTAATATTATTTCTCATTCCAAAATCATCATAACATAGGAATATATGCTTTACAATCCACATAAATGCTATCGGTTCCATTCTCCATTCAATGCACCAAATGATATAGCATCACGCATAAACCATTCACTGGATCCCACTTGTGGAATTTTTGTAGGATCTTCAATTCCAAGACCGATTATATGTTCAATATTTCTTACTCTCGCAGACCGAAGTGCAACTTGTCTTCTTATACGTTTTCTCACTTCGCCTTCCTCCAATTCTTGTATATAGGTATAATTTCTCCATAGATCATCAATCATTGAGCCTTCATGCAATAATTCTGCGTATGGTACTTGACTGTTATCTCGCATATAAGAATCTAATTCTTCCCCTCGGTCAAGAACTTGATCATATGTCATGTCCATGACTTCAAATAATGTTGAAATACAATTTGTTGTATACGGTTCCTCAAGGTGAATAGGAAACTGTGAATATTCCCGCATCTTGCTCTCGAGTACCGCATTTGATAGAACTTTTTCTACACTTTTTGGATCTTCGCTGACAAGACCAGTTTCATCCAAAAATCTTCTTGTATTATCTAAAGCCTGTTGCGAATCTTGAAAGTTAACATTTCTATTGCCTGCGAAATGGTATTCTGAGTATGAGACGTGCGATTGATTGTTTTGATCCGGATTTTTACTTACTGTTAAATTTACCGTTGCTGTCGAATAAGGTAACAAGCCGTCTGCTGTAACATCCGTACTTTGTAAAGGTAACATCTTATCAATTTGCAATGATGCTTTACTATCCGTATGTACCAAACGCACTCTATAGTGATTACCGTTATGTCTGTAAGAAACCACAGGAATGTGAGAAGCAGCATCATGCGGTTTTTCTGACCAGAATGTTACTGGGTCGGATCCAGTATCTCTTATACTTTGGCGAAATCCCGGAGAAAGACGGAGTACAGTAAGTGCACCCGCTAAGAGTGATGGTACCTGTTGTTCTCTCTCCGGCGAGGGAAGTTTGCGGTCAATTCCCGGAGTAAATTCAGGAACGCGAAATAATTTCTCACATCATTGACGGGAGTACCAGAACTCCACGCCTGATTTGCTTCAACCACAGCCATACTTTACCTCTGCAATATAATCGTAATTAAAGCTTTTGTCAAGAATATTATTTTTCAGTTCTCACAAATATCCCCGCATATTTATCTGCATACACTTGCTTCCATTTACCTTGTTTTGTTAAATACACTAAACGGTTATATACGGGCTTATCAGGCGTCATATAGACAGTATCATAAGACGTTTTATCAATATCTTTCATATTCTGCTCTGCGTCATAGTAATCGGTAAAGGCGCTGTAGCCATTCTCAACCCACATATGCATCCGTCCATCAATTGATGGCTTGATCTGTGGATAATTCCAGATGAGCCAACCGCCCCAACCATAGAGTGAATAAAGATTGTGATTGAGATGATGTGTAACTAAATAATCAGCAGATTGTGCTGAACAGGGATCGGATTGCAACAGACAGTACTGATTCCAATCATCCTGACTGAACTTTGTGAATGGATATCTCATCCAGAGAACACTTACAAGCAAAAGCAGTAATATAAACGTGCTGGCAATTTTTGTGGTTCTTTTCCCATCGGGCTTGAGAAACGTTGCAGTCATTGCAAAAAGTGGAAATACCAGATAATAGGCAGGCCATGCATATCTTCGGATCTGAAGTGATAGAGCAAAGAGTAACAGGCCACCGCCAAGAATTGGTAAATACTCCCAAAATAACCCCCGAAACGATAAAATGAACAAGCCAAAAACAAGAACTATTCCGACTATCATTTCATTCCACCATGTTTGAGCAAAATAGACAAAGGGCAAATATTCGCCAATATCTTTAAGAAGCGGACTTCCAATATGACTCAATGAATCCAAATGAATTCCAACACCAAATGGATTGATAAACGTGACAAGGATACTGCAAAGAACAATCAGACCAAGCGTGAGAATTTCTTTTTTTTCTTCAGTAAAAAACGTGAGTATCTTTTTTAATTGAAAACTAAAACCAATCCTGCCAGTCCAAAATTTTTTGAAGATATATAACAGTACCCATAACCCAAACAATGCGATACCTAAAATAAACTCACCATCAACTGCAGCCCACACCAGAAAAAGGGGAAGACATAACCACAATGCTTTTGGCTTTTTTTCATACAAAGATAAAAGATAAAATAAAATTCCGACAAACAATAAAGCAATTTGCTGACCTCTGAACGAAATAGCATTAACAGGTTCTTCAAGATAGAGGACGAACGGAAAAACTATCGTTTGCTGCCATAAGTTTAATTGAAATGCTTTGGCGAAAAAGAAAAAAGTCAGACTGACAATGAGCGCACTCGCAATGGTCAAACCTAAAAATCCTGAAAAATGAAATACTGTATATCCAATGATATCGGTAAGCCATGAAGTATTTGCCCAATGGAAATTCGGCATCATTGTTGAAAACGTATTGTCCCGTAGAACGGATCCATGCTGCCAAAAATATTCCCCATATTTCAAATGCCACCCCAAATCAGGATCAGACGGCTGAAAAAGAGAATAAATGAAAACGATGAGATAGGGAAGCAGCGTTATAAAACGATCAAACAATTTTAGTAACTTTTTCATGTAAAGGGGCAGAATAAATGAAAAACGGTAAACGAAAAATGGAAAAATAAACTACGAGCGCTTCACTAATTTTGAAGTTCTAACAATCTCAAGGACTTTTCCATCCCGAGTCTCAATAGAGGTTGCTCCTGTTTGTTCTATGTAGTCCTGCAAGAGATCTGAAAGCGTTTTGCTTTGTTCATTCATGTCAAATCGAAGGTCCTTAATTTTTTGAGCAAGTGTTGCGACGCCGGGTTGTTTGGAGATTTCCTGACGGACACTATTTTTTGCTTTGCTTACCTCTTTTACTTTTTCGTCATTTTCCCGGTAGGTTGGATTGTTATTAAAAGAATCCTCATACATCTCCCGTTGTGTTTTAAGTTCAAGCTTGAGTTTGTCAATTGCTTCGATGTGGTTTTTAATAAGTTCCTCAAGACTCAAAAGAGCACTTGCCTGATCGGTTCCTGAGACTGCAACATCCAGACTTTCTCCATCATTCTCATCAGAGGTCACTTCACCTTCTACTATTTCATCTGGATCATCAAAAATCATAATAACTTACTATACAAAAGTCCAACAACGATTGCAAGAGCAAAAATGAGGTTTATTATATTATAATAAAAAACACCAATGACAAAAAAAGAAAAAGTAGAAGAGATTATCAAACGCCTCGCAAAAATCTACCCCAAACCCAAAAGCGCTCTTACGCACACTACTGCTTGGCAACTTCTTGTGGCAACGATTCTCTCTGGACAAACAACAGATAAGCTTGTTAACACAGTAACACCGGCACTATTTACTAAATATAAAACGGTTGCTGATTTTGCGAACGCACCTGTTGAAGAGATAAACGAGATGATAAAGAAAGTTAATTTCCACAATAATAAGGCAAAAAATATTAAAGCTACTGCCCAAATTATACTGAACAAACACAACGGTATTGTTCCATCAACCATGGAAGAGTTGGATGCGCTACCGGGAGTTGCAAGAAAAACAGCAAATGTGGTTTTGAGTGATTTCTTTCACAAACCAGCTGGGATTGTGGTTGATACCCATGTAGTGCGCCTGGCAAACAAACTCGGACTGACCAATCACAAAGATCCGGTAAAAATCGAGCAGGATTTGATGAAAATTGTACCTATTGAAGAATGGGAATATTTCGGTCATTATCTAGTGTATTTTGGTAGAGAATACTGCCCAGCCCGTCCACACACATGCGACGATTGCCCACTTAAAGAACTTTGCCCCGACTAACCGGTACACCAGTAGAACTTCCTATTAGGATGTTTTCAGTCCTCTTACAAGAATGCCAATACGAATATCGTTTACTATCCTCATATTTACTTATACTAATTATGAACGAAAGAGATTCTGGATTATATGCTAATGGAAATGGAAAACTTGCCGATCTTGTTGATGGAGCTTCAAGAGGTATTATGCGTACTGCGGGCGTTGAGGGAACGAGGAGGCATCGTCGAACCGGACATATGGACGCAGCAAGTAGGTCAGGAGCACTTGGAGTAGGTGTAAGAGAAACAGTTTTAGTAAGACTTGCAGGAGCAACTCCAGGAAAACCACCCACCAGAAGAAGATAACATTTTAGAGTAATCCCTGAGATTTCATTCTTCTTGCAAGAACTTCATCCAAAATCTTTTTGCGGATCCTCACATTTTTTGGAGTAACTTCAACCAATTCATCATCATTTACAAATTCCAAACTATCTTCAAGATCCATAACATGAGGGACATTAAAATGTTCCATAGAGCCATCTCCTTTTGAACGCATATTTGAAAGTTGTTTGGCTTTAGTCACATTGACAGTTAAATCTTCTGAACGAGAGTTTTCCCCAACTACTTGACCTTTATATACTTGTACGCCAGGACCGATAAAAAGTGTCCCTCTGTCTTGAATATTCGTTAATCCATAGAGATTGGACTGTCCGTTTTCGCTGGCAATAAGAGATCCTCTTTCTCGCTTTATTGGATCACCATTATCAACGTCAAACCTGTCAAAATTCGTATTGATAATTCCCAAACCTCTCGTATCCGTAATAAACTCGCTTCTGTAACCGAATAAAGCACTTGTTGGGATTATAAATTCACAATAGACAATTCCTTTATCATCTGTTGTCATGTCTTCCAAAACTGCTTTACGTGCTCCCATTTTCTGCATAATGATTCCTGAATAATCCTGTGGCGCTTCCAAAAAGACCCGCTCAAACGGTGCCAGCTTTTTCCCATCAACAACTTTTAAAATCACCTGAGGACGTGATACCTGAAATTCGTAGCCTTCTCGTCGCATCCGCTCAATAAGAATTGCCAGATGAAGTTCCCCTCGTCCAGAGACCATCCATTTGCCATCCTGCGTATCTTCAACCCGAAGCGCCATATCGGTTTCAAGTTCTTTAAAAAGACGTTCTCTGATTTGACGCGAAGTTTTAAACTCTCCTTCTTGTCCAGCAAAAGGGGAGTCATTTACCATAAACGTCATTTTGACAGTAGGTTCTTCAATTGCCAATACCGGAAGCGCAATCGGCTCCATTGGATCAGCAATTGTTTCACCAATTGCGATATCCGGAATTCCTGAAATAGCTGCGATATCACCGGCTGAGATTTCAGTTGCATCAACCCGTTCCAACCCCACAAAAGTCATAAGCGACGTCAATCGAAACTTCTTCTGTTCACCAGTACGGGTGATTTGCACAATTTCCTGGTTTTGTTTAATAATTCCATTGTAAACGCGGCCAATCGCGATTCTTCCTTTGTAATCATCTCTTCCCAATGTTGTTACAAGCATTTGTAATGGTTTAGTAGCGTCAACTGAAGGCTCTGGAATATATTTCATAATAGCCTCAAAAATAGGGGAGATATCAGTCATTGATTCCAAATCAGGTTCCAGTCCAGCCTTACCGTTTTTCGCTGATGCATAAACCACCGGAAAATCTGCCGTGTCTTCATCAGCTCCCAGTTCGATAAACAAATCCAATGTTTTATCCAAAACATGGTCAATTCGTGCATCCGGTTTATCAATTTTATTAACCACTACGATAATTTTTAATTTTTTCTCAAGAGCTTTTTTAAGAACAAAACGAGTCTGAGGCATTGGCCCTTCTTTTGCATCAATCAACAGTAAACAGCCATCTGCCATGGTTAAGACGCGCTCAACTTCGCCGCCAAAATCCGCGTGACCAGGCGTATCAATAATATTAATTTTTGTCCCATTCCAGTCAACTGAAGCATTCTTACTAAAAATAGTAATTCCGCGTTCGCGTTCCAGATCATTTGAGTCCATGATCAAATCATTTCCTTCAACTTCCTTGGAAAGTTTGGTTTTGGATTGACGCAGCAATGAATCAACGAGTGTTGTTTTCCCGTGATCTACGTGAGCGATAATTCCGACGTTTCGAATATTCATAGTCAAAAAATAAAAAATCCCCGCACCTTGCGGGGTAACCCTAGATATCATACCAGTTTGCCTCAGTAATTGCAATGATTACTAACCTATAGTCAATCTTTCGCAACACGTTTCTTATCTATTAGTTTATCGTTTGGAATAAAGAATGCACAAATGATACCAATTCCGATAAAGAGCAATCCCATATGGAATGCAGCTCTTGCCGCTTCAACCAATGCCAGATCCATATCTTTTTTAATTGAGGTAAATATTTCCGTAGAACTGAAACACTGATTTGTTGCAGAGAGACAAGTTGGTTTTTGAGGAAGTATTGTTCGTAATGCCTGTTGTCCACTTTCCGCGTTAACATTTTTCACTTTTGAAGCAAGTTCAACTCGAAACTCTTTTGGAAATGTGGTATCAGCTTGTACGATTTGTACGATATTTGCTGATAAATTAATTGCCAGAATTGTCCCGATGAGTGCAGTCCCGATACTTGCACCGACCTGCCGGATGGTCGCGTTAACAGCTGAAGCTTCACCTGAAAATTCCTGCGGCACATGGGAGAGGATAATATTTACGGCTTGTGTTGAAGCCAAGCCAATTCCTGCACCCAACAAAATCAATGGAGGTCCAATGGTAATCGCGTTCAGATGGGTGCTCAGAATAGTACTAATCCACAAAAAAGAAGCAAATGACGAACACATTCCTGCAACAACTATCCATTTTGGACGAAATCGTGACGCAAGCCATCCGGATAATGGACCGACAATTGCGATAGTTATCGACGTCCAGAGGAATATCAGTCCTGTTTGAAACGCACTAAGACCCAAAACATTTTGATAATACAGCGGAAATATAAAAAAGGAACCGAATTGCCCGAGAATCAAAATTCCCAATGCAAGTAACCCCATACTAAAACCACGATTTTTAAATAAACTCATACGCAACAATGGTTCACCGCCATTCTTCTCACACAAATGTTCTCTCCGAATAAATAATCCGAGAAATAAAGCAGCAAGAGCAAAAACAAATGGAATAATTGATAATCCGCCCAAATCAATAGGTTGCATTGGGGTCGCATATATCCAACCAAAATTCCGTCCCTCTATAAAACCAAATACAAGAAGAAAAAGTCCTAAACACGAATAAATTGTCCCCGGCCAATCAAATTTTTCATTTTTCCTTCCATATGCTTCCTGAATAAAGACAGAACCGAGAATCGCAATAATCGCAACAAAAACATTAATTCGAAGAGACCATCGCCAGGAATAATACGTTGTTAGAAATCCTCCCAATAATGGGCCAATGCTCGCGCTTGCTCCGGCAACAGATCCCCAGACACCAAACGCGATCGCACGTTCTTTTCCTTGAAATTCTGTCACCAGAAGCGATAATGATGAAGTTAGCATCATAGCAGCTCCAACAGCCTCGATAAGAGCCTCTCCAATAAAAAGCATGACTGCATTAATCGAAATCGATGCAATAAATGAACCAATGGCAAAAAGTACAATTCCTATCATAAATATTTTTTTTCTTCCGAATAAATCACCAATTCTTCCAACGGTAATAAGAATGGAAGCAATAATAAGTGCATAGCCTGAAATAACCCATTGAATTGCATCAAATGTCGTATGCAAATCCCGAAGAATATAAGGAATAGCAACAGTCAACACATTGTTATCAATTATGACAATTGCCAGACTGAGCGCCAGAAAAACAAGTGCAATCCAGCGATTTTTTTCAGTAGCCAAATTAGGTAATTTCATATATTTGAAAGATGTCCTACTCCATAAGGGAGAGGGTTAAGGTGAGGGGGAATAGGAGCTTATATACTCTAAGTTTTAGTTGTAACCCTCAGTAACTATAATTATACACCGTTTTTAACGTCTTGTTTGTCAGAGAGTAAAAAATTTCGTAAGTATTGTAGCTCATTAGTTTTTATACTGACTTTCTTTTCCTGCAAAAGCTCACTTATTGTAACAAAATCATATCCTCGTTGTTTAAGAGTAGTGATAATAATTGGCAAGGCTTCAGATGTTTTCGGATCATTTGGATAGCCGTTCATATGCATAACGATAATTGAACCATTCTGCACATTGTTTATCACATTATCGATAATCCCTTGCGTATTATCATTAAATCCGTCATCACCGACAACATCCCATTGGATTGGCTCCAAGTCATTTTTCTTCATAAGTGTAATTGCATCCTGATCATAACAACCGCCAGGAAAGCGAAAAAGGGTATTTGCTTTGTGAGTGAGATCAAATAATAACTGCTGCGTTTTTTCTATTTCAGGTTGTTTTTGATCTTCGGGAATTTGTTGTAATCCGTAACAAAAACCGGCAAATGAAGGATGTGAATATGAATGACTGCCCAATTCAAACAATGGGTCAGCGGCAAGCTTTTGAGCATCCTGCTGATATAATTCAATCCACATACCTGTCAAAAAAAGAGTCGCTTTTGTCTGCGATTGATCCAGATAGGCAATTAGTTCTTTATTATAATAACTTTGAACTGAACCTGATAATAATTGATCTTTCATAAAAGGTGTCATATCCGCATCAAACGTAAGAGCTACAACTTTTCGATTTCGTGGTCCGTGAAAAACGATATTGCTATTTGTCACCGGCAAAACAGCATTTTCACCGTCTTGTGCAACGGAAAAAAAGAGTTGTTTAAATTCTTTCGGTGTATTTTGTGTAAAAGTAGGGGTAGGGATGTAATCTGCATACACAACTAACGAATCGTTAATTTCAGAAAATCCGATAAAAATAATAACGATAAAGAGGTAAAAAAATGAAAGAGCTAAAAAAAGTCTACCCATGAAATAATTGTATATGATGAGTTAGATTGATTTCAAGCCTTAATTGATGACATGGGCTCAAGTGACTGATTAATAATCGACATACTTTGTACAATGCCTTTCAATTCACAATATAATTCAAGCGTTATGAGACCTTTATATTTCTCTTTTTGCAACTGTTGGATAAATGTACTAATTGGCAGTTCACCATCACCCAATGGCATATGTTTATATCGCATCGGACGAAGAGAACTATTCAATGGATGAAAGCGATAATCACTTAAATGAATATTTTTGATTCGCTCCTTGTTTTCTTTATAAAATTTGATAATATCCCCACCCGAATGCGCCAAATGTACGGTATCAAGAGTAATATGAAATCCTGTTTGTCTCACCAACTCCGCAAACTTCACAGGGTGCCATCTGTGAGCATGAAAATAAGACTCAGCGTGTTTCTCCATATTCTCAAAAGTTACAGTAACATTATATTTCTTCTCCAAATCATGCAGCGCTGTAACATACTTTTCATCAAAAATCTGTTTTCGAGCGGCATTTATATGCAAAACAATAACTTTTGCTCTCAGCATATGCGCGACTTCAAAGAGTCTGATAATCTCATTAATTTTTGTCGCAGTCAAAAAACGGAGTGCCTGATGCACACTCAATATAGGAAACTTATATTCCTTTGCAAGTTCTTCTATTTCATGAATATCTTTATTGGAAGTTTCTGTATATTGAGGAAGCATTAATTCAAAACCATCAATTCCTAACTTTTTTAGTTCCTGAAATATCTGACCTGTTTTTTTATCCTGAAAAAATTTGTTTTTAACTACTTTATGATACGCGCGCTTTCGATGTGGCAAAATATCGCTTAATAACAATACAATTGATGTTTTCATGAACCAACAGTAATGAGATTATAAAATATCACGTGCTAAATTGCTAGCATTTGACACAAAATTCGTGAGCAGGTACACTGTCTTATAATCAGTACTATATTATGAAACGACAAATTACCCCATTTGGCAGATATTTTAAAAAGCTCGATACTATTGATTCAGACTTAAAAAATTCAGAAGAATTCGGGTCATTCCTCATATTAAGTCTGGTTGAAGAAGTAGGGGAAATGGCCAGAGCATATCTTGCCAAGCACGGAAGAAAACCATCCAACATCGCCGCGCAAACTGATGAAACCTATGAACAGGAACTGGGAGATATTTTACTGGCAGTTTTACGTTTTGCCCGAATTAAGAATATAAACTTGGATCAACGGATCATGTATTCACTTCGCAAAATCGAAAAGCGAAAAAAAGAACCTAAGAAATAACTGGACTAAATTTTTTCTTTCAATTAGTATAGATAAAGACGAGCATATTTATTTAAAACTATACTTTACAAAAAGGTTTACAATTAACTTGACAAATAATCTAAACTGTGCTATAATAAATCTATGTTTCAGCCTCAATTTCAACTGAATTTCCGTATTTTAAATATTCTATCAAGTATAGAAAGATTGTATGGACGATTGCAGTCGCAAAAACTTATTCCATCACTTACGCTTAGACTATCCCAAGAAAATCAGATTCTCGCAACGCATTATTCAACCAGCATTGAAGGCAATCCTTTGTCACCGCAAGATGTAACAAATGTCGTCCTTGGAGATCAAATACCGACAACCAAATCTGAACGAGAGGTAAAAAATTATTTTGAAATTATTACCATGCTGCCCGATCTGGTCCGCGAAAATACCCCAATTACCGTTGAACTTACTGAACGACTGCATAAAATTCTCATGAACGGAATCGAACGGGACGGGTTAGGCAAAGTACGCAACGGTCCTGTTTTTGTAGGTCATAAGACAGAACTCGAGATAGTAGTCAAACACAATCCGCCTTTTCATACAGATAAAGAAATTAAAAGTGCGCTTAATGATTTATATTCATGGCTTCAGGAAGAAAAAGAAATGCATCCTCTCATAAAGGCAGCCATTTTTCACCACCAATTTGCCTATATTCATCCATTTTTTGATGGGAACGGGAGACTAGGACGTATCTTAACAACCTATTTTCTCCTGCGAGAACATTACGAAGTTTCAAAATATTTCGTCATTGATGATTATTATGATATTGACCGCCATTTATATTCAGACGTCCTGCATAGTGCTGATAGCGGCGATAAAACATCATGGATCGAATATTTCCTTGAAGGCATTGCAAGCTCACT
>CAZILC010000013.1:1368-43304 GCA_964540055.1 uncultured Gammaproteobacteria bacterium | reverse complement strand
GATTTATTAAATACCAAAGCGATGAACAAGCGGTCGTACAATCCTGGTCAATCATTGTCATTCCAGCTCCACCATAGGTTACGCTCGTTGGCGTCGTCGTACTGCCTACTCCTACAATAATGATTCTATTGGTATGATTTCCTATTGTTTGACTCCAGGAACAAGATGCGCCACAGGCACCCTTTGCTGCCCCTGCTGACGCATCAAAAATTGGTGGTCCTGGTGGTGGAGCTGCCGTAGTTGGTGTTGCCGTCGGAGGCACTGGTGTTGGCGTTGCCGGGACTGGTGTTGGTGTAGCTGTGGGTTTCGGTGTAGCTGTTGGATTCGGTTGAATACCAAAGTTTTGTGACATATTGCTACTTATTGGCACCGATACCGGATTGGTTGTGGTTGCATGATACCCAGCCTCTGAAACCGTAACCGTATAAGTTCCAGCAACCAAACCAGTAAAGGAATAATTTCCTGAGGCATTTGTCGTAGTCGAGGGTCCTGTCGATAACGTAATTGTAGCACCACTATTGCCATTATCCCCGGCATCCTGGAAACCATTCCCATTGACATCAGTATAGACTGTGCCAGTAAGTGTATAGGTTGCGGGGGTTGGTGTAGGTGTATTTGTGGGAGTTGGTGTAGGCGTATTTGTTGGCGTCGGAGTAGGCGTATTCGTTGGTGTTGGTGTAGCTGTTGGCGTTGGCGTTGGAAGAGGTGGAATATACGCGATTTGTGCGCCGGCTCCAATCAGAGATGTTATGGCTGCGGAACTACACGATGTAATTCCGACTGCTTGGTTGCCAGAAGGATAAGTCGAGGTAGTAGCATAATTTGTATACATTGTTCGTGTTGTGCTTATATTAATGTTGCTACTGCTCCCATTATTTATAATACTGCCTGTGCAAGGAGAAAACCCATTTGCATATAACCAAGCCTGTTCTGCAAGAATGTTGCTTGAAGATATATCTTCATCTCCGGTTGAAGCTCCCTGAAGAGTGAAGTTTTCAGTACTGTTTGCAGATCCGGAAACAAGGTAAGCAGCTACATTTAATGGCCGCTCGTTGATATATCGACAATGTGTACCAGTTGTACATGCAGTACCTGTTGCTGTTCCATTGGGAGTATATGGATTTGAAGCGCCATTAGCGATCGGCAATTTAGCAGTTACATGTATATCTCCCGGATCTGACATGTTGGTAGCATTGTCTACATAGATATCATCGAAATTTATGATGTCATTCGCGTCTAAATTTGATAAATCACCAAGGCGTAAAATACTCGGGTTAGTATTAAAAAATGTTCCAGTACTGTTTATATCATCTAATTCGAGTTTGCCATTTAACCATATTTTAGTTTCATTGATAGTCGGTGAAGTTATGCTGTACGCAATTGAAATATGATACCAGACTCCCGGTGTTAATTTATCAGGGGAATCAATAGCCTTAGGACCCATAAGGAAGCCATCATCGTAGAATAAGAGCTGACCGACATAGGTGCTATCATCCGATTGATAAAATTGAATAATATCTGATTGGAAAAGACTATTGAACTTTATATAAAATGAAATTCTTCCTTTATTCCCCGAGACTGCACCAGGCCCCGTCTCAAGATCCGCTCCATTGCCACCACTATTTATTTTTATCGATCGTGGTCCAGTTTCTGAATCGGTACTGTCGCTTGTCACGGAATGATATGCGAAGGCATAAAAACTCATATCTTGCGTTGCATCAGATCCGCTTTCCATAAATGTAGGAGTTCCCGCAGCAGGAGGATTTGTTGGTGTAGCTGTTGGTGGTAGAGGGGTGGGTGTATCGGTCGGAGCCCCTGGAGTATAGGTTGGCCCGGCAGCAGCATAATTTACAATGCCTTGTGAGTTAATTAGGATATTTCTTGTGGTATTACTTGTGCCATGGATCGTAATGTTTGCTGAGGTATTCGGTTTACCAGATACCTGGGCGAAATTAATATCCGAAAAGCCAGTGACAGTGACGTTGGGGCTGACTGTATAGATTTCATCATATGGAGCATTGTGGGTTGCATAAGAGGTTCCCTGATAGAGAATGACTTTGTTTGATCCCCCTACAGTACCATAATAAACACCCCATGGACTGTTTTGTTTGCCCATCATTGCATAGGTCTGTGCCTTACGAAATTCAGCTTGCAGTCTGTTATAGGTATCACCTGTGTTATTTTGCGTGAGAAATCGGGAAAGAAATGGTATCGATGAGGCACCAATGATGGTGATAAGTGCAATAACGAGAAGTAACTCAAAGCTGGTAAATGCCTTTAAATTTGTTCGGTGAATTTTATGCCAAATACGTGGGTTTTTATTGGACTTACTATTTTTGGCAGTACGCTTCATACTTTTTCGTGGGGAAATTGGTACCTATTTTATTCTATACCAGTTGACGATTTAAATGAAATACCAAATATAAAAAACAGCATCTGCGGCAACTAATTAATGGGAACTGCAATAACATACCAGGAAGCTGTGTTTCCTGACCAGGACATTGAAGTTGATCCAGCACCTCCTGCTTTACGTGACCCTGCGACGGCCGTGAAACTCAATTTTGTAAGGAATGATAGTGTTTGTCCACTTCCTTGTACGGGAGTTCCAAACCCGAACACGGCATCAGCAACAACCTGATTTGTATTGGTATTTGGTACCGTATAGGAAAATGCTGTAGTTGATGCTGTTGCTTCGGTGAAAGGAGTTCCGAAAGTATTATTTTGATCCACATTATAAAAGACGCTTGATCCTCCGCCAATTACCGAGGCGCTTACGGTAACAGTCGCTGTACCTGCAGGAGGGTTTTTCATATACCACATAGTAAGACAGCTTGATGGACATTCAGAAGCTAATAAAGTAAGCGGTTGGCCTCCATAGGTTACACTGGTTGGCGTAGCACTAGCTGTTACTCCAACTAAAAGTAAGCGGTTAGTATGAGCCGATGATACCGTTTGACTCCAGCTTGGACCATTTACAGAATCCGATGCACTTGCATCAATAATTGGCGGTGGTGGTGGAGCTGCCGGTGTAGGTGTAGCCGTTGGAGGCAGCGGAGTAGGTGTTGCAGGGATTGGTGTTGGTGTAGCTGTGGGTTTCGGTGTAGCTGTTGGATTCGGTTGAATACCAAAGTTTTGTGACATATTGCTACTTATTGGCACCGATACAGGGTTGGTTGTTGTTGCATGGTATCCGGCCTCTGAAACTGTAACCGTATAGGTTCCAGCTACCAAACCAGTAAAGGAATAATTACCTGATGCATTTGTCGTAGTCGAGGGTCCTGTCGATAACGTAATCGTAGCACCACTATTACCATTATCCCCGGCATCTTGGAAACCATTACCATTCACATCAGTATATACGGTTCCAGTAAGTGTATAGGTGGATGGGGTTGGGGTAGGAGTATTTGTGGGTGTTGGTGTAGGCGTATTTGTTGGCGTCGGAGTAGGCGTATTCGTTGGTGTTGGTGTATTTGTTGGCGTGGGTGTTGGTGTAGGTGTATTTGTGGGTGTTGGTGTAGGTGTATTTGTTGGCGTCGGGGTAGGCGTATTCGTTGGTGTTGGTGTAGCTGTTGGTGCTCCAGGAGTATAGGTTGGCCCAGCAGCAGCATAGTTAACGATGCCTTGGGAATTAATTTGAATCGATCTGTTAGTATTACTTGTACCATGGATCGTAATGTTTGCTGAGGTATTCGGTTTACCAGATACCTGGGCGAAATTAATATCGGCTAGACCGGTTATAGTGACGTTGGGACTGACCGTATAGATTTCATCATATGCAGCATTGTGAGTTGCATAGGAGGTTCCCTGATACAAAATTACTTTCTTTTGTGCTCCTGCACTATCATAATAAACACCCCACGGCCCATTTTGTTTGCCCATCATGGAGTATGTTTGTGCCTTACGAAATTCAGCCTGCAATCTATTGTACGTATCGCCGGTATTATTCTGCGTTAAAAAGCGAGAGAGAAACGGAATAGATGAAGCACCAATGATGGTGATAAGGGCAATAACGAGAAGTAACTCAAAGCTGGTAAAAGCCTTTAAATCTGTTCGGTGAATTTTATGCCAAATAGGTGGTTTTTGAGAGGATTTATTTTTCGTAGCAGCTTTTTTCATATGTTTGGGCATCAAAATCTCCCTGAGCTTTCGCTCCCGGTAATTCTATTATAAACACTTATATTTAAAAAATGGAATACCTCAGTAAAATTTTAGTTTAGCTTAGTATAAATTTATGGTGCTTGATTAAGTGCAACTGCTTGCAAATTCCATTCGCCTCCAACACCCGACCATGACATGGTAGTTGATGTTGCTCCAGCAGACTTATATGAACCTCCAACCGGGATTCCTAATCCACCCGAATTATTCCATGTCCTGGTTTGCCCTGCTCCTGGTGTAATAGAAGCAAAGGCCGCATTAACAAGAGCGTTATCAACTACAATTTGAGTCGTACTGGTGGTGGTAACCGTTACTGAGTTATTTAATGCCTGACTATAATTACCAAGCGGAGTTGTCTGGCTGACATTATAATAAGTACTTGCTCCGGAACCCCATAAGCCTCCCCCATTTATTGAAACTGTATTGGTCCCTGTTAACGGATTGATCCTGTACCAAAGCGATATACATTCCCCTGAACCTGCACAAAGTTGGCCTATTTTAGTAAGTGCCTGACCACCATACGATACCCCCGTCGTACCTCCTCCATCGCCGATACCAACAAGTATAATGCGGTTAGGTTTGTTTGCTGTGGTATGACTCCAGCTGGTTGTTGAACTTGAAGATACTACATCCAAAGTTATCGGCGCAGACGTCGGTGTTGCCGTTGGTGTAAGTGTAGCTGTTGGTGCTCCGGGAGTATAGGTTGGCCCAGCAGCAGCATAATTAACGATACCTTGATCATTAATTTGAATCGATCTAGCGGTATTACTCGTGCCAGTGATCGTAATAGTTGCCGAGGTATTTGGTTTACCGGATACCTGGGCGAAATTAATATCCGAAAAGCCAGAGACAGTGACATTGGGGCTGACCGTATAGATTTCATCATATGCAGCATTGTGAGTTGCATAGGAGGTTCCCTGATAGAGAATCACTTTTTTTGTGAGACCAACCGTCCCGTAATAAACACCCCACGGGCCATTTTGCTTGCCTGACATAGAGTACGTTTGTGCTTTACGAAACTCTGCCAGTAGTCTATTGTACGTATCATTAGTATTATTTTGAGTTAGATATCGTGATAAAAAAGGAATAGATGTAGCACCAATAATTGTGATAAGGGCAATAACAATAAGTAATTCAACGGTGGTGAATGCTTTGGTAATTTTTTTTAAACGAAACCGGAAATGTGGTTTTTTATGCTTTATTGACTTTTTTTTCACATTAATGACCTCCAACTGATCCGGTTAACTGATACAATGGTGAAATAATAGCAATTGCGATAAAGGCAACAAGACCTCCAATAACCAGAAGCATAATAGGCTCAAGTAGTGTTGAAATATTACGCATCGCGTCATTTACTTCCTCTTCGAAAAAGTCACTGAGATACAATAATGTGTCTGACAAATTTCCCGTTTTTTCACCTATTGAGATCATTTTTGTCATGAGAGGAGGAAAATGTCTGAAATGATGGCTTTCAAATTCTTCACCCAGCGACTTCCCTTTTTCAGTCGCGCCCAATAAATAAATAATATATTCCTGAATTAAATAATTGGAACTAATTTTAAGTTCAATAACGAGAGCGGAATTGATTGGAATACCGCTTTTAAGTAATGTTCCCAGATTGCGACAAAAGATAGTTGTTTCTGCATTTTCAACAATTTTCCCAAAAAATGGTATCTCAAATAATAATCTATCAATATACGGCTTCAGTTGCCTCAATTTTAAAGCGATTCGAATTAAGATAATTGTTACAACTAATCCTGTTATAACTAAGCCGCCGGAGTTTTGCATAAGATTTGCAAAAGCAATGAGTACTTTTGTGGACCAGGGAAGATTAACCCCAAAACCACTAAACAGATCCAGAAGTTTTGGTAAAACGAAGACACTCACACCAAGGCCAACTCCTCCAACAGCGATCAAAACGATTATCGGATAGATCATAGCTCCCTGGACAATTTTTCGAAAAGCATATTCTTTTGCTAATTGCTGACTCAAATACGTGAAACTCTGATCAAGCGTACCTGATGTCTCTCCAATTGCAATAATATTGGTATAAAATGCATCAAATACTTTGGGGAATTTTCCCATAGATTCTGATAATGATTTACCATTTTTAATATCATTGTAGATTTGCTGCAAGATCTTTTTAAAAGCACGGGACTCGGTAAGGGTCATGAGAATATCAAGTGCTTCCATTATCGTTGTGTCCGTTTTGGTCATCATACTGAGATGCTTGGTAAAGAGGAGTTTATCGATGAAACGGATATTGTTAATAAATGGTAGCTGTAGATCGAATTTGAGAATACTCTGTATATCAAACTTGAGAATCTTATCTACTATGGCTTGAAAATTTATTTGATTAGATTGTTTTGTTGGGGCAGCATCTGTCATTGTTATTCTTTACTCACACGTAAGACCTCGGCAATAGTTGTCTCCCCTCGTACTGCTTTTTCAATGCCGTCTTCCATCATGGTTCTCATACCTTTTTTCTGAGCAAGTCTACGAATTGCTGATGCGTCCTGCTTGTCGATAATTGCTTTTTTTATTTCATCATCAACAACCAAAATCTCAAAAATTCCCATTCTTCCATCATAAGAACTATTATGACATAAATTACAGCCTTTTCCTTTATACAATCGTAAAACCTCATCGTTGCCGAAATACTTATTCACCATTACTTCACTGAGAAACTTCAATAATTCGGCTCGTGGTACATCTTCACTGACGCGGCAAACCGTGTGAATTTTTCTGACAAGTCTTTGTGCGACAATAGCCGTGACAGTGCTTGCAATAAGAAATGGTTCAATACCCATATCAAAAAGACGAGGAATTGCGGTAGTGGAATCATTAGTATGCAGTGTTGAAAGAACTAAATGGCCTGTCATAGCAGCATTTACCGCAATATCTGCGGTTTCTTGATCACGAATTTCTCCAACCAATATAATATTGGGATCTTGCCTCAGAATACTACGAAGACCGGTTGCGAATGTCAGTTCTTCTTTTGCATTTACCTGCATTTGATTTATTCCCTCAACATCATACTCAATTGGATCCTCAATGGTCATAATATTGACATCACGATTATTTAATAATTTCAAAATCGCGTACATGGTCGTTGTTTTACCAGAACCTGTCGGACCAGTCGCAAGAACTGCACCAAACGGCTTATTGTAAGCATTTTCGATCTTAAGTAAATCGTTCTCAGAAATTCCAAGTGACAACAATGAAATTTGCCGTGCTTTATCAGACAGCAGTCTCATGACAATTTTTTCACCACGTCTCACGGGAACAGTTGATACACGTACATCAATCTTATGATCATCAAATTCAAATTCAATTTTTCCATCCTGTGGTGTCATACTTTCATCAGTTCTCATTCTTGCAAGCACTTTAATTCTTCGCACAATTTCTGAGTAAATTTTGTTTGAGAGCGTAATAACATCATGGAGATTGCCATCTATGCGGAACCTTACAATAGTATTATCATTTTGGGGTTCGATATGAATATCAGAAGCATTATTTTTGCTAGCATAGGAAACAATTGTTTCAACAATTTTAATAATTGGCGGATCAATTAGCTCGGCATCTTTTCCGGACGCACTTTGAATGAATTCCTGCATCAATTGCTCAAATGCTTTTCCTATTTCCTGCGTATATAAATTAAGTCCTTTATCAATATCACTCGGAGTTGCGTAATTTACAATAAGTGCGATACCTAATTTTGTTTGGAGAAATTGGATAATTTCAAGATTATTTGGATTTTCCATTGCCACACTCAGACCGTGTTCATCCTTTTTAAAGGCAATAATTCTTTGCTGTTTGGCGATAATTTCCGGAATAATTGTGAGGATTTCAGTAGGAATTGAAACATTTGCCAGGGTGACAAAAGGTAGTTTCAAAATCTGCGCGATAAGTTTTCCCAAATCAACATCATTAATAAGATCTTTATCAAGCAGTATGTCACCTAGTGGTACTTTTCTATTTGTGGCGTCTTTTAAAGCGTTGTCTAGTTCTTTTTCGTCAATTACCTGCAGTTCTTTAAGTAATGTATAAAGAACCTGATTATCGTACATTTTCCTCCTTTTTCACCTCACTTGGAGGAACAGGTTGCGTTGGTTGTCCGGGTTGCGTTTGTGAAACAGGTGCAGGTTGTTGCGGTTGCGGCGCTGGCTGCGTTGGAACTGGTTGTGTTTGTGGAGCAGGTTTAGGCTGGGCGGGTTGAGGTGCAGGTTGTGCTTGTGGGGTTTTTTGTTGTGGAAGCGATTCCAAAGGTTTCGGTTGTGGTGGTATTTTTAAGATTGTATTAATTTTTTCTGCTACTGCCTCAAGAGAGGTATCACTTTTTACGATAAAATCAGTAGCTCCCAGAGCCATACTTTTATCAATATCTTCTTTTTGACCTAAATTTGAAGCTACAATTACCGGGATGTGTTTCCAGCGTTCTTCTGCTCGCAAACGCATAAGCGTGGAAAACCCATCCTTGCCCGGCATAATAAGATCAAGAAGAATAATATCCGGCGTAAAGGTCTCCAGATGTGCTAAAGCATCATCACCGTCAGATGCAAGTTGTACCTCAAATCCCAACTTGGTGAGTTTGATTCGATAAGCACCAGATAAAAATTTATCGTCCTCACAAACCAATACTTTATACATATTATAATATTACCACAAAACCTAGTGATAAAAGAACTATTAAATTTTCGAGTTTTGAAACTTATTTGAATCTTCCTGTGTAGATTCCGTATAATTCAACGGTAAGCTGAAATGAAATTTCGTTCCTTTGCCTTCTTCACTTTCGAACCATATTTTTCCTCGTGAAGATTCAACGATGGTTTTGACAAGATAGAGGCCAAGGCCAGTACCATCTGTTTCTTTTTTGATAACATTATTTGCCCTGAAGAACTTTTTAAAGACTTTATCCTGTTGTGCTTTAGGAATACCATAGCCATTATCACTGATCGTTGAAATAAATTCTTTGTTATTAAGTGCGACATTTATGACAATTGATCCGCCATTAGGGCTGTATTTAATAGCATTGGTGAGTAAGTTAAGATAGACTTGCTTAATAAGCTCGACATCTAATGAGACTTTGGGGAAATTGTCTGGAATTACAATTAATACCGTTTGTTTTTTGACAGAGTATTTGACTTGGACTTCCTTCACACACACATTAATTAATTCTTTCAAGTCAACTTGTTTTGGACTCAGTGCGATTCTCCCTAACTCAATACGGGAAATATTAAGCAGTGCCCCTACAATCTCAGACATAATTTGTGAAGACGCACTGACACTTTTTGCGAGTTCCAGTTGGTCCGGTGTTAAGGTCCCCACATCACCATTGAGCAGCATTTCTGTGTACCATTTAATAGATGAAAGTGGAGTTCTTAGTTGATGAGAAGCAAGGGAAATAAATTCGGTTTTCATCTTATCAATTTCACGTTCTTGGGTAATATCACGAATGGTACTAATTGCGCCAATGATTGTAGACTTATTATCATGCTCATTTTTTTGAATGACTGGGGAAGCTGTCATCTCAATGATAATTTTTTGATCGTTCTTTTTTACCAAAATATATTTGCTTGATTTAGTGATACCTTGGTTGAGAGCAACTGAAACCGGGCGTTCTTCTTCTGAGACAAATTTAGCATCTTCCGCATATAATGTGAGTAAATCTTTTAATATTTTCCCATGACTTTCCTGATACGTAATGTCCAAAATCTGCTCTGCACTTTTGTTAATGAATACTATTCTGCCTTTATTATCTGTCAGGAATAATCCTTCTCCAATACTCTTAAAGATAGCTTCATCTTTTGCTTGTTGGACCTTTAATTCTTCGACATTTTCTTCAAGCTCGGCTGTCTTATTTTTGACGGTGTCTTCCAAGCCTTGTTTCATTTGCTGAAGTTTTTGTGCCATATCATTGAAGGCATTACCAAGTTCGCCTAATTCGTCGTGAGATGTAATTTGGATACGTTTGCTCAAATCCCCCTGCGCGATTTCTTTGGATTTTTTAGTAAGTTCGTCCAGTGGTTTAATAATCTGTAATATAAGAAAGAGTAAAATACTATCAATAAAAACGGTAAATGGAATAATTATGGTAAATATGGCGAAGTCATTTTGTCTGATATTACCACTAATGTAGCCTAGAAAATAAACTCCCAGGACTGTGCCTATAAGGCCTAAGACCATAATTAGAAGGAATTTATTAGTGAGCCTCATATATTCATTGTATACTACAATGCTCGAGGTTTGCAAAGTATCTGATGTGTTATTGAGTGGGAGTATCAGTTGTCAAAAGCCGCCATGATTCCTGTTCAAACACAAAATATTCATTGCTGTGATAGGTTGAAGTCGTTCCATCAGGTTTTTTCATCATTACCGTTATTGGCTGAGCAAAATAGGAATATCCGCCGACATTTTTTACTTCACCTGTTCCGTTCAAACTGGCAGATACAATTGTCCCTGAACTTGTATCGTTCATTAATTGAGTAAATTGTGCTTGAGATGTGGTAGTCTGGATGTCAGGAGAAAACAGACTATAAACGCCTGTCCAGTTATGTGCGGCTGTATAGGTAACTGTTTGTTTTGCCACAATTGTTGCCTGAGTGGTGTCAAATGTTGCAGTTTGTAATTGATATTTCGTCCCATCGACCCAGATATTGATTGATGCCATGTTTTGTTTGGTATTTATCTCCCCTTCCATCTTAAGTGATGATGCAACCGGAACTCCCCCTTGTGGTGGTGAAAATTTACCCGAAATTTGTCCTTGTGGATGCACGATTTGCTGACCACTAAAATTGAGTGGTATCGTTCCGCTATAGTAGCCCTTTTGCGGGACAAAAAAAGTAAATTGTCCGGTCATCGGAAGTCCTTGAGCAAGCTGAATTGATAAAACAGCATTTGTTTTTGCGTCACGAAAAATTACCGGTTCAGGTATTGAAATTGTAGGTTGCAATGTTTGAGCATGTGCATTCTCATTTGAATTACCAGCTTTAGAGTTCACGATTACCGTTATAAACGGCAATATCAATAAAATCAGCGCAATTCCTGCCAAATAATTTTTTCGAATAAATAATTTTGTTTTAGTAATATATTTTTTCATAGTTACCTGATCATATAACTAAATTCAAAAATCGTCTCATAATTAGGTACTTTACTTCCTATTGTCATTCCTAATGTTTTTGGATTATCAATTGCTACCTCAAATATCTCTCTTTTTCCTTTCTCATAATCATTAACGGATAATTGCGTATCTGCTTTTGCATGTTCTAGTAATTGATTCTCATGCCAACCGCGTTTAATTAATTGTTCATGATACCATTGATATACTTTTACAGGTGGGTCAGTAGTAGTCATTATCGATCCTGTAAAAGCTACACCAAGTCCTTCATCGGTTTGAACTTGATCTCCACCAAATTGAGAGTATACTTTGCCATTTGGGTAATACAATTTTGCATCCGGACGAGATTTTACAAATTTATAGCTGACAAGGGGCCATCGTATGTATGGACCTTCATTAATTAGGATTTTTGGTAACCCTTGTTCATCATATGCTATACGGTTCCAAATAAATAATAACATTAAAAAGATACAAATAATTATTATTAGAGATAAAGTCAGTAGCTTGATATGAGATTTTATAAAGTATATAGCGTTTGTTAAATGATTCTTTTTTTTCATAGGTTTTTATTAATCACATGCATGAGCAGGATCATTTAATATATTAATTATTTCATCTTGCACCGTTATTGTATTATATGGACTTTTACATGAAGTAATATTGGCTGAAGAAGAGGCTAAGTTGTTATTTAAATTTAGATGATTGATAGGATCAGTATAAATAGCTTCGGCAGTTTGTATCGGATTTTTTTGATAAATAATTTTGTATAATATTTCACCAAGTTTAACATCGTGAATACTTTGAAGCTGATATTCATGTTTGTCTTTTGTTTGTGTACCACCAGGTAGAAAACGAGCTCCTCCAAATATTGAAAATCCTACAGGATTTGGATCTCCTGGTAAGAGCGCACCATCACCTACTGATACTGTTTGCAGAGGTTGCAGATTTTTTGTTAGAAATTGTGGTACCGGATTGAGTTGAATATTACTGTAAAAATTAAAATAATGTAGATTTCCGGGTACATCTGTCGTGTTAGCTGTCGCATACCACGGTGACTCTGGAGTTAAATCTGATGCTGCTGGTCTTGAAAGATCAAAGCCTCCATTAAAAAATGTTGCAGCTTTAATTAGATCCCAAATAGGAGCTGACCATTCAGTTGCGTTAACTAAAGGCAAATTATTTTGAGCGAGGTATGATCCTTGTTGCGCTCCCTGAATTGAAATTATAGTATCTACTTTATTTAAAGTTGGGTCGTTTTGTTTTTTTTGTGCAAGTGTTAACCATCCGCGTGTAATAGTTGCACCCATGGAGTAATTGATAATAGCAACTGGAGAAGTGTAGCCTGATAGTTCATCATCAAGCTTTGTTGCATTATATGCAGCCGCACTTTGACTATCACAGGTGTTTTGATCGATAACACGATTGTTGGCACCAGGTGTTGGAACATATAATATTCCGGTATTTTCATCCGGTGTTGGCATAGGATCAAAATTGTTACACAGATTAGTAGTAGGATTGAAATAACCTTTATCTTGATAATATGAGAAAAAATTTACAGTATATCCATTACCCGGGAGTCCAATATTATCTACTAAAAGAGATTTAAACCCACCTGTACCAAATTTAATATCTCTAAAAGAGGATTTCACTCCATGAACAAAGACAATCTGCCGTTTGGGTGGAGTTGGAGTTGGTGTGGGTGCGTTGTTCAATATTTTGTAGGCAAATAACGTGAACTGTCCATTCTCACCTTTTCCTGACATATACAAATTGTTCCCCACTACCAGCGGCGTTGAGATCGGTTGCCTATTGGAATTAACCGCAATTGTATCATCCATCATTAACTGATTCCCGCTTGCTGCATCAAATGCATAAATTGTACTGCCAAAATTGAAATACAAAACGCCATTTACTAAAGTCCCGTGATAATTACTATTTCCTGTATTAGGTAAATTTGCAACATTTATATTTACATTTATTGATTTGTGCCAATGTTCATTCCCTGTTGAGGCGTCAAGAGCATAGATATCAACGGTTGGTAAGGTTGAAGATGATTGATTATAATTAATATCTTCAAGTACATATACTATTGTTGGAGCCGCAATAATTTGCCCGATAAATGTACAAGCGCACCCAGATGATGGAGTATCAGAAAGAGATTCTGACCAATTTTTTGTGCCATCACTTGTTTTGAATGAAGAAATAGTAGGATTATTTGTACCATCAGTATTACTGGTTACCGTATAAATTGATCCGTTGCTAATGAGTGTAGAATTTGAACTGGGTACAAGTCCAAGGATTCCGTAAGTACTAAAAGAGCTGTCAATTTTATTTGACCAAATCAGATTGCCATTTGTAGTATCTCGAGCCTGTATTGCATAAGTACCATCATTATTACTACATCCAATATAATATACCACCCCATTATACACTTCTATTTTTGGATTATTATCTGTGTTACAAGCATTATCATATTGCCAATTTACTTGACCGCTTTGTAAATTATAACTGGCTATACTTCCAGCCGGACCGGAATTTATATTATTTCCAAGTTGTGTAAAGACGTTTCCGTTATTATCAATTGTTGCTTCCCTTCCTAATGCGTCCCATAAAACGGGTATTTGATCATTTATAGCATTGTATCCATATAAATGTACACTTCCGGTCCATTTACTTGCATATTGAATAACTGCAATTCCATCTGCAACTAGTGGCGCTTGCCAACCTAGATCTTCATTCTGTCTCCAAGTTGCGTTACCTGTTGTAGAATTAAATCCATAAGTCAAATTAGGAGGTTGATTGCTACAAATTCCTCGATACATAAATGTACCATATATGTTATTTGATGAATATGTTAAATCACTTGCATTAAATTCTCCATCACAATTTCCACCTATTAGCCCTAGTTGACTTGGACTTTGAACTGGAGTGTGCCACAATTCCTGCATTTGCCACCCTGAGGATGCATGAACTTTTGGTGCAATAAATAGGAGTAATAATATTATTATAAGTTGTAATAATAATTTCTGAATAATTACAGGAGACTTAGAAGATTTGTGACTTATCACTTTTTATCTTGATTGTTGTATGTCACTTAGACCCGTAGCTATATCTTCTGGGAAGCAGGCACTTATAGTTATGATATTCCCTGCAGCTATATTGATTGCATATCCAGTTGAATTCCAGGTTGTTGTACCGCCAGCTGAATAAAGTGGATCATTAGGTAACTGTTTTAAATAACTTGCCAATTGTGTTTGCAAAGTACCTGAATTTATAGGAGCAACTTGAACGTTATTTACGGCTGCACATTGAAATCCAATAGTACCAGCCGCTGGAGAATAATTATTTGTACCTGTTATTAAACCTGCCTGAGTATTACATGTCGCACATGTCCCAATTACATATGTATTTGCAGGATTAGATGCAGCAGTTGCCAACGCAGCTGGGAGACTTCCACTATTATCAGCTATATAAGAATGAATTGCGCTAAGAATTGTTTCTACATCTGTTGCTCTTCGTGAATCATGTGCATCTTTAATTCTTTTAATTGGATTTAATGTTGTGAAGACAGTTACTGCTAATGCTGATATAATGACTATTACGATTAAAAGTTCGATGAGGGTGAAACCTTCTTGGTTTATTTTAACAAATTCTTTGGACAGGTTTTTCATAGTTTTATTTTTTAGAGTTTTTAAATCTTAACTCTACATTAACTATAGATTTTCTCAGAATACTTTGTCAAGTACCAAATTATATTCAAAAATTAGCCTCGTTTTGGCCATAAAACTGGTTTGTAATAGAAATATATCAAAGTATAGAAATTGTGTTTTTTGTCACTTGTATAAAACTTCAGCTATCGGTTTTAGTTTTTTATAAAATGTCGTTTACAGTAACCTACGCTACTTGTTCCAGTATGTATATATCTAATGAATTAATAAATAAAACTCATCTTGTTTTAGGTTGAGAAACTTTATACACTAATATTAATAAAGAATTTATAGATTTTAACAGCTTCGCCCAGTCTGTTAAAAACACAAAAACTCGATATCTTTCGTATTCGGGTTATTTTGCGTTTGAGTCAATCGGGTGAAGCACTTGTTACCAACCATGATAACAGCTAGAAAAAACATCCGATTGTACGCAAGCATTGTAGGTATCATTGGCATCTTCATCAGCAATTTTTTTAATCCTCCGGTTACTCAGGCATATACCCATGTCCCGGGACAAGACTATATGATATGTGATTTGCCAGATCAATATTTGACAAGTCCATGGACCTATAACGCATTAGCGACCGGCGAACATACCTATACAGTTTCTGAGTATGAAGCGCTTCCTGGATATGGTGCAACTTTACCACCACTCCCCGATTACATAGCAAATGAGGATCCAAGTACTCCTGCAGCAATTATTTTTGCACCTGATAGTACATTGATTGATGCTCAGGCGTTTAATTTCCCCGAAACTCCCCTTCTCTATTACTTTGAGGGAGGATCGTATGGTGCACTTGCCTTGCCCTCTATTAGTGGTGATGAGTTTATCGGTGGATCATCACCTGGTTTTCCGGAACCTACGTTTAATGATAATACACAAGCTGGAGGAATTGATTCAGGAAACGGTACCTATTATTATTCTGGCGGATCAAGTACTCTTTCTGCCACTGCATCCGCTGGTACATCGACAATTCATCTAACAAGTGTCATACCAGGTTTTATACAGTATATTACCTTTTCAGATGGGACAACCAAACAATTAACCGGAGGAGGCGGAACAACAACAATGACAATAGGTTCAAATTTGGCTAGCAATGAAGCATCAGGAAGTGCCGTGTGGGCAAATCAATCACAACCTCTTGCATTGGTTGCATCCCCTGCCAATCAAGGCGATACTACTATAACCTTGGGAAGTTCAACTATTCCCCTTATTAAATACGGAAATATTGTCATTGGTGATGATAATTATGTGATTACCTCAGTTTCAGGAAACCAGTCAGGATATACCATTGGTATTGCGGGGTTAGATAAAGCAGTAGCAGTGAACACGCCTGTATATTACAACATTCCAGCAGGTAATGTAACAGTAGAATATCTTGATATCAATAATGATCAGCATAATACGACAGGTACTATCTATACAGGAGCAGGCTGGACAATAGAACACAACAATATACATGATGGAAATTCAAAAGGTCCTGGGTGGGGTGTTGCTATTTATGGAGGCGATGAAGGTGTTGTTGAATATAATTGCCTATCAAAAATGGGAGATTATGGCGTCAATATCTTTGGGAAAAATAACAAATTTGATTTTAACGAGATTTATGATTCAAATTACCAGGACGATCCCGGATGTGGTTGTTCGGGAGGGGGTAAATGGTGGGGAACGCTGAATGCAGATATTGTAGACAATGCATTTGTAAATATTTCCCATGGAGGTGGTTCGCCTATTTGGTTTGATAATGGCAATACAGGATCATTAGTACAAGGCAACTATTTTTATAAAAATGTCGGTACGTCAATTCATAGTGAGACCGGTTTTAATTTAACGATAACTGACAATCTTTTTCTGGATTCAGGTTGGGGTAGTGGCTCAGGCGGCTGTGGAACTAATTGTGACGGCTCTGTAAATATCAATTCATCAGGAGGCATTTTTGTTCCCAATAGTCGTTACGAAAATACCATTGCAATCGACAATAATCAATTTATTAATTCCTGGTTGGGAATAAATATTTGGCAGGCTGGTGCCCGAACGTGTGAAAATAGTGGTGAAGGTTGGCCAGATGATGCAGGGTATTGTTCTGGCGGTTTTCCGAATTCTTCCCTAACGAATGTTGCTGGGCAATATTATTTTTCCCATCAGGGTGACACAGATCATGGATTTACCACAACTGTTGGCGTTAATGCTGCATCGGGGAGTGCGACCATAGAAGTTTTTGGCTCAATTGCTACAAATGATCAAATTGGATTCAGTGATCCGATAGATACCGTTACCTCTGACGCAACAGATGTGACAACATTTAACGGCTCTGGAACAATTAACGTAACTTCAACAACAGGTTTTCCCACGTCGGGTGAAATTCGGGTTGGTACATCGCGTGCCTGGTCAGATGGAGGGGGGAGTTTCACAGGCGCTATCTTATCCTATTCAGGTAAAACAGGTACTACATTTACCGGTGTAAATTTTGAAAGAGGAGGAGGAACACTTGCCGGACCTATTGAATCAGTACAACCGTATAAAGTGACGAGTGAAGCCTGTTATGCCAACCAATGTGTTCTTTCAATAACGCCGCATTTAGGCTCAGATATCGCAAGCGGAACAACAGTAACCAATGCAGGAACCTGCCAGCTCTATGCAACAGCTGGTGCAACACCAACGAGCCCCGTATCCCCTGGAGGCGTTTCCTATTATGATGGCTGTCAATGGCAATCAAAAAATGTTTTGGTTGATAATAATATATTTTTCTTCCAACCTTCTTATATCGCTCACACTGCTCCTCTGACCGGTGGCGGGACGACAACTAATTGTGCAATTCCAACTGATGAAAGTGATTCATGCGGGACGAATTTTATGGCGTATCAAGTGTATAGCACGTATCCTTTCAATGATGAGATAGAATCCAATGCGTTTATGAGTAACACCTTTTTTAGTTCGTGTCCTTCGTGGGATCCTGGATGTTCCTCAGACCCCCTGCATGACTTAAATGCCTTAGCATCACCTCCTGGTGCGCCAGCAGGGAATGGAGAAGCACCTTTTAATAATACCTGGTCAAATAATACCTACACCGGCCCCTGGGGATGGAGTGATGTGTATATTTATGGAAATTGCGGTGGAGGAGGCATATTTATGCCAAGCGATTCCACCACAGGTCATAGCATGACCGCTGCTGATTGCGGATTGTTAAATTTCGGGGATTGGCAGGGTAAATGGCAACAAGACACTACTTCAACATATAATCCTCTTGCGGTAACACTCGCAACACCTTCTGCAGAACTGAATATTCACAGCACAAATAGTACTGTCCAGGCATATGTAGATTCAAGAAATGCAGGAGGCATTGACACTGATGTGCTCTTAGACGATTTTCCTGTTTCATCGATTGCAACTTCATCATCAACACAGGTTAATCATTATATAGATACCACTAATTATCCTAACGGACAATATACCTTAGCTATTCAAGGAATTGATAACGGTGACAACGCAGCAACTGACTCTGCAACAGTAACTATTGATAATGCTGATTTGAATAATGACGGGACCGTCAATCTTTCAGATCTTGCAATCATGGGTGCTCATTGGGGACAAGCAGATAATAACTATTTTCATGGAAATATTACCGGTGGAAATACAATTGGCGATAACGATTTGAGTGTCATGGCAGAAAATTGGAAATGGTTCAGATAAAAGATATGAATAAATATACATTACAAAAAATCATTCGACAAGGCATAGTGTTTAGTTTTACCGTTATACTACTCAGTCTGTTCTTACCGCAAACAACCTTTGCAGCTGGTGATGCATTTTTCTCTTTTTCCCCGGCAACAGGCACTTACAATGTTGGTGACACGATCCAATTTGCAATTTCAGAGACCAGTACCATAGGTGACAATGTGCAAGCAGTTGAATCTGATCTCACGTATGATCCAACGATATTGCAATATCAAAGTACCTCTCTTACAGGGCCTTTTACGATTTGTGCTGATAATTCAGGTGGTGGTGGAACTGTCAGTCTAGCATGCGCTTCTTCAGCAACTGTCAGCGGTATTCAATCGGTTGCAACTGTCTCATTTACTGTTTTGGCAACAGGTACCGGAACTATTACTTTGGACGGCACCTCAGATATCGATAACAATCTTGGAACCAGCGTTTGGGATACTACACTGCCATCAGCCTCATACACGTTATCCAACTCATCAAGCTCATCATCAGGCGGTGGTGGTAGTAGCGGGGGTGCAAGCAGTTCGACTTCAAATTCCTGCACTAGCCGGGCTCCAATTGCCGCGCCAGATTTATTTGAAGTAGATGTGTCAAGTAACTATGCTACGCTTTATTTCTCTCCACCTGGTGATCCCTATGACAGATTTTATATTGCTTTTGGTAATGGATCAAACAGTGAAGGGTATAGCGCTCAGTTCTCAACAGGACATTCAACAGGAGCAATTTATTATACCGTTCGTGAACTTTCACCAAGTTCTGTGTACACGTTTAAAGTTCGTGGCGGGAATGGGTGTCAACCGGGTCCTTGGAGTAATACCATAACCGTACTTACCCAGTCACGATTTTCTAATAAACTTAAAAAATATTATCAATATCAACAAGCACCACTCATTCAATCAACCGTCACCAGTTGGTATCAAAAAACAGCGTATTTCGTCAGTGATCATTATGGGGTTTCACTTCCGGGAGCTCCGGATACGGGTTTGGCAGCACCGGTTGCTCAAAAGTTACATATGAAATTTATTCCTGCCAAGCAATCTTATACAGCACCTATCACACAAAAACCTCGTCAATCGATGTCACTATGGGGAAATATCACGAATTTTTTCTCAGGACTTTTTCATCGATAATGTGAAGATACGTTATTCTTTTTTGTCACCTTTGAATATCCAGTTTACTCCGAATTTGTCGGTAAATTGCCCGTACATACCAAAAGGCAATTCGTGCAACTCCTGAAATCGACTTCCCTGCTCTTCTTTATTTATCCCTTCTGAAAGTTTGTCAAATACTGACTTTAACTCATCATATCCTTCACCGATCACAAAGATTGCTGTTGTATTTCCTTGTGTTGGATTATACGCGGGAGATGCCATCCAATCCGTTGCTGAGATTTCAATATTGCCGCTCTTGAGATTGGCATTAATGAGTCTCTCCCATTTTTCTTTTGGAAACATATTATTCATAGGAGTATCTCCAAGTTTGGTCATGGATAATTCACCACCAAGACATTTTTGGTAAAACGTCATCGCCTCAGCACAATTGCCGTCAAATAAGAGAAATGGAGTGTTTCGTAGCATACTCAATAATTTATTAAGATACATTCAGTATACAATAAAAGTAGTTATTTGAAAAGATATAAATACTATAAGCTTTACAATTGCGTTTTTTTATAGTATAATTCCTAGATTATGCCACCACGAGCAGAAGTTGCAGAACCAGTTGCACGTACAAGTGCGTTACTGGCTAGACTTAAACCATTCGTTCCTGAAGGAGTTAACCCCGTCGTACATGCTGTGGCAACAACTCGTCCCCGACGATTAGGACGAATGACAGAGCGTGATCTATCTGATGCTCGAACAAGGGAAAACATGATACAACTCGCTCAAATTGATGCGCAAGGAACAAGATCGATAATTGCTGTAGATAGTAGGTTTGATCAACTATATGCAAGACTAAGAAGCCAAGGTGCAGATACATCTGAACGTGATGCTAAAAGAGCAGCAGAACGACCGACACAACAAAGCGAACTCGAAGGAGCAACAGATAGAGTATCTGCAGCCGTTACATGGCGAGATAAGGGATTACCAGGTGCTGCGGATGCTCGAAGAGTTGAAGATTATAGACAAGCAAAAGGGAGAAGAGGAAGACTTGTGTTAGGTTTATTACCCGGTGCACTTGTTGCTGGTTTAGGGCTTAATTTTGTCCTAGGTCATGCTCAAAATCAGGATACGGGCAGTAAAAGCAATGGTATTACTCAGACGATTACTGAAAACGTGGGTGCTCCTGACCAAGCAAGATCAACAAGTACTAATTCTTATTCTAGGACTTTTGAACTATCACCTGCACAAAGAGCAGCAAATGTACGTGCAGATACTCCAGCTGCTACCGCATTTGTAAACAGACTAAAGAAATTTGCTGTAAAAGATGGAGATACAATAAAAAGCGTAACCGTTATAGGTTCATCAAGTCCAGAAACTGCAAATCCTCACCAAGATTTGACTCAAGAAAATAATGGAGATACTCATTTAGCAAGAGAGCGCGCAGCCGATGGGAAAAAAGCCTTAGTAAAAGTACTTCATAATACACCTGGTATCAATGTTAGAGCCTCAAGTATCGATACAGTTGGAATTGATAGAACCCTCAATCCAGGAGAAGAACAAACTGTTGAGGTTATAGCTCGATCACATCATATTACACCCAATCAAGTTATTGAAGAATTTAGCGGTTCAAGTAAGTCTACTTTAGGTCCAGAAGCACGGCAAGTGGATGCTATAGTTAGTCCAAAAAGAGGAATTGAATATTCAGCTATTCTTGAAAAGAAACCACATAGCCATGGCATAGTATCCAAAATAAAAGAAGGAAATATTGATGGTATTCCTCTAGAGCCTCTGATCTATGCTCTTATTATTGCAAAAAGTGGAGCAGCGTCAGCATATGTATTATTTGATTCTCTCACTGGTAGACTTGCTAGAGGAAGAGCCAGAAGTGAAATGAAAAAAATGATAAAAAGACAAAAAAAAGCAAAGTAGAGCCAAAGGAAATTAACCAAGTTATTCTTCTTTATCCCAGTGATAATCTGCGCTGATTTCTATCCCTCCTCGGATATTAAAATGGACAATGACATCAATTGAGAGTGGTTTTACATATTTGATAAAATCTTGTGCGATATCCACTGCTAAATGTTCATGAAAGACGCCTACATTTCTATATGTTTCCAAATACAGTTTCATTGATTTTGATTCAACCACATGTTGGTCTGGAACGTAAACAATATCTATTTGTGCGTAATCAGGCTGTCCGGTAACTGGACAAAGACAGGTGAATTCTTTGCAGTTAAGCGTTACGGTAATTTTGCCTGGTGCGTGGTTGGGAAAAACTTCCAAACTTCTTTCGGGTTTTACTCGATCTTTTCCCAGTTTTGTTAAATTTTCTAAATCAGATTTATTTGTTGGCATAAGAAATCTCTAGTGTTAGTATTTTATACTTTTTTATTTCGAAAAACAAAAGGGTTGAAATTGGTTTTGAAATCATAATAATCTTCATGTTCAACCTTTTTAAGAAAGTTTACAACAAGATAGGTAATTGGTGTAAAGACCACTTCAACACCAACTTTGAAAATATAATTTGAAATCAAGAGTGAAATTAGAACTTGTGTCGGAAATACTCCATAAAAGGCAATGGTAATAAAAAGTAATGTATCAAAAAGCTCACCGATAAGGGTTGACCCAACAGTTCGCGTCCAAAGATATTTTCCCTTTGTAAAAATCTTCATTTTTGCCATGGTAAAGGAATTTGCAAATTCACCGACAAAATATGCTGTAATACTTGCAAGAACAATTCGTGGAGTAAGCCCAAGTATCACATCATAGGCATGTTGATTATGCCAATCCGGTGCTGATGGTAATGCGCCAACAATCATAAAAATGATTGCCATAAGTAAATTTGTTACCACGCCAATCCAAATTATTTTACGATCTTTTCCATACCCATATACTTCAGTAAGTATGTCTCCGAAAATATATGAGAAAGGAAAAAGGATTGTTCCTGCATCAAGTGTCAAGGGTCCCAGTACGGTAATTTTGGAAGAAGCGACATTTGAGATGAGAAGAATTGCGACAAAGATACCCGTTATGAGATCTAAATAATGAAATTGTTTAGGTGAAGCGTCTTGGTTAGTGGTGATTGCGTTTTTGCTCGTTTTTTTTGTTGGCATAAGCAACTATTATACCTGTTTCATAACTCAGCAACAAGTGCGAAACCTATGCTATACTTACAGTCACACGAATGAGTTCACCTTCCCCTTTTACATTCAAAATTTTACAAAAAGATAAGAAATCAAACTCAAGACTTGCAGAGCTCTCAACTCCTCATGGACTAATTAAAACTCCAGCATTTGTTCCTGTTGGAACCCTTGCGAGTGTTAAAGCATTAAGCCCGAAAGCGCTTAAGGAAATGGGAGTACAAATTGTGCTTTCCAATACGTATCATCTGCATCTCAGGCCGAATGAAAAAGTCATCGCGAAAATGGGAGGTCTTGGAAAATTTATGGGCTGGGATGGACCGACAATGACTGACAGCGGAGGTTATCAGGTATTTTCATTAGGAGTTGCGCAAAAACAGCATGTCATACAGGATGCAACAGGCCGAAAGCTTAACAAATTCACTAAATCCGTTTTCATTTCAACCGCTGAGACGATGCCGCTTCTTTCATCAATAACCAAAACAACCGAAGAAAAACAAAAACGAAAATTAAAAAGCGCACTCGTTAATGATGATGGCGTATGGTTTTTTTCCCATTTGAACGGCAATAAAGAATGGTTTGATTCGGAAGTCTCAATTAGAATTCAAGAGCAACTGGGTGCGGATCTGATAGTAGCGTTTGATGATCATGAATCCCCCGTGTGGGATTATGAAACGACCAAACTGTCACTTGAGCGGACTTGCCGGTGGGCAATAACGAGTATTAAAGCACAAAAAAGAAAAGATCAATTAATGTATGGTATCGTGCATGGGGGAAGATTTGATGAATTGCGTAGGTTTTCTGCTGAATTTACTAACAAATATTTCGATGCTGTCTCAATTGGAGGCGCTTATTCTTCAAAAGAGGTGTTATTCCAAATGGTCTCAGCGTGTGTCCCCTATTTTGATGAAGAAAAGCCGAGACATTTGTTAGGAATTGGTGAAGTTGAAGATTTATTTGAGGCTGTTTCACGAGGGATAGATTTTTTTGATTGTGTGGCACCAACGCGTCGTGCGAGACATGGCAGTTTGTTCATATCACCGAAAAATGGCGGGAATAGAAAAAATAATTTCGTTTTTCATATTACCAACAGCAAATTTCAAACCGATCCTGAGCCAATAGATCCGGGATGTGAATGTTATGTCTGTCAAACTTTTACCAGAGCATATTTACATCATTTGTACACAACAAACGAGATATTAGCATTTGAATTGGGAACCTATCACAATTTGTACTATATTACCACTCGAATGAAGGAAATCCGTGAGGCAATTGGAGAAGGGAAATTTAATCTTCTTAAGAATAAATGGCTGAAATAAAAACAAGTTAAAAACGGACCACAGGTTGGTTGCGAAAAAAGACGGCGCTTTGTAATAAATGGGTTTTTACAGCTGCATCTGTCTCTGGATTTTGAATTACAACTAATTCGCCTCCGTTATTTGCAATTTCAAGCGGGATTACCGCTCCAGTATCTCTACTATAAACTGCATATAAACCCTCAGGAGAAATTTGCTTTGGATATGGCGTTTCTGTATACGGTGCAGTTTCGAGTTTCAACCAACGTATATATTGCCGTTGGTTAGCTACATTGACCCAACGTCTATTTATATCTTCAAATCTTGGCTTTTCCCAAATTGTATTGCATACTGGCATTTGAGAATTTCTTTCCTGACTTTTTTTACGTTCTTTGGTAGGATCCAGCCCTGATTCTCGCAGTGTGCGATCTAGACTTGGAACATCAGTAAAATAACTATGACTAGATCTCGCATGTACGTGTGTTCGTGCATAAATGTCTCTGAATGCTTGACTTACTGCTATATCCGGTGGATCTTTCAGATATGGTGATGTATCAGCTTTCATACCTAAAACTGCATATTCTGGTACAAATCCAAGAGATTCATAGAAATTAGCCAAACCGTTTTGACTGATTGCAGCATGTAAAGATTCATTGTCTAAGGGTAAATCAATCTGAAGTTCTTCTCGGTTTTTCATTTGTGACTCTGCTTCATAAATTGTTGCATATACTAACTGTTTACCAATTACGCCTCCTCTGAAAAAGTTATCGACGACAACTCCCCTTAACATTCTGGGTGTACCACTACTCTCTGCAAATCCTACAGGTTGAAGTCGATTAGGTCCGTTCACTCGTGATGCTACAAAAATAGTACTAGGATCTACATCATGAAGATAATAATTAGCTCCAACATCGGCTCTGAGCATATTTTCAGCTCTAAGTAAAGTGTAATAGCGTCCAGTATGTTGTTTTGGATTAAATTTACCAATAACTATTGGTGTTGCGTTAGTAGCATATGGATTAAGTTCTGTGCGCTCTACTGCCATAAAGTATATATAAAGTACCTTTCAAGCTACTATTATACTCCACTTATAGACCTATAACAATAGAAATGGGATTTATGCGGTCATACTAAATTCTTGAAGCAACAAAAGTTAATGAAAATTAATTAAGCAAAGGGAAAGGTAAATTGAGTTAACTTTTGTTCTTTTTGAATATGCAATAATTCTTTTTGTAACGTTTTATTTACCGGAATTCCTTTTTCTATTCGTTGCTGGAATGTTTCATATTCTAACTCTCCAGCAGTATAGATTCTTTCTTTTCCGGGTATTTTTTTAGAGGCTCGTAACGATCTGAGAATATCACCTGTAGTTTTTTTAAAGAGGTGCGGCTCGGTAAAGTTTGCAATAGAAATAGCCATGAAAAAATGACCAATACGGAACGGAACTTTTTTACCATTTTCGATTCCCGTCAACATTTTTAGATAACTTCCCTGCTGCAGTGATGCGGATAAAATTTCAACAACTGTTGAGAAACCATAGCCTTTATGTCCACTATCTATTCCACCCATTGGTGTGAGGGCTGCTTTGCCTTTTATTAATCCATCCAATGCTTCATTTGGATCAGTTACCATTTTTCCGTTTTCATCAATCACCCACCCGATAGGAATTTTTTTGCCTAATCGTGCATATAATTCTATTTTGCCGCGCTGCGCCAGAGAGGTTGATGCATCCATGGTAAAAGGAAAAGCTTCATCTGTTGGCATACTAAAAGAAATCGGATTGGTTCCCAACATATTTTCAACGCCATTAGTCGGTGCAACTGCTGGGCGGGTATTGGTTCCTGATATGCCGATCATATCGTTTTGAGCAGCGAGTCCCGTATAATACCCTGCAATGCCATAATGGGTAGAATTGCGTACTACTACCATTCCCATACCGTATTTCTTCGCTTTTTTAATGGCTAGATTCATCGCTTTTGTCGCGATAACTTGACCCATACCGTTATGCCCATCAACGACAGCAGTTGTTGGTCCTTCTTTAACAATTTCGAAATTAGTAACTGCTTGTTGTATACCATCACGAACACGATCATAATAAAATGTTTTAAAACGCTCTACCCCGTGAGAATCAATTCCCCGTTTGCTTGCTTCAATTGTTACCTCAGCGCAAATCTGTGCGTCTTTTTTCGGTACGCCGATTGTAATTAAAGCCGTCGTCATAAATTTTTGGAGTTGACCGCAGTCTGTAAGAGAATATGTAAGTGTAGATGAGTTTTTCATAGAAAAAAACAAAATAACATACCGCAAGTTACAAAGCAAGAGTTTGTTTACTCTAATTTTAACATAGCTGTTCTTGCGCAATTATTACTGATTTTTTACAAAGTGCTACAACGTTTCGGTATACATTGAACGTAGTGTCATCCCAAACGGCGGATTGGTGGAGTATAAGGAGCTCTAGCGAAACAAAATCCAAAGTTGAAAGGTGACACTTTTTTTACGCTTCAACAGCTGCAGACATTTTTCCCGTTGCAGGTTTAATTTCTGGCAAGAACAGAGTTGCAATTCCTCCACCTACAACAAATAATGAAGCCCATTTAAAAACAGAACCATACGCCATTATATTTGCTTTTGATATCATAAGCCCTGGGATGAGTTTGAGTGTTTCAGGATTGGTTGTGTTAATTACCAAATTTTGCTGAAGTGTTATGAGATGATGCGTCGTACTATTTGATAGAATTGTCGCAAAAATCGCTGCACCAAAGGCTCCTGCAAGGTTTCGGGAAAGTGCCAATACAGATGATGCAACTCCTACGTCTTTAAGAGGAACACTCCCCGTTGCAGCTTGCGTTAACGGTCCAAAGCCTATTCCAATCCCAAATGCGAATAAACCGAGTCGCCATGCCATATCAAAAAACGTCCAGCGGACATCAATACCCGAGAAGAGATAAAAAATAAATGCTGCCCAGAACATGCCGATTGCTACGAAGTATCGTGGCTGAAATCGAAACGAAAGCCGCACGCCAACTTGGGCTCCAACCATAATTGCAACAGCCATTGGAATAAAGAGGAATCCGGATTTAGTTGTTGAGTAGCCAAGGATATTTTGCGCAAAAATAGGAAGAAGAAAAATTCCTCCAAATAGTCCCATGAATGATATGAATGAGGCGAGATTGGCAACAGTAAATGCCGGAATTTTAAAGAAATCGAGATCGACAACTGGCTCTTTTTCATGCTGTTCGGTATAGATAAATAAGCCAAAAGTTACTACTGAAATAAGGTAGCAAATGATACTTGCAAGACTTACCCAACCCCAGGTCTGACCCTGATCCAAAACCAAAACCATCGTGGCAAGACTTATGCCCAAATACACACTTCCAAACCAATCAAAATGCTTAATGCCTTTAATTTCTTCAACAGGTTCGCGGATATATTTCATAGCCATAAACGCACCAACTGCACCAATCGGGACATTAACATAAAAAACCGAGCGCCACCCAAAGATATCGGTCAATGGTCCTCCCAGAAGTGGTCCAAAGACAATTGATGCCGCAAAAATTCCCGACCATATACCTTGCGCCTGAATACGCTGCCGCGGGTCACGAAATTCATAGGCAATAATTGAAAGGGCAATCGGATAGTCAATCGACACGGTAATCGCCTGAAGAACGCGGAAAAATATAAGCGAGTTAAGATTCCAAGCAAGTCCTGCCAGCATTGAAGCAACTACAAAGCCAATAATACCAAATAAATATAAAGGTTTTCTGCCGATTAAATCTCCCAATTTACCAAAAACAGGCACAAAAACCGCGTTAGCAATAATATATGCTGTCGCAACGTAACTTGCTTCACTAACTGTGATGCCAAAATCCTGAATAATTTTAGGAAGCGCAAGATTGACAATAGAGCCATCAAGTCTTCCTAAAAATGAAGAAATCATAAGTGTCCCAAGAATCGCCCATTGATTCCCAGTAAAGCCTTTTGGTTTCTCAGCAGGTTGATCTGCCGCAGAAGTTTGAGAGGGCTCAGATTGAGGAGCTGATTGAATTTTCTTTTTCGTTTTAGCCATAATTTTCAATCAATTTACAATGATTTATTGTTTGAAAATTGCTACATTGAAACATTCATTGAAAATTGAAAATTTAGTTAGTTTTCGTGTAAACCGTCATTTTCGCGGACATACCGTTTTTGATTTCGGGATATTTTGAGGAATCAAATCGAGTATAGACTACGAATTGCTGTGTCGGGCGTTCGCTTGAGATTGAAAAAGAGAGTTGTGCTGTTTTGGCTGTTGGTCCAATTTCATCAACATAACCCCAATAGGTTTTGCCTGGAAATGCATCAACAGTAAATGAGGCAACTTGGCCGACTTTAATTTGATTCAATCCCTTATTTTCATCCAAAGTTCCGGCAACACGCATGTCCACAGGATTTATCATTTGGATAAGCTGTGTTTGGATTGATGTTGTAGAGCCTGTTATATTCGGCGCTGAGACGATGATACCATCAGTTGCTGCACGAATAGTCTCTGAGCCCACAATTGCCAATTGATCTCCTTTTTGCACTTTTTGACCTTCTGTTACATCAATTTCCTGTACTTTGCCACCAGTTGTTGGTGAAATAGTGATGAGTGGTGCTTGAATCAGTGAATCATCGATAAATATTCTATTTGAGAGTTTTAAATAGAGAATAACCGAGCCGATCACAAGAATGATACCAAGCACGATAAAGACTCGTTTCAAGAAATTTTTATCTTTAAATTTTGAGAAAAACTTTTTCATAATAAAGGATATTTTTTAGACGAAATCAATTTAGGATCGGTGATTACTCTGTCTTCTGATTCCAATCCTCCGGTAATTTCTGTATCTGATCCATGTACTTTTCCAATTGTTACAGTTCTGAGAATCATTTTTCCGTTATTTTCTACCCACAGATATTTTCCGGAAAGCACAGTCCAGGCAGGAACCAACGTCAGATTTTCAGCATTTGTCATAAGAATCGCTGTTCCGCCTTGATCAAGTTTGCCCGAATTGACAATCTGATCACTTTGAATATCTACCTGATATACCGACTCACCATCAGCAAGCGTCATTTTGGAGGGATAAATTTTTACAATGGTTCCATTGATTTTGTTCTGCGATCCATCAAGCATAACACTCGCAGTCATGCCCTCAGTGAGATAGTCAACATAACTTGCGGGGACATTTGCTCGAAAAATTTTGCTAGTCGGATCAGCAACAACAAATGACGTGGTAGGTGTTATATTTTGTCCTGCTACATCAACATCTTCATGCGTTACAACTCCAGTAAGAGGTGATGTTAATGTGGCCATTTGTATTGCATAATTAGCGATTTCTACATTTGCAACAGATGTATCCAACCCTGCTTGACTTGTGCTGACCATTCTTTGTACCACTTGATCAATATAACTATTTGAAGTTGCGTTTGAGCCATATGGGTATGGAGCAACCATTCCAGCTCCAGCTTTATTTAAAGCAGTACTTTGCTCTGTTTGTAAATTATTATTCTGACTATCCTGTTGGGTTTGATCGAATGAATTTCGAGTTGATTTATAGGTATTCAAGGCTTCCTGAAGTTGTCTTTGTAAAGCATATGTATCTAATTGTGCAATCGTTTGTCCTTCAGTTACTTTATCGCCCTCTTTAAGGGGAACTGATACAAGTTTTCCTGCTGTTTGGAAATGAAGTGTTGCTTGGTCTTGTGCAGTAACTGTGCCTTGAACGACGATGCTTGAGTCTATATTTTTTACTGCGGCAGATTCCGAACCATTTTGATTGGCTTTGGCATTAGGCTGTGACTGAACAAAGAGAAAGATTATTCCCTCAATTAAAAGCACAGCAAAAATTCCAGCAGCGATGATTTTTTTAAGCTTCATAATCTTTTTCAATACGCTCATGTAATTTCTCCATTAACCGCAAAAGTTCATGTCGTTCTTCATCAGTTAAATACGAAAGCATTTGTTTAACGTGTGCTTCTTTCTCTTTCTTTGCAATTGTTAAGATTGCATTTCCTTCCTCAGTCAAAGCAATCCGAACAAGCCTTCTATCTTTTTCGTCTTGCTGCCTCTGTACTAATTGTAACGCAACTAATTTGTTGAGTAAACTGGTCGCCGAAGGTAATTCTATATGTAAATGTTCTGCAATTTCACTCATTTGTGCGTTGGTATGCAGCTTGAGATACGTAAGTGTTTGTATTTGTAAAAAACTCAAATGCGCAATCTGAGATGAATAATGCATTCGCTCACGAAAGATACGTGAAGTCTTAAACATGATTTCTATAAATTTTGTTGCTAGTGTATCAGTCATATTTACTTAGATAGTCTAACTATTAGCTAATCGAATTATAACACATTTATTATATCTGTCAAGTTTTACATTATTGACTTTTAGGTTCAAAAATGCTACTATAGGCCAGCTTATGGTTATTTCAAATATTCAAAAAGCAACAAATGCCAACGATATAACGCTGTCAGCAGATATTGCGTTTCGCGGAAAAGCAGTACAAAGAGCGTATATCAAAATTCCAGCAATTCATGAGTCCTTAATTGCAAATGATGCAACTCCGTTTCTTGCTGCAGTTCTTTTTCCTTGTATGAAAACACAGGAAAATATTTATGTAGATGGTACTGTCTCTGAAAAATTTCTCCAGAATGCCAGTACAATAATGAATCTTGTCAAAAAATGGCAAATTGGACTTTCTAAAATCAAAATTCGAACTCGCGACATATCTAAAGATCACTATAAAGCAAAATATACGGGAGAATTCTTTACAGCAGGAGTGGACTCTTTTTATACCTATCTCAAAAAGAAGCCTACCAAAGATAAAATTACGCATCTTATTTTGGTTCATGGATTTGATATTCCTCTTGAAAATACGTCTTTCTTCAAAGATGTTACCAAGACAATAGAAAAAATTGCAAAAGCTGAGAAAGTTGTTCCGGTTATTCTTGAAACCAATATCGGAAAAATAGTTGAACAGCGCCTAATTTGGGAATTTTCTCATGGTGGTGCTCTCGCTGCTATTGCATTGGTACTGCGAAGCGGATTAAAACAGGTATTTATTTCTGACGCGGTTAAAAATGACGAGCTTTTTCCTTATGGAACTCACCCACATGTAAATAAATTGTGGTCTACCGAAACGCTTTCTGTTGATAGTGTCGGTGGTGAATATAACCGATCTGAAAAAATTCATCATGTTATCGCTAAATCCCCACTTGCCCTTACGTATCTTCGCGTTTGTACGCAAAATATTAAAGGTAAATATAATTGTTCTCGATGCCATAAATGTCTTATGACGATGATTTACTTATACAGTGAAGGAGTTCTTAAAAATGCAAAAACGTTTGATAAAGAGCTTGATTTAAATCTTGTTAAAAATATGTACTATGATTACAAACTGAAGTATAATACTCAAGCGGAGGCAATTCTTAACCGATTAAAACGCGAAAAACGTGAGCCTGAGTTGCAAGAGGCTATTATACATAGTCTTGAACAAAGTAGAAAACCGCATCTTATGAAGCGAGTGTATCAAATTATCGCCCAATGGGATCAGGAACATAACGAGAGAAGATTGTATCAATTTGTTTTTAGTATGAACGGAAAAGATGATAGAAATGCGCTTTTTAAATTTTTGTTAAACAGAGGAATATTAAAATGAGCCCGTTTGCAATCGCTGCCCTTACCTTGGGTATCATTATTATTAAAATTGTTTGGATCCACACAGAAATCCGCTTTTCCCACGAGCGAGTCAACTTTCAGATGTTTAAAACCAACGCAGTTGAAGCATTGATAATTGTTTTACAAATTTTAGCTGCAATCTATACTCCATTACCAAAAACCTGGTGGACAACGCTTCTTCATTTTGTGGGCATCATAATGTATTTTTGCGGCTTTATCCTCGCTTTTTGGGCGAGAAATACTATGCAGCAATCCTGGGGAGTTCCAGGCGTTCATGATAAAAAACAAAACAAATTGGTAACGAGTGGTCCCTTTACTTTTTCGAGAAATCCTATATATTTGGGTTTTCTCCTGTTATATTTTGGCTATGCCGCGGCAATTCTCAGCTGGTTAATTATATTACGAATTCCTTTGGCCATGTATTTTTATCGATCAGCTAAAAAAGAAGAGATAAATTTGGAAAAAATATTTGGGAATGAATATACAGAATACAAAAAAAGAGTACCTCTGTTTATTTAATTCCCTCTAAATTTATTTACAGCAGACCAAGGAAGAGACATAGTATAAAGGGCGAGATTCAAACCTGTGCGCTTTGCAATTTTTTCTTGCCTATCATGCTGTCGTAGTGCTTCTTGATATTCAAGGTTGCCGTGAGCAATTAAGACATAGAGTGGAGGTAGCCAGTGATTTGGGAACATATGATGAAGGAAAGTATCAGTTTTATCCTTCAAAATATAATACGGTGAGCGGCTTTTATCTCTGAGTTCGATAAAATTCTCTTTGGAAAGTCGGGCAAGTAAATCGGTATTAATCTTTCTGTTTTCCTGATATCTATAAAAAACTGTTTCCCAATCTTCAGGATAGTCATCCAGTAAGGCATCAATCGCTAATGCATCTTCAAACGCTGCACAAACACCTTGTCCGTAGAATGGGATGACGGCATGTGCTGCGTCTCCAATGACTGCCATAAAATTATTATCATGCCATTTCTCAGCGTACAATGTTACAAACGTGCCAGTGGGTTTATGTAAAAACGAATTAACAATATCGGGCAAAAGCGGGTTGAGATCAGGAAATTCCGAAGAGATAAATCTTTCAATAGCTTCTTTTGTCTGAAGCTTTTCAAAACTATCTTTGCCTTCGAGTGGCAAGTTAAACATAAGAGTAAAAGAATCATCAGGATTAGGAAAAGCGATAAGAAGTGAATTTTCTCTCGGCCATGTATGGGTAGCTTTGGTGCGGAGTTTCATTGTTTTTGTTAATGCTGGTGTGAAATGAACTTCTTTATAGCCCCAGTCTTCATATTCTTTAACTGCTGCGTCTTTTTTATCCTGCTCAAGCTCAGAGCGGATTTTTGAATGCACTCCGTCTGCTCCGATGACAATGTCAGCTGATTGGATAAATTCAATGCCTTCTTTTTCCAAATGCACACGTTTATTTTTCTTATCAACGCTTACACATTTTGTATGAAAAAACATTTTAATATTTGGAAATTTTTCAGCGACATCCAAAAGTGCGCCGTTTAATTGATTTCTATGAACCGTATAAAGAATTTCGTCTCCCCTTGCATCAAACGGGCTGTAAACAATTTTATCGGTTCCATAATGTGCAGCATTTCCTTCGGCAATAATCGCGATTTTTTTAATATCATTCCAGATGCCTACTTTTTTCATCGCTTGAATACCTCGGTAATAAAGTGTCAGATTAAATGATCGTCCCGAATCATACGGTTGTTTGCGGACATCCGCTCGGCTTTCATAGATATGCACATCAAAACCTTTTTTCGCCAGAACTATGCTCATAAAGCATCCTGCCATTCCGGCACCAATTATCACAACTTTTTTATTCATGTGTATTAATTGTACCATATTTCACTATAGGTTTCAAAGAGGCTGTGTGATATGGCTGTGCTTGAAACTTTTACGAAAAAGGTTTATTATCTTTTCCTATAGTTTAAGAGAGTGAGAGGAGAATAAAGGTAGGAACTGAGCCAAGAGACTGGAAGAAGAGATAAAATCGCACCATCCCATAACGCCCCTCCTGCCTAAATTTTCACATACTAAAGATAACTAGTTCATGAATCTTAACTGAGAGGAGGTGAATCAAATGACGAATAACGGAATTGTAACGATACATGGTAAAGAGTATATGACTGTCGCACGAAGAGTAGAACTGGCTCAAGAAAACAGAGCATTAGAAGGCGTAGAAACAGAAGTTTTAAGCCATAATCCTGTTGTCATCAGAGCTAAAGTCACCCTTAAAGGTGAAGTATATACAGGCATAAGTTCTGTCAGTCTTGAAACTAAAAGAGAGATTGAAAAAGAAAATCCGTATGAAGTAGCCGAGACATCAGCTGTCGGTCGTGCATTGGGATTTGCCGGATATGGTGTGCTCGAAAGTATCGCATCAGCCGATGAAATGTTTCGAGCAGCATCAAAAAACCGGAATTTTGCCCGAATACAAGCACATCTTCCGACCGATGCAGGATATACACAGAATAAAGTTCAGGAAGCAAAAGAAACAGTAACGTGCGAAGTCTGTGGAGAGTCTGCGACTGAAAGGACGGGAATAACCAAAGGCGGTAAGCAATACCATGGAATCTTCTGTACCACAGGTAACAGAAGTCACACCCGATGGTTGTGGAACTAACAAGGAGTATCAGAGGTATCAGAAGAATCAAAGTACCAAAAGCTTTTAACTTCCTTACCTCTGATACAGAGTACTATGACACAACAAGACGCATTAGACATTTTACGCGCAGGATACAATGTTTTCCTTACCGGATCGGCCGGTTCCGGGAAAACCTATACCTTGAATCGCTTTATTTCTTATTTGCAATTACATAACATCCCATCTGGGATTACTGCCTCAACAGGTGTTGCGGCAACACATCTTAATGGTATGACGCTTAATGCCTGGGCCGGAATCGGAATAAAAGAAGCAATAACTGACACACAAATTGATGCACTGTTAAAACGCCGCTATCTTCATAAGCGTTTTGGAAAAGTAAAAGTAGTAATTATTGATGAAATATCAATGTTATCACTACAAACTTTTGAAAGTGTTGATAAAGTGCTCAGAGCCTTTAAAAAGAATGACCAACCCTTCGGCGGCGTTCAACTTGTCCTTTGTGGTGATTTTTTTCAACTTCCTCCTGTTTCCAATCAGATCCAGAATAATATAAATCAAAATTATATATACCACTCCCCTCTCTGGAATGACTTGGATCTAAAAATTTGTTATCTTGATACACCTTACCGGCAAGATGATAAAACTTTTTTGCATATTTTGGAGCAAATAAGGAATAACAATATAACTCCGCAGATGTGGGAACTATTAAAAGATCGTTTCTTCCAGACATTCGGAAATGGTGTCAGCCCTACAAGACTCTTTACGCATAATACTCAGGCAGATGCAATTAATCTGCAAATGTTGGACAAACTTGATGGACAAGATCACTTTTTTTATATGAAATCTGAAGGAATTGGAGAACTTACCGAAATAATAAAACGAAGCTGTCTCGCTCCGGATAGATTGCAACTTAAAAAAAGATCGCTGGTGATGTTTGTAAAAAATAATTTTGATGAAGGTTATGCAAATGGAACCATGGGAAGAATTATTGATTTTTCAGAAAAAGAAGGCTATCCAGTCGTCGAGACATTTTCGAATAAGCAATTTCTGGTGCGTCCCAGTACGTGGACAATTGAAGAAGATGGAGAAATTAAAGCAAAATTAACACAAATTCCACTTCGTTTGGCTTGGGCCATTACTATTCACAAAAGCCAAGGAATGAGCCTTGATGCGGCAGAAATTGACCTTGGAAAATCATTTGTAACAGGTCTTGGCTATGTCGCTCTTTCGAGGGTAAGAAAGCTTGAAGGAATACGGCTTCGAAGTCTCAATAGAACAGCTCTGACAGTGAATGACGAAATTATCCAATTTGACAAACAATTACAGTTGCAATCTGAAGCAATAGTTTCTGAAATTCATAGTAATTTACAAGTGTAATTTTACTTCATCCATGTGACACCTATACATTTTCCTCAGCAATTCTTATTCATTTTTTACAGATTTACTGTAAAATACTCATATGTTTCCTTTATCAGATGATGCACCAAAAACTCGATTCCCCATTATGATGTGGCTATTAATTGCCGCAAATGTGTATGTTTTTATCCGCGAACTATTTGCTCCCAATATTGACGTATTTATCAACCACTATGCATTAATTCCTGCACATGTTCAATTTACCGATTATTCGACTTTAATTCCATTTGTAACTGCCATTTTTTTGCATGGCGGCTTTTTACATATTTTATCGAATATGTGGTTTCTTTTTATTTTTGGAGATAATGTTGAGGATGCAATTGGCTCATTTATGTTTCTCCTTCTTTTTCTTGTAGCTGGAATTGCGGGGAATGTGTTGCAATATGTAATATCACCTACCGTTTCTATTCCATTGTTAGGCGCGTCGGGTGCGATTGCTGGAATTCTGGGTTGTTATTATGTTCTTTTTCCCTACGCAAAAGTACGAACACTTATCTTTTTGTTTTTCTTTGTAACTATTGTTGATCTTGCGGCGCCGATAATGCTTGGGTATTGGTTTATTTTGCAGCTTATTTCGGGTGCCGGAACATTAAATATGTCAGATGTAAATCAAGGTGGGGTTGCTTTTTTCGCACATATTGCAGGTTTTATTATCGGTTTACTTGTCGGAAAAATATTTAAAAATTTTAACAAGGACCGTTTTTCTACAGATTAAACTTGTGTTAAATGAGTTTCGTGCTTGTTTGATGAAACTTCTCTTTCAACGACAATTGAACATTCAGTAACCAGTGCAGCAATTGCTCCAACAGCAGCAAGCGCGGGAGCGATAAGAGCGCCTACTATACCAATAGTTAAAGGAAGCACAATAAGATCTTTGCCATCTTTATCTTTAATTGTTATTCGTCGGACATTTCCTTCATGGATTAACTCTTTAACTTTTTTTATCAGGTCCTCTCCATTAATTTTGAATTCTTCTCTTTTAGCATCAGCCATAGTATCACCTCCTTTTGTGTAGTATACCAAATATTTGTAAGTGTGCTGTGAGATTAAGCAATATTCATGTTGCAATTTAGCTCATCTTAGGTATATAGTAGGGGTAATTAGAGAGGAGGTGATTATATGAAAGCAATTTGGACTATTGTAATAGTCATAGTAGCTCTTGTGGTATTAGGATATGGTGGTTACCGAGTTTATCATCATTACACCTGGAAACCAACTTCCACTCCAACTGCCATGACCCAAACAACAATGCAGCCCAAACCAACTGCTAAGCAAGTGGAGAATAGTGTTTACAAATCGGTAAATGATCCAAAGCTCGGAATGATCATGAAGGATCCTAAAGGAATGACGCTTTATACTTTTACAAATGACACGAGTGGTAAAAGTAATTGTACCGGAGCTTGCGCAGATAACTGGCCTGTATATTCTGCTCCTTCGCAAACAGGAACATTTCCCGCAAATATCAGCGTTATTAAACGCGCTGATGGGACATTCCAGTATGCGTGGAAAGGAATGCCACTTTATTACTTCGCCAAAGATAAAGACTCAGGAGACGCATATGGTCAAGGTGTAAAAGGAGTTTGGTGGGTAGTAAAGTTATAAAGAAGAGTAACATATAAAACTGCTGGTAACTTTTATCGGCAGTTTTATTTTGAAGAAAAGATATTAGTAGTTCCGTTGTGCTTGATCTACTTGCATTTGGTAATATTCTACATCTTTTTGAGCATTCAATTCATCATCTTCGTACTGTTTTGCTTGAGAACGGTAATCTTCAGCTTGTTTTATATGATATTGTGCTTGGTTATCACTATTGGAGGCATAATTTATATACGATTCTTTATACTGCCGAGCCTGATCTCGTTTATAAACTGCATTTTTTATATAGCTCATTAATGTTTCTACGTCCATGTTCCTAAATATATTACAATGTTTGATATAAAATTTTCGTAAATGCTATGTAAAGGATGTGTAAGACCAAAAATTGGAAACTCGATTTTTGAGGCTAAATTTTATGTGGATTGTTGACGGTTTTTAACAGCAAAAAAATAGGTTATGATTGCGCTTCCTGACGGGCTGCTTTTGCTTCTTGTTCTGTCTGAGCTGCTAATGTCTGGTAATAGTCTAAATTTCTTTGCGCACCCTGTTCTTCTAGCTCATATTGATTTGCTTGTGATCGATATTGTTCAGCTTGTTGTTTGTACGTAGATGCTTGCTGATCGTATTGTTCCGCCTGACTGTTATAAGAATCTTTATACTGTCTAGCGGTATCTCTTTGGGAACGGTATTGTTCTATGTATGAACGAAGTGTTGATGGGTCCATAATATATTTACCTCTATAACCACTATATACGTAAAATAATGAATTTCTATAAGATAGTAGTAAGAGCGGGGTAAGAAATAACGTTTTATGGGAATATTAGTCTTAAAAAGGTTACTTACTATTTATTGATTAGTCTCATATAACTATTCAATGGGATATCCTCCGGCAGGAATTGATTCTGATTCCTGTAAAGAGTTATAAATCATATCTGTTTCAGTCTCAGGATCATATTCGGTAAGTGTTGCATCTTTTTGATCTTCACCATATTCATGTTCATGTTTGATAAGTCCATTAAATAATTCTTTTGCAGCTTCTTCTTTGCTGTCACTAAAGACATAAAATGTTTTTTGGCAATAGGGACATTTATAGTAATAATACATACCTCAAAAGTAGCATACACGTATTTGAAAAGCAAACATTATAATCTAACTTTTGTTGCTTTTTGTAGCTAGTTATGAAAAGATTAAATAGGAATGAAAGAAAATAAAAACCTGCTCGTATATATTTTTCCAGCGCTGTTTATTTGTATTTTCTTTTGTGGACTTACACTGATTGCTCCCCATCTTGGATTTTATTTGTATGTAATTCCAGGTGCCTTTTTTGTTTTAATTGTTCTTAACATGTTGATGTATTTTCAGCTCATAAAGAGTCAAATGGTGAGTAAGCTTCCCGAGATACGTCCTGAGATCAATACTCCTGACAAAGTTATTTCACCAGCGGAACAAGAAAAAATTAAATATGAATCAATTCTTTCCTATATTGGAGAGGGACTTGTTGTTATTGATAAATCGGGGAAAATTATTACCTTTAATAAAGCAGCAGAATCCTTACTCGGCTGGAAAGAAAAGGAAGTGTTGGGAAGAGAATTAACGGAAATTATCCGCATTGATTATGCCAAAAGTATTAATGAAAGCAGACTCACAGCGTCTCGACAGTCTTCTTTATATTTTATCAGGAAAGATGATACGAAATTTCCTGCTGCCATAACAACTACCTCATATGGTGTAGGACCGGATATTTTAGGAACAGCCACGCTTTTCCGCGATATAACGATGGAACAAAATATCGATAAAATGAAAAACGAATTTATTTCCCTTGCTTCTCATCAACTGAGAACTCCACTTGCTGCAATAAAATGGTATACAGAAATGCTTCTCAAAGGTGACGCAGGCAAACTATTACCAGAACAAACCGAATACGCGAACACCATTTACTCTTCAACACAACGTATGATCGATTTAGTTAATTTGCTTCTGAATATCTCGCGAATTGAGTCAGGAAGAATTACCATTGAACCAGTACCAACCGATCTTAAGAAGATGGTCGATGAAGTAGTACAGGAAGTAAAAATTCGCTATGCTGAAAAACAGCATACCTATACTGTCAAATATAACGAACCAGTACCAATTATTAATGTTGATCCTCGTCTTATCAGACAGGTGTATATCAATTTGTTAACGAATGCCGCAAAATATACACCTGACAAAGGACAAATTGGCGTTGAGCTTACAAAAAATAATACTGATATTATTTCGTCGATTAGTGATACCGGTTATGGAATCCCCGATCAAGATCAGGATAAATTATTTGGTAAATTTTTCCGCGGTCTTAAATCTGTTACCAGGGAAAATGGCGGCACAGGTTTGGGACTGTATTTAGTCAAAGATATAATCGATTTGTCTCATGGCAAAATCTGGTTTAAGAGCAAAGAAAGCAAAGGCACAACATTTTATTTCAGCATTCCATTAGCAGGAACTCCTCCGAAAAAAGGAGTTCTTACTATTGAAACCTAAATATAATTGACAAAGGAGAGTTTTCCTGTCATCGTAATAGTATGGGATTGTTCAGTAATTTAAAAACATTATTTGGCGGCCAACCAGCACCATCCTCACAGACTGCAGCACCGGTAAATCAGAAAAAGATGGTTATCGTTGAGGACGAAAGAGTTCTGGCTGACGCGCTTGAAATTAAATTTCAACATGAAAATTTCCAGGTATTTAAAGCGGAAAATGGTCAGGCTGGATTACAATTGATTCTTGAGAAGAAACCGGACATTATTCTTCTTGATCTCATGATGCCGGTAATGGATGGTAAAGCTATGCTTCGCAAAATGCGTGAGATCCCGGAATTTAAATATATTCCGGTGGTTGTTTTGACCAATGCCGGACAGGTTGATAATATTCGCGAAACCAAAGAGTACGGTGATGCCAGCGCGTTTCTCATTAAATCAAACATCAATCCTGAAGATGTGGTAAAAGTAGTAAAAGATCTTTTAAAGATGTAGTTCAAGCCACGTAAGTACTTCATTATCCCATGGTTTTTGAACCCAACCTTTACTAATTTTATCCAACAATATATTTCTTAAATCCCCTAGAGCAACCCATTTAAGTTGATCAATTTCTTCTTTTTCAAAGTTAAATTCTGATATATCCTTATTGCAGATCAACCCATAAATAAATTGAAATTCCTTGTGTGTTGGTTTTTCACTTTTAATTAATTTGTAGGGAATAAGATCTTCTTTTTTAACCAAAATTCCTAATTCTTCTGAACATTCACGAACCGCAGTAGCCAAATATTCAGTGTTTGGTCCCATATGTCCACCGAAAAACGCTTCCCAAAAACCAGGTTTGATATCTTTTTTGAGAGAACGTTTTTGACAAAGTACCTCTTTTTTTTCGTTTATAACCCAAATTCCGGTTGTTCTATGCCACAATCCATTAGCATGTACAAAACTTCGTAATTGAGGCTGTAGGGGGTTATTTCGTTCATCAACTACGAATATAAGTTCATTACTATCAATCATTATTGCGTAGGTTCAAGCAGATGCCAGTTATGCGAGACGTAGGGTTCACTGCAGAGATTGCGATTGAAGCAACAAGGGCGTCTCATTCCTTTATGGAGTTTGTCCAGCATTACTTCAAGATGTTTCTGACGAGTTTCCTCTGTTTTGACAGCTCGAACCCAGCGAATCCAATCCCATCGAGCCATAGGGGTAATATCATTCCAGAGTGCTTTGGCTTTTGCCGATGATTGCAGTGCTTTTTTTACATCCTCCGGTACAACTGGTTCTATCCAATCTTTAGTCGTTTCTAATGTTATTTGTACAGTATCTCCTGCTTTTATTTTTGCTTCTTCAAGCAAGGTTTTATCAGGACGAAACCAATGACTCGGTTTTAAGCCATTGCCATAAGTGCCATCAGGTTCAAGAAGTGCTTTAAAGGCAATACCATTCAAAGTACCCTTAACCATTAACATCCCACGGGATGGAAGTTTTGCGCTCGCATCTACGGGTAATCGTAAAATTGTCCAGTCTTTAATTGTAATCAATTTTGTTTCAAATGTAATAGTTTCCATGGCACTTATTATACCAAATCTTCTTTTTTAGGTAATAAAACAGTTGCTTGGTCTGTACGTGAGGTAGATTCTAGTGCTCGGTTAAAATTTTGGATCCCTTTTCCAAGTGTCGTTACATCGATGATATTTAGTGGAACACCCAAAAATTTTGCAATTGTATCTGCTTCTGCATTAAGATTTTTGTTGATACCCAGATTAAAATACTTATTTGCCCATTTTTGTAGAACTTGAATTCTATCTCCATTTTTCATAATCAAATTAATTTCGCTCCCTTTGTCGG
>CAZILC010000013.1:0-1268 GCA_964540055.1 uncultured Gammaproteobacteria bacterium | reverse complement strand
ACTTGAATTCTATCTCCATTTTTCATAATCAAATTAATTTCGCTCCCTTTGTCGGTGAAATACCACGCTTTTTCGTACCCTTTGAGATAGTCAACTTGCTTAATATCAGTAATTGAAAAACTTTGGATTATTGTTTTTCCGGTGAGAATTCTTTTTGTTATTGCCTGGCACATCGCTTGTTTATGGAGAATTGTTTTTCTAGTATTACATCCCAAAGCTAAAATTATACCCCCGATAAAAAACAGTATACCAACAAGGAAAAGTGGTAATTCAATTTTTGTATGTGTGAATGGCGTATCAAAACTGAGTAGGAATGCAACAATACCCATAACGCTAGCCATTAATGAAGAAGCTAACTCGCCATATTCTGTAAATGTATATTCCAGTGAATCAGTAGTTTGTTGCAGGTCCATAGTAAAAGTATAGCACCTGAAAGAGTAGATTAGCGATTAGTGCATTTTCTTTTTGTAGATAAAATAGCCTGCGATTGTCAAAAGCAAAACAGCTACAATAATTGCAAACATAGGTGATTGTACCGGATTTTTGGGAGATTTCAGTGTTTGAATTTCATTTGAAGCTGGTGTTACTTTAAAATCATCCCAAACGATATTGAACGGTTTGAAAGCATTAGGTGTGGTAGGTCTGCCGCTAAATGATATGTTGTATGTTCCTCCTCTAGGGAATACAAATGGTACCATGACAGAATACCGCCCGCCAGTTGTAGAAGCAGGAGTTGTAATTTTTTGTACATACGGTAATTTGCCTGGCATCGAAATACTTACGTCACATGCACAGTTATCGATAGAAAATTTACCTGTTTTGTCGGTCATTGTCATCATGAGGGTTACATGCTGCTGCGCGGTTGCTTTATCTCCCGGCTCAACATGTAATAAACCATTAAAATCACCATCACTTTCTTTAAAATGCGCATGCGCAATTGTTGGTGTGAGGAGAAATACAAAGAGAGTTACCAGAATAAGGAGAAATTGCTTCATACTTTATTATTGATAAGAATACCCCATATTTGCAATATTTAAAGTGTCAGCAGGAGTGGTACGGCGATTAAGAAATTGCATGACATCATTAAGATTGTGTCCGGTTGGCCCACCGCTTACAGGTTGATAATTATTCGTGCCATGGGTTTGTTCCCATTGTGCCCACAGTCTATCAATATTTGCGTGAAGAAGCCAAAAAATCGGATCATTGACGACATTTCCTGCTGTTCCTTCCGGCACCATGTCACCGCCAATATAATCATGAACACGATT
>CAZILC010000012.1:0-43685 GCA_964540055.1 uncultured Gammaproteobacteria bacterium | reverse complement strand
TGCCTGGGTAAATCGTACCGTTCGCTTCTACCCAACTGGTATTCCCTGAATCACAGGATCCCCAGACAGGTGTGCCGCCTGCGCCTGATAACAAACATTGATTCCCGAGTCCTGTTGTGACTCCGGCTATAATACCTGTTCCTGATGTTCCGTAAAGAATCTGGTTGCTGCCATTGATCCCAGCAAGCGTCAGATTCTGTCCTGAGGCAACGGTCAAACCTGCGTTGGCAAACGTGCTATTTCCAAGCACAATATTTCCGGTTGATGCCCCACCGAGTGTGAGTGATTGCCTATTGAGAGATTGGATTGTGGAATTGGAAACGTTAAATGCCAAGCCATTTTGATTCCCACCGTTCGTTATAGCTGAGAAGGAAGCAACTGGTGTTGCACCGCTCAAACCAGTGAAGGCAAAGTCTGCGCTTCTTGTCGCCGTTCCTCCAAAGAGCAGATCATCTGTCACATTGAAGGGTGCCAATGCTCCGTTATTTTCTTGCCAGTAATTAATCGTCCCACCCGCATTAGACCAACTCGGCAATCCACCGGAAACGGTCAGCACTTGGTTTGCCCCACCGATGCCGAGCCGTGACAGCGTTCCGTTTCCACCACGGTAATAGATATCTCCGGTTTGATCGCCACCAAGATTGAGTGCGACTCCTGATGCGCCGTTGCCCAAAACGATATTGCCGGTTGTTGCGGAACCGAGTGTTAAGGTTTCTCTATTGGTTGTCGCCAGTGTGCCATTGCCAGTGATGTATGTTGCATTGTTGCCGGTTCCAGAAATGGAGGCTGTTGGAGTGTTATTCCCGGCGACATTGATGAAAGCAAACTTCGCACTTGCCGTTGACGTCCCACCAACGAGCAGATCTTCCGTACTGTTACCCGGGTAAATCGAACCGTTTGCTTCTACCCAACTTGAATTTCCGATATCACATGGCCCCCAGACTGGTGTCCCGCCAGCTCCTGAAAGCAAACACTGATTGCCAACGCCTGTTGCTCCAACTCCTGCGAGTACTCCGGTTCCCGGTGTTGCATAAATGAGCTGATTGTTTCCAGTAATTCCAGCAAGGGTCAAATTCTGTCCTGATGCAACGGTCAATCCGGCATTTGCAAGTGTGTTATTCGCAAGAACTATATTGCCTGTCGTGGAACCACCCAACGTCAGTGACTGTTTGTTCAGTGACTGGATCGTAGAATTAGAAACGTTGAATGCAAGACCATTTTGATTGCCACCATTTGTTATAGCTGAGAAGGAAGCAACTGGGGTTGAAGTACTCAGTCCTGTGAATGCAAAATCAGCACTTCTTGTGGCTGTTGCGCCGAGTAACAAATCATTGGTAGCCTGAATTGGTGAAAGGGCACCACTGAGTAATTGCCAGTAATTCGTCCCAACTGCAGAAGCACTCACCCATGTGGGTGCGCCTCCACCGTTGGATTGTAAGATTTCTCCTGGATTGCCGGTTGCAGTCTGAGCAATCGTTCCAGTTGTTCCATTTGCATACAGTATGCCACCGTTTGTTGTATATTTAGCATCAGTTAGAGTCCCGTCATTGGCAACAGTAAACTTGGACACCCCTGATGCGCTAGCCGTGAAGATATCGCCGCTATTAAGTTGATTGATAACACCTGCTGCATTACTTCCGAAGGACCCATTAACATCAAGCGCTGAGATCGGGCTCGTTGCTCCGATTCCCAGATTGCCATTTGCATCAAGCGTCATAAGCTCTTGGCTTGTATTATTCAAAAAGCCCAATCGGTAATGAGTCCCTGTAGTTGAAGCAATATTTTGCAGGGTGTAATTTGAAGCGACAGGTGATGACCCATTCCAGTAATTGCTCGATAAGTTAAGCGAAACTGAATTTACCGTTTGTGTACCCCCTGTTGCATTTTGAGGTGTCTGCAGGTAAACGCCATTCAATACCGTGTCAACATTAAAGGCAGTATTTCCTGTTGCATTAGTCACTGCAAAGGCTGCTCCTGAATTTGTCCCTCCCACAGTTGTCGTACCGACTACATTCAACTTTGCTGTTGGTGTCGTCGTGCCAATTCCGATATTACCATTGCTCAAAGCAGTAAGCGCAGCTGCTCCAGCTGGAGATAAGGAGATATTGCCGGTGCCAGCATTGCCAAAAGTCAAACTTTGGCCATTAGTTGTGGCAATCGTGCCATTACCAGTAAGTGAAAGTGAATTATTGCCTGTTCCTGAGATTGAAGCGGTTGGAATACCGCCTGCATTATTTAGGAAAGCAAATTTTGCTGAGCTGGTCGCTGTTGCACCAAGGAGCAAATCATCAGTCACGTTGAATGGAGATAGCGCACCATTGTTCTCTTGCCAATAATTGAATGTTCCCGCAACATTTGTCCAGGTTGGCAACCCGCCGGATACGGTGAGTACTTGATTGGTTCCCCCAATTCCCAATCGTGAAAGTGTTCCGTTTGCACTGCGGTAATAAATATCACCGGTTTGGTCACTACCAAGATTCAGTGCGACTCCGGATGCGCCGTTGCCCAAAACGATATTGCCTGTACTTGCTGAACCAATTGTTAAGGTCTCTCGATTGGTTGTTGCGAGTGTGCCGTTACCGGTCAGATAGGTTGCGTTGTTACCGCTTCCTGAGATAGAAGCGGTCGGTGTGTTTCCGTTTGATATATTGATGAAGGCAAATTTTGCGCTGGCCGTTGAGGTTCCACCAAGAAGCAAATCTTCGGTGCTATTGCCCGGATAGATCGTGCCATTGGCCTCAACCCAACTCGTGTTTCCTGAATCACAGGATCCCCAGACCGGTGTGCCGCCTCCTCCTGAAAGCAAACACTGATTACCTATTCCAGTTGTGGCTCCTGCGACTACTCCTGTCCCTGAAGTTGCATACAGAATTTCGTTTGTTCCGGTAAGTCCTGCAAGCGTCAAATTCTGACCATTAGCGACAGTCAAACCTGCATTTGCCAAGGTATTATTTGCCAACACAATATTGCCAGTCGTTGCACCTCCCAACGTGAGTGATTGCCTATTAAGAGATTGGATGGTGGAATTGGAAACGTTAAATGCCAGGCCATTTTGATTCCCACCGTTCGCAATCGCTGAGAAGGAAGCGATTGGTGTTGCACCGCTCAAACCAGTGAAGGCAAAGTCTGCACTGTTTGTGGCTGTTGCGCCGAGTAACAAATCATCAGTCACGTTAAACGGTGCAAGAGCGCCATTTGCCTCTTGCCAGAAATTAAGCGTGCCGCCTGCATTAGACCAACTTGGCAATCCACCGGCAACAGTCAGAATCTGATTTGCGCCACCAATGCCAAGTCGTGAAAGTGTGCCTGCGGAATTTCTGAAGTAAATATCGCCTGTTGCATCTGATCCAAGATTGAGGGCAACACCTGATGCACCATTGCCGATCGCTACTGTGCCTGTTGTGTTACTGCCAAGCGTCAGATTCTGTCTGTTGGTGGTCGCGAGGGTGCCATTGCCTGTGAGCGTGAGTGCTACATTTGCAATCGATCCTGCGATACTTGCTGTTGGTGTGCCATTGCCGACATTCACAAATGCGAATTTCGCGCTGGCACTTGCCTGTGCACCAAGCAGAAAATCCTGAGTCTCAATCTTCGGTGTCAAAACGCCATTAACCTGATCAAAGTAATTTGATCCACAGCTACTCCAAAGCGGAGATGTGCCATCAGATGTCAGACATGTCCCTGTACCGCCGATTGCTACACTTGTCAGCACTCCTGCATTGAAGTATGGGATGCTGCCGTTCGCATTGTGTGAGCCTTGTGTCAGATCAGCACCTGTTCCGCCATTTGCAACAGGAAGTATGCCTGTGACTTCTGAAGTCAAATCAACTTTTGCGCTTGAGAGTTTACCCGCAGCATCACTATGTATCAAACCAGCACCAAAACCGCTCAAAATAATATCGCCTGTTGAACCTGATCCGATGGTAAGGCTTTGTTTGTTGGTGGTTGCAAATGATCCGTTGCCTGTCACATAGGTCGCATTATTGCCTGTTCCTGAAATTGAAGCTGTTGGAATACCGCCCGCGACATTGGTGAAGGCAAACTTTGCCGAACCCGTGGCACTCGCACCCAAGAGCAGATCATCAGTCGAATGGAATGGAGAGAGCGCTCCAGTTACTTCTTGCCAGAAATTGAGTGTGCCATTAGCATTTGACCATACCGGAAGGCCGCCTGACATGGTCAAGACTTGTCCATCACCAGCGGGTGCAAGTGTTGTCATCGTTCCGGTTCCATTGAAGTATGGAAGTGAACCTGTTGCAACAGCTGAGAAATCCTTACCCGTGCCGCCATACCTGGTATCGATTGCTGTTCCAGTCCATCGTCCACTGATTGTGCCAAGACCGGTGATATTTTGTCCGTTAGCCACGATGTCTCCGAGTAACTGGAAACCGCCAATCTGGAGTGTTCCTGATGATGTGCTTATGATATGATTGCTGAGCCCACTGAAGGTCAATCCTGAATTTATTCCAGTCGCACTAAATCCTGTAGTTCCAGTTGCTGAAACGTTACCATTTACGCTCAGATTACCACCTGTAGTAAGATTTGCGCCAGATGCAGTCAATGCAATATTGCCTGCAGAATTGAGCACAATATTTCCAGTATTGGCGCCTCCGAGCGTAAGTGTATTACCATTTTCTGCCTGGACTTGTGCAGTAGTGCCACCGAAAGTGAAGATACCTGATGTAGTTGCATTACCGTTTGTTCCAGAAATCTGGAAAAGTGCTGATGATGTACTGTTCCCGCCTACGGCCAGATCATCCGTGATGTTGAAAGGTGCGAGTAACCCATTAGCTTCCTGCCAGAAATTGAGTGAACCAGCTGCACTTATCCAACTTGGTAAACCGCTGCCGTTAACGGTGAGGATTTGATTTTGTGATCCAATTCCCAGTCGTGAAAGCGTGCCGTTTGCATTTCGGAAGAAGAGATCACCTGTTGCGTCAGATCCCAAGTTAAGTGAAACTGCTGAAGTTCCGGTTCCAATTGAAATTGTGCCTGTTGATGCTGATCCTAGGGTAAGTGTTTCTTTATTGGCTGTTCCTAAAACTCCATCTCCGGTCAAGTATGCAGCATTGTTGCCTGTCCCTGAAATTGAAGCTGTCGGGGTGCCGCCTGAGATATTCAACACACCGAATTTTGCCGAAGCTGTCGAGGTTCCACCGAGAAGGAAATCAAGAGATTGATTCCCTGTGTAAATTGCTCCGTTAGAGACAATCCATTGCTCACTTCCTAACTGACATGGACCAAACCCTGTCACAATACCTCCGGTCGTGGTCACACAACTAGCTGATCCTTGCGTTAATCCACTCACTCCGCCCACTTGGTAGGCTCCACCAATCAAGTTCAAATTGCCATTTGCATCAAAGACAAATCGGGTTGTTCCGGATGAAGAACCAGTCAAAATATCCTGTCCCGTTGTTTCGTCGAGGCTAACCAAGGCTTCGCCGGGAACACCCCCAGAAACGGAAAAAAGCCCTTGCGGGCTGGTTGTTCCTATGCCGACGTGGCCGTCATCGTAAATGATTGAGTTGCCCACCCCCGAACTGCTGGTAAACTTGGGAAGATAATTAGTCGTCCCAGTCCCCGTAAGGGTGCCTCCCCCCAAATTTGCTATAGTAATCGTTTTATTATTCGGATCTCCACTAATACTTATCCCAGAGCCTGCGGCAAAGGTGAGTTGGTCGGTATTACTAGAGGCAAGAATATCCGTTCCTCCGGCAGAAATTGTTTTAAAGATATTCTGACCTGAACCTCCATCAGTGTTCGTGATAGTTGTTCCCGAAACAGAAATTCCGCTGCCGCCGGTTAAATTGACATCGCCTGTCGCGCCGCCTAATGACAATACGCCGGTGTTATTGATCGTCAGACCGTTAAGACTAATTCCAGAACCTTGAGCGAGCTCTATGGCACCTGTACTTCCTTGAACTGAAGTAACCCCGCTAGTTACATTTGCTGAAATCGTGGGATTTTGTTTGTCGCCTGTGATGGTAATATTCGTACCAGCTTGTATCGAATAGACAACGTTTGATGCAGTCAATTTCCCCTTGCCTGCATTTACATCAGCGTTATTTGTCTTCACTCCACCGTTCAACTGAGACAATCCTGATACAGTTAGAGTCTTTTTGATATCTACAGCATTAAGGAATGTAGCTTTCTTGCCGAAGAATGAAGGCACATTTACTTGGAGCTGAAAAGCTGGAGCCTGATCTGTTGCTGCGAGCACATCCTGTTTTGTACTAGATCCGCCTTTGTGTGATTGTGAACTCAAACCAAAACTGTTTGAGAACAAACTACCGATCTGCTGACTGCCCAAAACAAGCATCGTGACAACCAGGAATAATATCATTCCAACAATTGCTCCTGAGAACTGAGTAAGTCTGAAATACAGTGGAGATTTACTTGTTGGCTCGATTGCTTCTGGAACAAAAATTGGAGCATATGCTTCTTTTACTACGGGCTCTTCATTTCTTACTTCTTGTGAAACTGGTTCTTCTGATTTTTCTGATGGGGTGATGGAGGTGGTGATTGGAGCTGCTGATTGAAAATTTACTTTCCCTTTTTCTTTTTGTGCAAGAGCTGTTAAATCATTTTTGCTGTAGCGGCGTTGATTGCCGATTGTTCTTTGGGGAATAAGAAACCCTTTTGACTCCCAACGTCTTAACGTCTTGGTTGAAACACCGAGCAATGCGGCAGCTTGTTGTATTGTCAGTAGTCCGTCATTCATGGGCAGCGAATTTGGAACTTAGCTGGAAGCTAGTTGTCTAACTTTGTCCAACTTTGTCTATATATTATTTATTCATATATTAATAAGCATGTCAAGGAAGAGATTATATTAAATTAAACATATCGCAATCGTTTCAAAAAAGCTGAGGCTAGGTTCAATTGTAAGAAAATATTTGACATGCCAAAAAGTGTCTGGTATGGTTAGGTTAATTGAGCTATGACACCTATTGCCTACACTATTTCCCCCTATCTGATCCGGTATCTCGAACGGATAGAAGCACTTCGACAACAAATTCTTCTTTTCCCACTTTCTCCTCAAAGAGAATTGGGATTAAAATTTCAGGCGACAATTGATCGAGTTCATTTCGGACTCTCACTTAATGATGAACATGTTCATCCGGATAAAATAAAGGCAGTTTTGGCCAATCAGATTGTCTTTGCAATGCAAAAGCGACAAATGATGAAGGATCATTTGCAAAGTAGTATTTTGCAGTACAAACAATCACTTGACTATATCAAACGCAACTGGCATTTATCTAATCAAAGCATATCAGTCGCGACACTGATGGATCTTTATGCATTGACAGGAAACCCCGATATTTCTGTCCCCGAAAAAGAACTACAGGATATTGTTACTTATCTTCATGCTAGTGCTGATAACCCTTTTACTCAAGCAGCATTAGCAAAATTGCAGCTGCGCCGATTACTTCCCGACTCTCGACATACCGAGATATTCTCTACTATGGCTTCCTATCTCTTTTTGTATCAATCTGGCATGGACTGTCGCGAACTACTGGTTCTTGAAAAACCCTGGTCTCAGGAGCGGAAATTGTTCAATGGATATTACTTAACGGCAATTACCAAACCCAATGTAACCGGCTGGCTTGAATATTTTGTAAAAACAGTTTGTGGTCATCTGGAAATCGTCTATGAATACTTACTCCAATCCCCGACAAAAAATGAAGAAGAAAAAATTGGCAAATTAAATGAAAGACAAAAAGCCATCATGACACTTCTTGATGATCCGCAAGCCATTATTACCAATAGAACAATTCAGAAAATCTTTCATATTTCAGCAATTACTGCATCTCGAGATCTGGCAAAACTGGCAAGTTTGGATCTTCTTATCCAACAGGGCAAAGGAAGATCGGTAAGATACACTAGGGTGTAGTTAATACCTTTACGTTATAAAAATATACCGTCATAATCGTATCAACTCTTCTTCTATAATAGAATTTTTTGTTCACAACTCTTGACTCCTCAATCTAGCTCACGTACTATTATTATAAATACTATTATTAATAGAAAAATGAAAACTGTCCTCTTATTATCTGTCTTCCTACTTTTCTTATCAATCATTCCCGTGGTGCATGCTCAGGATTTATCCAATGGTACTGCGATCGGGTTACAAATCACTGAAAAAGTGAAAGACGGTGATATCATTACTTCTTCAAATGAAGGTTACAGACGTGCAAGGTCTCCGTATGATCCACAAATATTTGGAGTCGTTAGTCTTAATCCAGCTGTATATTTCAAAAATTCAACCCAAAAAAATGAAATACCTGTTATCAGTGCTGGAGTTGCAGAAGTTCGCGTATCGAGCGCAAACGGCAACATTAAAGCAGGAGATTTTATAACTTCATCAGGCAATCCTGGTGTGGGCCAGAGAGTTACCGATAATGGTTATGTCTTGGGACGTGCGGAACAAAATTACTCAAGCAGCAATCCAAAAGCAACAGGAATAATCCTCGTCACCCTTCAGCCTCATTTTGCTCAAATCAGTAATAACATAGTACATAATGTGTTTACTGCTTTTACTTTCGGTTTGGATGAAGCTGTGAATACGCCTCTTGGAACGATTCGGTATTTTGTTGCCGGAGTCATTACCATACTTTCATTTTTCTTGGGCTTTCGCTTTTTTGCTCGTGCGTCAAATCGTGGAGTTGAAGCAATTGGCAGAAATCCACTTGCCAGACAGGCAATTCTCTTTAGTGTTTTCATCAACACGCTTATTACTATAGCAATTATGTTCTTCGGAGTTGCGATATCGTATTTGATTTTAGTACTATAGAATTATGACTATCGATCCAATAGCAATCATCTTTTTAACTGTAACAGCATTTGTACTTGCAGTAGTTATCTTCTTTCTGGCTCGCGCTTACTCAAAATCAGCACAGCGTCTTTCTGAATTAGAAAAATCCAACAGTTCGCTTCAAATGCAGCTTGGTACCCAACCGACAAAACTCCTTGAAGAAGCACACCTGAAAGCTCAGGAAATTATTAGTCTCGCGAACAAACAGGCAACCGAAATTCTAGCCAGTAGTAAAGTCTATGAGAATAACTCTAATCAAGCATTAAAAGACAAACTTGCGATGCTTGAGAAACAACAAGAAGATGTCTTTAACAAAGCCTCAGAAGATATGAAAGTTGCCTATCAAAATATGATCACCCAAATCCAAGAACAAGATATCAATTCATTAAAAACTATGACAAAAGAGATCGAAAGCGATGTTATTGCTGACTTTAAAGAATTCCGCGATGTTTTGGAAAAAGAAACTATCAATTCAGAAAAAATCGTTAAAGAGAAAATTGATGAAGAATATCTTTCAATGGAAAAAGATTTGGAAGAATATAAAAAACAAAAATACGAAAAAGTAGATCAGGATATTTATAAAATTCTTTATCGGGTTTCCGAGATGGTTCTCAATCAAGGAATCTCCTATGATAAACATAAAGAGTTAGTTATCGACGCACTTGAAACAGCAAAGAAAGAACAAGTGTTTCAATAATGCAACAACCTGCCCTCTTTGATCAAATACTTGGAAAAATCCGGACAACCTCGGATCTTGCTGACGTGTTTACCTGCTTTGATGCATTTATCGATACGTTTTTTTCGCCCAAAAATCTTCAAGAGCAACAGCAGATCTTTCGAAAGCTTCCATTAGAATTGGCAAATATTCTCATCAATGCTTTTGCCACTGAACCAATTACGCCGCAAAATCAAATTAAGATCAAACGTGAAATAGATGAAATCCTGGACAGATTGCACAAGTGTAAAAAAATTCAGCTAACAATTGGCTTCCATGCTGATGAGGCAACGATCACCTATTTCTCCGAATGGATAAAAAAGAATATTAGAAAAGATCTTTTGATTGATTTACATTTTGATAAAGCGATTGTCGGTGGTGCACTCATTATCGCAGATGGCTCCTACAAAGATTATTCTGTCAGAAAAAATCTCGCCAACAGATTCCAGATCCAGAAGGAGGATATCCTTGGTTTATTAGACTAGTTATTAGCTCTTAGAATACTTTTACTACTAAGAACTAGGCATTAAACACTAAGCTATGAAATCTTTTCAGCAATATCTTACATCAGCAGAAGAAATCGGATTTGTCGAAGCTTGCAATCAGTCTATAGTATATGCAAGCGGACTTCCAAACGCCACGACACAAGAAATTGTGATGTTTGAATCGGGTGAACTTGGTGTTATTCTTTCAATGGCCCGCAATCAAGTCGAGATATTGCTTCTTTCAAAAAGCTCTATCAAGGCAGGAATCCGAGTAACCCGAACCGGCAGCAAACAAGAAATGCCACTTGGCTTTGAATTATTGGGCAAAGCAATTAATCCCTTTGGCCAACCACTAAGCGCTACCGAATCAATTGACAAACCCAAAGTCTCCCGGCCTATTGATATCAGTCCGACAGGTATTAATACGAGAGCACGTATTGAACAGACATTTGAAACAGGAGTCACGCTTGTTGATATGCTCATCCCACTAGGAAAAGGTCAACGTGAACTTGTAATTGGTGATAGAAAGACAGGAAAAACGAGTTTTCTATATCAAACCATGCTTAAACAATCATCTTTAGGTACAATCTGCATCTACGCCGGAATTGGCAAGAAAAAAACCGACATCAAACATGTGGAAGCATTTTTTAAAAAAGCAGGTATTCAAAATAATACCGTGATCATTGCGACAAGTTCAGAAGATCCGGCAGGAGTAATTTATCTTACTCCCTATGCCGCAATGACGCTTGCGGAATATTTTCGTGATGAAGGACATGATGTGCTCGTGGTTATGGATGATCTTTTTACCCATGCAAAATTTTACCGAGAAATTATGCTTATTGGCAAACGCTTTCCTGGACGCAATGCCTATCCACCTGATATCTTTTATACACACGCACGTCTTTTGGAACGAGGAGGAAATTTTGTTCTACCAAATGGAAGTATACACTCTATTACGTGCCTGCCAGTAGTGGAATCTGTTGAAGGAGATATTGCAGGGTACATTCAAACCAACCTCATGTCTATGACTGATGGACATATTTATTTTGACGTTGATATGTTCGCTAAAGGTAACAGACCAGCGATAAATCCTTTTGTGTCTGTGAGTCGTGTCGGCCGACAAACCCAGTCTCCACTTCGTTTGTCACTGAACCGTGAACTTATTAGTTTTCTGACGCTTCATCGAAAGCTTGAAAGTTATAGTCATTTCTCAGCCGAAGCGGGATCTGATGTCAAACGAACACTTGCGGTTGCTGAAAGAATTTTTGCCTTTTTCACCCAGGGTGCGACGGATGTTAAAAATATGGATTTGCAAATTGTTATCTTCTGCTTGCTGTGGGCTGATTACTGGCAGGATCTTACCAAACTTGAAAAGGAGATCTCAGTTATTAACGATGCTTATAAAAATAGTATTGAAGCACAATCGATGGTAAAAGATCTTATCAACAGCGTTACTTCTTTAAATGAATTGCTGCAAGCTGTGAGAAAAAATCAGGAAAAAATTCTCAGAACGTTTGGGTTGCAACTGGTACAAGTCAGTAACTAATAATCTATGAATTATCTAAAAGCAATAGTCACACAAATTGAAGATCTGACCGGAATCAAAGATATTGTCGGCGCGTCTGAGGAAATTGCCAGTATGAAAATGCGCAGTATCCGGAATAAAGTGCTGTTAAGTCGCGATTTGAATGAAGAATTAACTGAAATTTACCGTGAAGTTTCCGTATCCTATAAAAACCAGATTCTCCAGCTTATGCAAATACGAAAAAATGTCAGAGCACTTAAGAAAATAAATGAATCCCAGATGTCTCTTAAAACCGGCAATGGTCAAAACGCCTGCGTGTATCTTTCAGCTAATTCAGGACTTTTCAGCAAAATTCTTGAAAAGACCTATCATGAATTTACGGCATATTTGGACCAACATAAAAATGTCACACCGGTTATCATTGGAGAATTCGGAAAGAGTCTTTTTTCAAGCGAATTTCCAGGAAAACCTTTTATCTTTTATCCATTGACCGAAGATAAGACCAACGAATCAGCAATGAAAAAAATCACCGAAGATCTTGCAGGCTATTCAAGCGTTGTTATTTTCTATGCGAAATTTGAAACCATGGCATCACAAAAAACTACGATGCTTGATGTTTCAGGTCAAGAGAGTATTAATCCCGATAATTTAAAAAATCAGACCCCTGTTCCGACAACCCATTATCTTTTTGAACCATCGCTGGAAAAAATTATACTTTTCTTTGAAACAGAAATTTTCTCAGGAATTATTCAGCAAACCGTGACTGAATCCGAACTCGCCCGCTATGCCTCACGTATCACCACGCTTGATATGGCGCGGGAAAATATTGATCAACAATTAAAAAAAGTCAATTTGGAAAGACGTTTTGCCGTACACCGTCTCATGAATAAAAAACAAACAGAAGCAATCACAGGGATATCGTTGTGGAAAATAACTTAGGGAATAGTACAATATAAAGTATGAGTCTTGTTACAGGAAAAATCATTGGTATAAAAGGTCAAGTTGTGGATGTGGCTTTCACCGCGGATATGCCAACGGTTCATGATGTGCTCGTTCTGGAAAATAATCCTTTGGTAAAAATGGAAGTATACACATCCTCAGGTCCGAATAGCTACTATTGTCTTCTTCTGACCGACGGACCAAATATTGCCCGGGGCAATGGTGTAATCAATACGCTAAAACCTGTCACGATTCCAGTTGGTCCCGAACTTCTCGGACGCGTTGTTGATTTATTTGGAAACCCCCGTGATAAAGGAGCGCAACTGCAAACAAAAGACTCTTGGCCGATTTATCGAGATACCCCATTATACAATGACATAACCACTCCAAAAGAAATTCTTTATACAGGTATTAAAGGACTTGATCTTTTCTGTCCGATTCTCAGAGGAGGCAAAATCGGCCTCTTTGGTGGAGCTGGCGTCGGAAAGACAATTCTTCTCACAGAAGTTATCCATAATATCATTCAGTTATCACCAACGGGCAATACGCAAAAAACCTTATCTGTTTTTGCCGGTATTGGTGAGCGTACTCGTGAAGGACAAGAACTTGTCGAATCCCTTGCAGCTGGAGGCGTTCTTCCTTTCTCTACTCTGGTATTCGGACACATGGGAGAAAATCCAGCACTACGTTTCTTAAGCGGCACAACTGCAATTACCATCGCCGAATACTTCCGTGATGTTATGAAGAAAGATGTGCTTTTCTTTGCAGATAATGTTTTCCGTCTCGCCCAGGCCGGCAATGAACTGTCCCTTCTTATGAATACTATTCCTTCAGAAGACAGTTATCAGGCAACACTCGCTTCAGAAATGGCCTCCTTCCATGAACGTCTTGCCTCGACAAATGAGAATACAATTACCAGTATTGAGGCTATTTATATTCCCAATGACGATATCTTGGATCAGGGAGTTCAATCAATTTTGCCCTATCTTGATTCGACTATTATTCTCTCACGCAGTATTTATCAAGAAGGAAGATTGCCAGCTGTCGATTTCATTGCTTCAACTTCTTCTGCTTTGGCACCCGAATTTGTCGAAGTTGACCATTACAAGACGGCACTTCGTGCACAAAGTGTTATGAAGAAAGCACTGCAGCTTGAAAGAATTGTCTCACTTATCGGAGAATCTGAATTGAATACTGAGGATCAGCAATTATATAGACGTGCCAAACTTTTGCGTGCTTACTTCACTCAAAGTTTCTTCACTGTAGAAAAGCAAACCGGCAGACCGGGAAAATACGTTCCATTAAAACAAACAATCCAGGATACCAACGATATTCTCAACGGCGTTTATGACAAACTGACAGAAGATAAATTCTTATTTATTGGCGAAGCTAGAGAAGCAACGAAGTAAGTATGGCTAACACACAACCACAACAAGCAACTCCAATTTTACCGCCAGCTCAGACGCTTGAGGAGGAAAAAATCAAAGTAACAGTACGAAATAGAATGGCGATTCTTTTTGATGATTATGTAAAAGCTGTTACTTCCAAAAATGACACGGGAGTTTTTGACGTATTACCAACGCATTCAAATTTTATTTCTCTTATTACCAGTCCGTTGATACTTCGCAAACTCGACGGCCAAAAGCAAGAAATCACATTTAACAATGGCATTATCAAAGTCAAAGATAATGCAATTCACTGCTACATTGACCTACTAGCCAAATAGTTTTATACAATCTCCAAAGTAACATTTCTAAATTTTTCAATTACCTAGTGCTCTGAAGATACTAAAAAATAGCAAATTACTTCTTAAGTATAAATTAATAAGTTAAAATATATCAATTTTGAGATCTAATCAGTATTATATACTGCAATTATTAAACTAACTGTACAGTAATAAGTCAAAATGGATCAGTTCGAGATGAACAAAAGGACAAAAAACGTTGGTTCGGAGAATAGAATTTGAATATTGTTAGAAATTAGAAGCTATTTCTTTTTCTCGTCCTCGAGGTAAATGTGGACTTCGTCAACCTTCTGCCAGTCAAAGATTTCATTCTCATTAAAGATGATACCTGCTTCACGCTCTGCTGCGTCGAGGTTTTCCGAAGCATGGATCAAGTTGTACTGCTGGCTCATCGCGAAATCTCCTCTGATTGTTCCGGGCTGTGCTTCACGGGCTTTTGTGATTCCGATCATAGTGCGCACCGTTGAGACGACATCAATGCCTTCCCAAAGCATTGCGATAACAGGATATGACTTCATGTAGCTTTTCAGACCCGGAAAAAATGGTTTGTCTTTATGATGAGCGTACCATTCATCAAGAATTGAATCAGTCAGCGAAATCATCTTAATTGAGGCTAATTTGAGACCTTTGTGTTCAAAACGAGAAATGATCTCCCCACACAATCCTCTTTGCACTCCATCTGGTTTTACCAATACAACTGTCTGTTCCATAGATTACAATTTTAACAAACTCTCCAGTTTCTGTCCATCGGGAAAGTTTCCAATCAGGGCAAAATTGAGAGTGGACTCTTTAAAGAATTCTTTTCCGACTGATACAACATCATCTTGGGTCACTGCTTCGATTTTCGCGAGGACATCATCAGGATTCTCGATCTCTTCCTCAAGCAGTTCCTGATGGGCATAGAATCCCGCTACAGACCTGCTGTCTTCCAAATCGAGTACTAAGTGGCCTTTGAGAAATTCCTTTGCTTTTTTCAACTCTTCATCGGTCAATCCCATCTCACCACGGGAAACTTTGCTGTATTCTGCTACCATCACTTCAACTGCTTCAACGACCCGTTTTGGATCAATACCGGCTGTTGAAACAAGCGTTCCAACATCAGCATATTCATCAGAACTTGTGCGGACATAATAGGCCAGTCCACGCTTCTCTCGGATCTCATGGAAAAGTCGCGAGGACATTCCGCCACCGAGAATCGCGGACAATACAGAAAGCGGATAACGCTTGGGTGAACTGATCGGAATGGTTCGGACACCTAGGGCAATATGGATTTGCTCGGTTTGTTTCTGCTTGATCATGAGAGCCGGCTTAGACTGATCCTCTTTTTGAGGCGTGAAAGTTTTTGTTTTAAACTGCTTCATCTGGTTGAAATATGTATCAACGAGCGCATATGCTTTTTCGGTATCAATGCCGCCAGCGATAACTACGGTCAAATTGGAAGCACTGTACAAATCTGCAAGATACGTTATAAAATCTGCCCGGGTGATACTTCGGATAATATCTTTGTCTCCGCCGATATCCCAACCCATCGGTGTATCCCCGTAAAGCAATCGCTCATAGATATCTCCGATTTTTCGTGCCGGCATATCCTCATACAGATTGATTTCTTCAATGATGACGCCTTTTTCTTTTTCGATTTCAGCAGGATCAAATTTGGAATGCAGAAGCATATCAGAAAGTACGTCAATTGAAGTTTCAATTTTATCTTTCGCGGATTTGATGTAATAGCCGGTGGTTTCTTTGCCGGTGAAAGCATTGAACTCGCCTCCCATGCCGTCAATCAAACTTGAGATATCCATGGCAGTCGGGCGTTTTTCCGTTCCTTTAAACGCCATGTGCTCGAGAAAGTGGGAAATGCCGCTGTTCTTGCGGTTTTCATATCTGCTTCCTGCTCCAGCCATTACCATAACTGTTGCGCTTTCCATTGCCATCATGGGAATGGTGATTACTCTGAGGCCATTTGCGAAGACTTTGCGGGTGAATTTCATATAAGAATCTATTCTAACATGTTCCCCGACTTTTTCCTAGGCTGTATTTTCCCTTTCTTACAACACTCTTGCATTTACAAAGAAAAATCGTATAATAGCATCAGGCGTGTGTTAAGGAGTACTAGTGGGAGTATTTTCCCCAACTTCCTCTTTTTGCGCCAAAAAACTATGGCAGAAAAATGGCGTACAGGCTTCCAACCAGATCAAGATGCAACGGGCTTTCTTGATAGAATCCTTTTAACAGGAGCCTCTATTCCCGTAACAACTGACGAGGCAGTTGCGGAATCCAAAAGCCAGATGATTAAAGTCGTAAACGGTCAACCAGTTGCAAGAACAACAGGTCCAACGAATGAGCATACTGTTCAAATTGTTCGATTGCCAGAAGAACCAATTAGTGGTCAATCACTTATTGAAGGCGTAGCAGCAGATCTTACAACAGGTAGGTTTCAAATTCATACTGACCATGTTAAAGCTGGTATTGCTGCAAGTGGAAATCCCTCCAGGATTCCTCTTGTACAAATAGCGCGAACTTTAGAGCATGCCCGTCAAATAATGAGTAGTACTATTGTTCCTCGCACACCTCTTAATATAGCTGAACAAGCACAGCATAGACAGAGAGAAGCTGGACTGGCCCTTCATGTATATATAGGATTAAAAAAACTAAATGGCAAATAACCTCTATTGTCCCCCGACATTTGAAAGCTCTCTGAGGAAAAGATTGTAATCGAATTGATTGTCGTGGCCATCGTCGTTGATGTCTGAGATCAGAGCATTTGTCGCGTTACAATCTGTCGGTGGAAGCAAATCACTGTAGCAGCCAATTAAAATATTGTAATCAACAATGTTGATTGCATTGTCGTTATTGACGTCACCATCAACCAATGTAGCGAGAGGAAGGCTTGTGGTTTGAGCGGAAGTGATTGTCTGGATTCCAGGAACAAGCACTCTGAGATACCCATCTGTTTTAACCTTTACTGAATACAAACCTGTTGAGAAAGTTGTTCCAAGATCAATTGTCCCACCAAACTTTCCGGTGCCACTATCATAGACAATCGTACCCTGCTTTGTGACAACCAGCTGATTTTGTGAATCATAGATATCTACCGTGACATTCCTGCTCGGATGAACCGGATTCATATTGCCTTGACCATTGGGACTCGCGCTGTCTCCCCCAGTTCCAATTCCGTGCAATGCAATAGTGAGGCCAAGCACTGTGCTGCCAGGTGCCGGAGGTTGTGTCGGAATAGGCGTGTCAGTTGGGACAGCGTTTACAGTTGGAATACCAGATGGAACACTTGATGGTACATTGGTCGGTGCCGGTGTTGGCGGAAGAGAAATATAAGGTGTGGGAGTAGGATCTACAATTGCAATGGGAGTTTGTGTTGGCGTCGGTGTGCTACATACTTGTGTAGGAATCCACCCATTCCAGACTGTCGTGCAATTTGATGCACCGGGAGTTGGATTATAGGAAGACGGTGGTGTTATTTGTTGCGTTATGAGATTAATCAGCTTCCACTGCAGGCGTGAAGAGCCATCATAGTTATATTGGCGGATATTGAGTCCTTGATTGGAATTACACGCATACAGGCCGATTGCTTTACCAGAGTTTCTTCCGACAATTTTATAATACCCATTGCCCAATGCACTTATCTGGAACTGTTCATTGTATCTACTTGTTGGTGAGCCTGATCCTGACCATTGAATCAACTGTGTTCCCTCAACAGTTCCATTTTGGTATACATCCAAATACTTAGAACTACTCAGCGCTTGAATTGAATAATACCCATTTCCTAAATCTTTAACCACCCATTGGCGATCTTTATTCCAACCCGACGTCGTCAATCCCCATTGCACGATATTGGCACTGTTATCCATTGAATTGTTACTAACATCCATTGCCTGACTGCTGCATTTATTCTGAAAATAATAGGTGTTGCCTGAAATGAGACCGTCATTGGAAGCATGCGAGGCAGTCTTCTGTTCCTGTTGCAATGCGCCATTTACGGTGAAAAAAATGGCTCCAAGAAGAATAACGACAGCAACAAGTGAAAATTGAGAGGCTTTGGACAATTGATGAACTGGCGGCAAATTCATAGTGAAAAACCCATCCGTTAAAGACAGCTACTCTATTAGTAGAGCAGATAGAAAGATGAAATGTCAAGAATTGAAACAAATAGCGCGCTTGGCTACTGTCCTCCGATATTGGTCAGCTCTCTGAGGAAGAGATTGTAATCGAATTGATTGACGTGGCCGTCATCGGTAATATCAGCAAGTACATTATTGGTAGCATTACAATCCGTTGCCGGCAGAAGATCACTGTAACAGCCGATCAGGATATTGTAATCAACGATGTTGATGGCATTATCATTATTAAGATCCCCAGTTACGAGGGTGACAAGAGGTAGGGTTGTCGTCTGACCTGATGATATTGATTGAATTCCCGGGAAGAGAGTTCGAAGATATTGATCTGTCTTAACTTTAACAGTATAAAGCCCGGTTGAGAAATTAGTTCCCAAATTGACCGAGCCGTCGAATTTCCCACTATTACTGTTATATTGCATCGAGCCTTGTTGCGAGACAACCAGTTGGTTCTGGACATCATACACGTCGACCGTCACATCTCGTGAATCATGGAGAGGGTTTTGGTTGCCCAACGAGGATGGGTTGGCGCTGTCTCCTCCTGTTCCTATCCCATGAAGACTGAGAGAGAAAGCAAGAACTGTTGAACCGGGAGCCGGTGTATCAGTTGGCACTGGAATGTCGGTTGGACGAGCTGTAGGGATTGCTGTCGGGAAATTTGTTGGAGCCGAAGTTGGCGTAAAGCCGCACCATCCGCCATAAGGCATCAAACAAATCAATGCACCATTTCTATAGCAGGTGGGTGGAGGCGCACATGTTGGATTTGGAGCAATTGTCGAGGCAATTGTAGGCACGTTTGTAGGATTGCTTCCTGATGAACCCGAAGAAAAATACATGTCATCAACAAAAAATACCTGACTAGCATAACCCGGATCCTCAACTACATAAAAAACTACCTTCGTTACGCCTGATGAGATGGTAGTTGTATTGCTTACTTTTTGCCAACCGGTGGTAAGCGTTACTGCACTTCCATAGGTAGTCTTCACCATTGTTGAACCATTCCACTCCTGCATCGCAGCAAAAACAGATCCTCCTGTTAATGAGTTTGATCTAACATAAGCAGATCCGGTAAATGTTTGTCCTGGTTGTGTATTGGTAAATGCGTCCGTTGCTATAACATCAAAATAACTTCCGCCTGTTGAAACTAGTTTGCAAGCATAACTTCCGGAATGCACTGGTGAAGTGACAGTTGATAAAGTAGCGTTAAAACCTTTGAGATTTGTAGTTCCTTGTTCGCAGCCAGGGTTTGTAAGAATATTGCTCCCTTGGGTGGTGGGAGGAGTCGTTGGAACTGCAGTTGGAAGCGGTGCTTGCGTTGGGTTTGGCGTTGGAGGTACGGGTGTTGGAGTAGTACATTGAATTGTGTAAGTGAATCCAGTCCAAACCTGTTTGCAATTCTGTAAGAAAGGTGTTGGTGTAGGATAATTATAACCATAATAATTTGACGGCGCAGGCTGTATAGTGGGGCTACAATTGCTATACCCACCAAACCAATAACAAAGGTCTGTCGATGCATGACTTGCACCGTTTTGTTCCTGCAGTGCGCTATTGACAGTAAAGAAGATTGCGCCGGCCAAAATTACAATTGCAAGAACAGAAAGTTTTGAGGCTTTGGAAAAATTATTAAGCTTTGGTAATTTCATGAACAGTACCCTTTTCCTAAAAAGCAGGGTTATTATAAGTAGAACAAATTAGTAAAGGGTCTGTCAAGCTACATTTTCACAGGAGCATGAATACCAAGGAGATCTAAACCCTGTTTTAAGATAATTCCGGTAGTTTGGGTGATATGCAAACGCAAATCTCGCTCTTTTTCTTCTGCTTTCAAAATTGGCAATTTTTGGTAAAAGAGATTAAAAGCCTGAGCAAGATCAAACAAATACGTGCAAAGAATATGTGGCGCATACCGCTGCCCAACCTCTGAGACAACCTCTGGAAATCTCGCGAGCAATCTTAATAAATCTTTTTCCTCTTTTTCCAACTCCCCCAACTCCCCTATTTTCTCTGACAAATCAAATTCTGACTTCCTTAAAACGCTCTGTGTTCTTGCAAATGTATATTGCAAATAAGGTCCTGAATTCCCATCAAAGCTTACCGATTCTTCCAGATCAAAAACAATATCTTTTCCAAGTGAAGATCGCAAAAACGCATATTTTACCGCAGCCATGCCAACTTGCTCCGCAATTTCATCTTTATTCTCGATCTCATCACTAACTAAACCCAGAACTCTTCTTTTTGCTTCATCAAGTATCCAGGTGACAGTTATGACATTGCCTGATCGGCTGGACATTTTCCCTTGTGGCAGTCGGACCATACCATGAAGCATCGGGATCGTTTTCTCACCAAGACTCGGATTTACTTTTTTCAAAGCCGCCATCAAAACACTGAAGTAACCGGCAATTTCCTTTGCTGTAACAATAAATGAAAGATCATAGGCGAACTCTTCATACTTCCAAGGCGCCAGACCCAGCTCCTTTGCTTCATATGTCGGAAGTCCCAGGGTATTAATAAACACTCTATTGTGGAGTCCTTGACTTTCTCCCGGGAAAATAACAGCTCCTTCACTTTCAACAAAAATGCCATTCGCAATATTTTCTTTGACAATTTTGTATCCCCGCTCACCCGCTATGCTTTCAGGATAATACCCGTCAAATTTGGTACCCAACCGTTTGTAAAGATTTTCAAAATTCTCAAGACTCCAGTCTTTGCCTATTTCGTAAAGTTCCTTTACCTTTTCATACAAACTTTCTTTTTCCGGATGTAAATATTTTTTATAGTCGATCTGAGGCACCCAGTTGTATTTCTTCTGCAGATATTCCTGCCCACTCATGTAAACCAAATAATTAATGTCTTTTACTTCTTCGGCAACTTTTGGATCATCTGCATACGCATTGGAGCCAAGAGCATAGCCTTCTCCCAGAAAAGTAATTCTGTCTGGTAATGGTTTTTTCTTTAAATCATCGAGGCTGACCTTTTCATCATCCATCTTTTTCATAATTCCCCAAAGGGACTTCGCAACATGCATTCCCACATCCCCGTAATAATCTACTCTCCGCACAGTTGCGCCATTTGCTTCAAAAATACGGCATAACGATTCGCCGATGATATTGCTGTACAAATGCCCGATATGCAATTCTTTGAAAGGATTTGGATCTGTATACTCAACGACTATATTTTTATCTGTCAAATTACTCTTTAAATGTATCAATCCACTTCGTAATAAGTCGACACTGGTCGCGAATTTTTCATTTTTTATCCACATGTTTATAAATCCCGGACCTGCTATCTCGACCTTGTCAAAAAGTGCATTATTTTGGATTTTATTTATTATTTCTTCTGCAAGTTCACGTGGATTTTTACCAACCTTCTTCGCGGCAATAAGTGCTACATTGGTAGCATAATCTCCATGCTTAGGATCCGCAGGATAATCAATGACGATGTTATCAGCGGGAACTTGCACATCCTTAACTGCCTGTTCAATTACTTTCCTGATTTCCTCTTTTATCATATGCGTAGTATAGCATTTCCCGGTTCAGTTGGGCTATACTGAGCATATGAATGAAGCAGGTGCAGATGTTGCAGTACTTACCAGGAATGAGTCTCCACAAAAGCCTGTGCCGACTGCTGAAAAAGCTGCCTTCTTTTTTGAAAAAGTAAGTAATAAATTCCCAGCATCGGGATTTGCACAAGCCGCAAGAATTTCTCAGTTATGCAGACAGTCAGACTATGATCCGTTGGAACTCAGGGACAAATTATGGGATGATAAAGCTCAACGTAAGAGTCTCATTGACAAAGGGGTAGAAGCTCATGAGCGTGCTATAGCAAGAGCAAAAGAAAGAGGCGTTCCTGAAGAGCAATTGCCAAAACCTCCGGGAAGAGAGTTTGTCAAAGCATTAATACTTCGAAATATTGTCTATGAATTCACATTAGCTTCTCAGATGAAAGATTTACCCGATGAACAAATAGCTTGGATACTTGATCAATATGAAAGCTATCGAGGGAAAGAAGATGAATACGGAGATATGGTAGCAGACAGAATGAAAGTATTGACCGGAGTCACTGCCCTGATGCCAAAGGAAGCAGAAGCAATGATAACTCAACATCGAGTTGAAGGGGTAAAAAACTGGGCTCGCAGTTTACACAAACCCAGAGGCAGACATGCCGCGCGAGATAATCAAGAAATACTAACCAAATACCCTATTTCACAAAATTAGCCTCACTTTCGTGCTTGCATTTATCTAAAAATCCTGCTAGTCTGGATTGAAGATTAAATAATATATGAGAATTCTTATTATCGATGATGATCAATTGACTTCCACGACGTGGGCCATGGGTCTTAAAACCGCTGGCTATGAAGTAATTAACGCCACCAACGGCCAAGATGGGATCAACCAAGCTAAATCTCAAAAGCCTGATCTGATTCTTCTGGACCAAATTATGCCTGATATGTTAGGCAATGCAGTACTTGCTACGTTAAAACAAGATCCGGAAACCACCCCTATCCCCGTCATGCTCATTTCTAATTACAATGAGAATCAAATGATGAAAGATGCAATAGCACAGGGAGCTGTCGATTATATTCTCAAATACCAAATTGAAACAAAAGATCTCGTTGATAAAGTACAATCACTTCTCACTCAAATCAATAAACCGGCTGCAGCAGGAACACCTGGGACTCCTCCGGGAACACCTGGGACTACTCCTCCAACTGACGCTCCCGGTGACAAAAACCCCACCGGTTCTGTATAACAGCCATGTCCGATGCTGCCCAGCTCTATCAAAACCTACTTACGGATGCAATTCGCAAACAAATGCTGATTCTTGGTCCGGAAATAACACTGATTAAGATTCATAACGTTCCCAACTTAACCGTTACCGAGGATGGTACTGTTGCATCACTGGGTCCCAAACCCGAAGAAACAGTTACCAAATTTATTGAAGAATTCAGAGAACTTTCAGACCCATTAGTCAGAAAAACCATGCAGCCTCTCTTAAATGCCATAGCACCAGCAGTTACCCCTACTCCATCCCCAACTACCCATGCCTTCCAAACTTCCCCTACTAATCCAGTACAAAATCAACCAGTGCAGAATCAGCCAGCTAAAAAGTAAACTATGTTACTAATCATCTCAATCATTGCAATAGGTGCAACATTTATATTTGGCATTGCGGCTATTTTCTACTCCATGCGGGAAGAAAAAGCAATAAAACAACTTGTTGATAATGAACTCAAACAAAAGCAGCGTCTCTTTGAAATCACCATGATGAAAGAGATTCAGGACCGTATTGGCTACTCGCTGGAGATTGAAAAAGTTGTTGATGTCATTATCGGAAGCCTTGACGCTCTCATGAATTACTCCACCGTTTCTGCCTTGGTCCGAGAAAAAGAAAGGACACTTTTTAAGACGCATCTTAAAGAAGGTGTCAGTCAGCAATATATTGACAAACTAAAAACTTCACTCTTGAGATCTTATCTAACTATTGAGGGTTCCCAAGCACCTGAAGTAGCTGAAGGAAACATTTCTGGTGTTGCCTTGGATGATCTCAATCACATACAGCCAGGCTCATCTTTTCATGTACCGTTAATCGTAAATGACCGTGTGGTCAGTTTGATCAATGTTTCAGCAATAAAAGAAAATAAGTTTACCGAAGCTGAAATGACAACACTTTACAAAATTGCCGCTCAGACATCTGAGGCACTTTCCCGACTTGAGAATATTTTGACCGTTGAAAAAGGTAAACTCATGGCTATGATCGGGAGTTTGGCCGACGGACTTTTTATGGTCGATGTAAATGGTCAGCTGATGGTTATCAACAACGCTGCGAAAGATTTTCTGGCTCTTACCAAAGATGATCCATCCACCATTGATCTTCTGAGCGCTCTGCCAAACAGCTACGATTTCTCAAGCAAAATTCAGCGTGCAATAAACCATAAGCGAGTTATTGAAGAAAAAGAAGTAACGATCGATCAGAAAATTTTCCAGATTTTTATTACGCCTGTTTTTGATGTAAGTATCACAACCGAAAAAAAAGTTATTGGAGTCTCAGTCCTTCTCCATGACATCACTCTTGAAAAATCCGTTGCGAAGATGAAAGAAGACTTTACCAACATCATGGTTCATGAACTACGAAGTCCACTTACTGCCATTAAAGCCAGTTCCGAACTACTCATGAATCCTCCCGGTCCCCTCGCGGATGCCGAGAAAAACAAAATTATCGGTCTTATTGCACAGCAGTCTCGAAAGATGCTTGATGAAGTTGCGCTTATTCTTGACGCAGCGAAATTGGAAGCCGGTCTTTTCACTATCCAAAAGATTCCGGGCGATCTCAAAACGCTTATTACCGAACGAGTTCAAATCTTTCAGGCAGCAGCACACGAGAAATTTATCAATTTGTTGGTTGATATCGATCCATCAATTCCAACTTTTAACTTTGACCCAATCCATGTCGGCCAGGTAGTTAACAATCTTATTTCAAACGCGCTTAAATTTACCTCGTCAGGCGGCTCAATCAAAATCAGCGCCAAACCCGCAATCGGAAGCGTCATTGTTTCAGTCTCTGATACCGGCGCGGGTATCCCCAAAGAAAAGCAGCATCTCCTCTTTACGAAATTCACTCAGATTTCAGGAGCGGAGCATGGAAGTGTCGGCACAGGACTTGGCTTGTATATTGTAAAGGGAGTTGTTGAAGCACATGGCGGTACCGTCAGTGTCACGTCAGAGGAAGGTCGCGGAACAACTTTCACCTTCAATCTACCATTAAATGAGGCAAAGCCAATTACTAAAGATGACGTCTCAAGCTCCTCAATGCTTAGTGCTTCCAAACCAGCTCATTTACCAAATTAATCATGGTAAAATAAATTGATGAGTAAGCAATCACAAAAAGGAATTCTCCTTCTCCTCTTATCCGCATTTCTTTACAGCATCATGCCTGTTCTTATCCGTTTGCTTGGAAATCATGGTATTCCTCCGATATCACAAGTTTCTCTTCGCTATGTCATTGCCTTTGTGTGCGCGCTCATTTATTACACATTTGTCACTAAAACAAAAGTTACGCTTCCAAAAAAACACTTAGGACTTGTTTTGTATGCAGCAATTGTCGGATATGGGCTAACCAATGTCTTTTATACTATCGGTATTCTCAATACATTGGTAAGTACAACACTTTTTCTCACCTATCTCTATGCCATCTTTACTCCAATTCTGGGATTTATACTCTTAAAAGATAAAGTTAACAAATTCAATATCATTTCGCTTGGAATAAGTTTTATTGCATTGCTGCTCCTCTTTCAACCAACCGGATTTGCCGCCTGGAGAATTGGCGGATTTTTTGCATTTCTCTCAGGCATAGCAATTGCAACCTATTTAATAGCGGTAAAAAAACTTCCAGAGTACAGAGCAAGTTATATGATGCTGATAAATACCTTTTTTGGCATGCTCACAGTAGGACTGTTGGGAATACTTCTGGAATCATCTTTCTATTTCCATGGAGGTATTACGAAAGTTACACCAACCACCTGGCTTATAACAATACTTTTTGGTATTGATAATTTTGCCGCTTGGCTTACCATGACAAAGGGGTTTGAATATTTTAAAGCTACCTCTGCAAGCCTCATTTTATTATCTGAACTGGTATTTGGGGTACTTTTCGCTTTTCTCTTTTTTCAAGAAATTCCTACAATTGCGACATTTATTGGAGGAATTTTGATAATATCGGCATCAATTTTGGTTATTTTAAAGGGAGAATTGTAGAATCTGCTTTTTTGTGCTTACGTTGCAGTGCGATAAAGGCACCGAGTATCAGATAATATCCAATACAGAAGACAAGCGGAGGGCTCCAGACAGCGCAGTGCGTTAAAGCAAACCTAAATTAAAAATCTAGAAATTGCTTCGCTAGCAACAATCACTGACAGGAGGAGCCCGTGACAGGACCCCTACCACCTTAATACATGCTAATTTGTCTCACTCGCCTGAATGATATTAACTAATTTTTTCCCCGATCCTTGAACACTTCCGGTCGAACCACTGGAAGTATTTCCAAACGTCATCATTTGCTCTCCAACTGCAGGAATATACAATTTAGCACCATCCGTAAGGAATGCTGCCAAATTCAAATTCTGGGCTACCAGTTGCCTATCAGCGCCTTGAAATAATCCACCTGCCGCGAGGTACAATACTTTTTTAAAAATTACTTAAGCAGATCTTCTTCTAGTATGAAATGTTTCTCTATAGAATTTATTTACATGATTTGCAACAGTTCCCAGTGCTTCTGCTTGCATTACATCATCTCGAGGAATTGCCGGATTTCTAGTTCTATCTGCCATGGCTCTATTTACTCCACTAAAAGGAAACCTAATAACATTCACTTCTGCCCGAACCAATCTATTCCCAAGTTCAGCCAATTCTATAATTGTCGTATTATAAGGATATTTTGGTTTACGTTTCTCACCTTGTACACGCATATCGCGTTCACGCCTACCGCGAGCTATTTGTTTTCTTGTGGCTGTTTCTAATGCTTCCTTTCTTTCAGCTACTATGCCTCCTTTGCCACTCGATGGTGATTCTACTCTCTCAAATTCGTAGTGACTTGCTTTTGTCAGAACATCCATCCAGTCAATAATTGCTAAACGTTCGTGACCATTATTGGCCGTTCTCGCTATCTTTCGCATATACTCCTGAAGGTTTGTACGCGCTGCATCTCTTGCTTCATAGAGTTCATCTCTCTTTTCAAAATTAGGTGGTGCAATAAATATCACTTGGGGTGGTGGTCTTACTGATTTTTTGGGCTCCTGGGCTAATTGTTGATTGCCTTGTTGCGTCTCATCTCCAAATCTGAAAACAGGTTGAAGTTGTTTTTGGCTTTCAATTCTTTGTAACAAGGCAGCTAAAAATGGTGTGAGATGCTCGCTCATACACCCTCATTCTACTATAGGTTCTCATTGAGGTCAACCTATACCACAAAATTGAGGATTTTACCGGGGATGTGGATAACTTTTCTCACCGTGCCATCCAAGAACCTACTGACATGCTCATCTTCCTTTGCCATATTTTCAAGCATTACCTTATTGTCTTTATCTGCAACTGAAACATGAAGAGTTCCTCGCAATTTCCCATTTACCTGCACAGCAATAGTAACAGTATCAACTTTCAAATATTTCTCATCAAATTCAGGCCACTGGCTTGTATGAATTGAAAAGCTATTACCCAGCATCGACCACAATTCCTCAGTCATGTGGGGAGCAAATGGCGCCAGTAGCTTCAAGTAGACTTCTATTTCTTCTTTGCTAACTGCCTCCTGTTGGGACAAGAAATTATAATAAGACATCAATTTCGCAATTGAGGTATTAAACCGTAGATTCTCCATATCCTCAGTTATCCCTTTTATAGTCATATGCATCACATGCAATCGTTCATCAGTTAATTTCTCCCCAGTTTTCTTTACTTCCTCCAGTGTAAACAACTTCCAGACTCTTTTAAGAAAACGGCTCATACCATCAATCCCGCTATCCCGGAAGTCTCCACCTTGATTGAATGGACCTAAGAACATAAGATAGGTTCGAAGCGTATCAGCACCATATTTGTGTATGTAATCATCGGGATTCACGACATTACCCTTACTTTTACTCATCTTGGCACCATCCTTGATAATCAAACCATGAGCATAGAATCTTGAGAACGGCTCTTCGAAATTCACATAACCCATATCTTTCAAAGCCATAGCAATAAAGCGAGAATACAACAAATGCAACACAGAATGCTCAGCACCACCAATATACGAAGTAACGGGTAACCAAGCCCTTCGCTTTTCTGCCTTCTCAGTCTCGTCTCTCCTGACATTTTTAAACTCCTGTGCCATCTGTTTTGGCATTGGAAACGGAAGATCTTTTAAGTCTGTCGTTAAATACCGCAAGAAATACCAACTTGAATCCAGGAATGTATCCGAAACATCAGTCTCGCGAATCGCTTTACTGCCACAATGTGGACAAGTCGTCTCATAAAAATCAGGATGATTCGCTAAAGGCGCCTTGCCCGTACCAAGAGGTTTGAAATTCTTAATGTAAGGCAATTTCACGGGTAAATTTAACTCAGGATACCAGCCTGCCATTGCTTCCTTATCTTGAGGCTTTTTCCCTTTTGCTTCTTTGGTTGTGAACCATGAATCACCATTTTTAGCACATTTCTCACAATAGATCATCGGAATTGGCGGTCCCCAATAACGCTGCCGAGAGATCAGCCAATCTCTCAGATGATAGGTAACTTCCCTTTTCCCATATTTTTTATCTTCAATGTAATCCATCATTTTTATAGTAGCTTTATGAATATCCATACCGTTAAGAAAACCCGAATTAATCATCGTTCCCTCATCTTCTTGCACTTGCTCAATGTGAGTAATAGGTGCATCATTACCGTCTTTACCGACGACCACACGAATAATCTCTAAACCAAACTTTGTCGCGAATTCAAAATCACGCTTATCATGACCCGGAACACCCACAAGCGCGCCTGTCCCAAAACCCCCAAGAACAAAATCGGACACCCAAACCGGCATTTGATAACCTGTTAATGGATTAGTGGCGTATAGTCCGGTAAAGACACCAGACTTTTCTTTGCCCTCTGCAACTCTGTCAATTTCGGATTTGTTAAGTGCTTTAGCAACATATGCTTTGATTTTCTTAACATTTTGAGGATCAGTTTTGACTAAACCCGAAATAAGCTTTTTTGTTAATTCGTGCTCAGGAGCTAAAGCTATAAAAGTTGCACCGAAGTTGGTATCAGGACGTGTTGTAAAAATGGTAACAGTTTCATCACTGTCAGCAATTTGATACGTTATGTTGATACCTTCCTTCTTCCCTATCCAGTTTCGCTGCGCGAGTCTTACCCGTTCACTCCAGTCCAAATGTTCAATATTAGCCAGCAATTTCTCCGCATATTTGGTAATTCTGAAAAACCACTGCTCTAAATCGCGTTTTTCTACGATAGATCCACATCGTTCGCATTTCCCGTCAATAACTTGCTCATCAGATAAAACCGTCTTACAGGACGGGCAGAAGTTAACGGGAGAATTTTTCTTATATGCCAAACCTGATTTAAAAAGTTGCACAAAGAGCCACTGGGTCCAGCGGTAATAATCAGGATCATATGTTTCAACTTTGTTCTCCCAGGCGAAAGAATTACCAATTGCATGCAATTGACGATAGAAGTTTTTCTCAGTTCTTTCAGCATGCTCTATAGGATGTGTGTTTGTTTTGATTGCATGGTTCTCTGAGTGGATGCCGAACCCATCCAGACCCATTGGTTCAAAAACATCATATCCCATCATCCTCTTAAAGCGTCCAAAAACGTCTACTCCTCCAAAAGCATACATACTTCCGACATGAAGCCCTTCCGCAGAAGGATAAGGAAACATCATAAGGTTATAGAAAGGTTTCTTGTGCCTGGTTGAGCTTACCTTAGAATCCTTTGAAGAGCTAGCAGCATCAAGTTCCGGCTGATAGACACCTTCCTTCTCCCATTTAGCTTGCCATTTCAACTCAATCGACGCTGGGTCAAATACTTGACCTTTATTTTTTTTCACATTAGCTTTGCTCGTGGCCATATCTAGGAGTATAGCACACAAATTAGGCATAAAAAAGAAGTTAATTTATTGGCTAACTCATAAATAATAATAGTATATTTTTATCCTGTAAAAATATTTCTACTTAGCCACGAAAAACCCTTCTATACATATGTGCTATTATGACATATTTAAATAGCCTTACTTTGTTAAAGCACTGCTATTATAAATACATCAAAATGTATCCTTATAAGTAGAAAAGTGTCCTGGAGTTAAAAATGCAATTATTATTTTTTCTATGGATAAAAAGGCTTTCTGTTGTATTTTCTTATAAAATCAACTACCATGAATGAAGGAATGAAAGCTAAAAAGTCCCTAAGATTAACGAAAAGATATTCAAAAAAAACTCATTTTATTCTTGCCCTCTTTAGTGCCTCCTTAGTAACTTTATTTACGTTACATCAAGCGAACGCCGATACGGTAACTAACGATAATTACTCAATAGATGTTAACTCTATAGATACCAATCCTCAACCTACTCCAATAAGACAAGTCTTAGGTACAAAAGACATAGAAATAAGTCAATATGTAACAGGACCTGACTATAATATCAATGCACCAACCAATACTCTTGCTCTTACTATTTCTCAAAATACAATTGATTATGGAATACTCTCTTCTACCAATCCAGTGATCCGCAACTCAAACGTTCAAGTGCAAGATAATCTACTTGGAGCTGAAGTACTTACGTATGAAAACCACTCATTAGCCTCAAAAAACAACGATTTGATTCCAAATACGAGCTGCGATAATGGTACTTGTACTCCAGAAATTGCAGCTTCATGGACAAATGCTTTGACCTATGGTTTTGGGTATAGATGTGATAGTAAAGAAACAAATCTTTGCGATGTTCAATTCTTAACACCTTACTATTTCAAATCATTCCCGGATAAATCGAGCGCACATGCAGCAGAGCCAATAATGATATCTAGAAAAGGCCAATCCCAAGCGACAATCACCTACAAAGTAAATATTTCAGGAACTCAAAAAACAGGCGGTTATTATAATAGTATAACTTACCTTGCCATACCAAATTTTTAATAGAGGTTTTTATCCAATGAGTATGAATAATCAACGGTATAAATTGTTAATGTCTATAGTAATTATTGCCTGGGGTGGTCTTTTTTTGATATTGCCAAGGCAAACTTTTGCCCAAAGCTCGTCCTTGCAGATTTCGCCTACTCTTATCAAAATAGATGCAAAACCTCCGGCTGATGTTTGGACCGCCTTCACGTTAGAAAATTCAAGTAATCAACCATTATCTCTAAAAATCGGATATAAATCGATTGACCCCCAATCCTCCAGCAACGGCAATGTTGTATTTTATCAAGATGGTCAAAATATAAATGGAAGTGATAAAAAAATATTTGATAAGATGCAAATTGTTGATGATCAAAATGTTTCTCAAGATACGATAGAAATCGGACCAAAACAAAAATTGCGTTATAGACTACGAATTATTATTCCAAAAGACGAACCAAGTAGTGATTATTACTTTTCATTATTATTTATTAGTCCAATGACTTCTGTCCAAAATGATACAACTGATAGTGTCGAAGATCAAAAAAGCTTTTCAACATTTCAAGAAGGAATAGCTGCAAATGTGTTCTTATCTATTGGTGACAAAACAGCACCGCTGGGATATCTGGAAGATTTTTCAGCTCCATGGTATATGGACAAAGGCCCAGTCCCTTTTAATCTTATTGTTCATAACTCGGGAATCCATTATATGAGTCCATACGGAACAATTTTGATTAAAAACATTTTCGGTCAAACCATAGGCAAAGTCTCTATACCAACTACAACCATTCTTGCCGGAACTAGTAGAAAGATACAAAATCCTGCTAATTCTCCTTTGCTTTGGTCAGAAAAATTTATCTTAGGTGCATATACAGCAACATTGACACTTCCACTATCAAAAAATGGCCCGGTCTATGTAAAAACAGTTCATTTTATCGCCTTCCCAATAATGTTTTTCATAGAAATAATAGTCATTTTGCTCGTTCTTGTGTTAGTATTTTTGAGGGTAAAAAAGAAGATGGCAATACGCTAAAAAGTCATATTTGAGTCAATATGAAGGTAAAAATAATTGAAAAGGCACTCTCAATAAATAAGGAATAAGTAACCAATTGCTAAAATTCCTCTTAAAACGCATTCTACGCCCTTAAAGCTTCAAAATATATGAAAATTAATGATTAGATTGATACATCAGTCTAAATTATATATATCACTCAATCATAAAGAATGCTAATTACTATAAGTATGTTTGAGTACATGAGGTACTTAAAATTGTAGATATATACCTTTGTATATAGTCCAGTTTAAAAGCACTTTTTTCGTAATTCGATGACTTTAGTATTGAATAGCCATATCACTTAAGAATAAGAAATCATACCTAAATGCTTAGTAGTTACATTCTAAAAGTAGCTAGATTTCACTTTGCAAGCACAATAAACCTCATATCGCCTAACAGGTAATAGCAAACGACGATCATAACCGCTATTAATATCAAAAGATATCAAACTATAATCAAATTACTATTACTATTCTAGTTATAAGGAAGTTCGGTAATTATCTATAAGACAATACTAATTCCCGAATTAGCTATAAGTAATTATTTTTATAAACAAATGACTCCCGATAATGCCTAAATAACATATTTTTAATATTAATCAATAAATAAATCAAAATTTATACTCAATTTAGTAAAAATTTAGCCTCAAAAAAAATTCATAAGTCTTTTTTCCTATTATCACAATAGGCATACAACGATTTTTAAGACGCTGATAAACACTAAGTCTACTATCAATGATAACTAGTGAAAGTATCCTAGTGAAAATAACACTATATTAATTCGATTACTCTTGCCTACTCTCCTTTGGGTGCGATAGAGTACCACGAAGAAGATATCCTTAATGATGAGCTAAATTATACTTTAGACCGACGAAACAGACTAAATTAAACCAAACGCAAATTAGCATTCTATATAAGCTTCTGCTAAATTTAGAGCCGAGAGCTTTTAAACTAAATATTTTATTAATTGAAACTATATATAGGTTTTATAAATAAGTGATCATTTATTGTGTCTTTTAGCCCATAAACATGACACATAATGCCCTATACAGCCACGGCTCAACCGAGAAAAAGCTCCAAATTATTTCTTTTTGCCATTCAGCCTCAAATATGTCTTATATTATCGAAAATTATATGGAAATATACTATTTTCCCCCATGAAAATATATTTTCACGACCCTAAGATATAAGATTATAATCCAATAGTTTTCAATATCTATATTAATTAATATCAAATTATATCAATTTTCTTATTTGACGTATTGACAAGGCACTTAATATTTAAGTATCCTAGAGATAGGTATATACCTTGCTGTTGATAATCCGTATAATCTGTATAATTTCGAATCTAAGTAAGATTTTTATACCAACAATATTACCCACTTTTCACGATACATCAATATGAATATAGTAAATGACTTTAAAGACTATCTATTTTCACAAAAGAAGCCTTCGGGAGCTTTAACCATTAAGAATTATGTGGCTGACGTTAATAAGTTTATTAATTGGTATGAGCGAACTTATACTTCTCCTTTCACGCCCGACTGTTTAAAAAGAGAAATTATCAAGCAATATCAGGCTGAAATACAACACACAGGCTCATCACAGGCAGCCACAAACTCCGTGAAAAGATACTTTTCATCACTACGTAAGTTCACTTCATACTTAATCGAGAGACAATTACTAACCACCAATCCTTTTATTGAATATGAATCTAAACAAGTTACGCTTGATCCATACTACCTCAATGCTTTTAAAGGCTTCCTTTCAGGCGATCGTGCGAGTAAACTGACTGTTAAAAACTACATCAATGACGTTAAGCAGTTCCTCGAATGGCTTGAAAAAGTAACTGAGAACTCAAATCAGCCTCAATCTAGCAATCTACTAGATGCAATTGATAATAAGGTTTTAGAAGAATATAAAATGAGACTTTTAAATGAGGCTAAGCTTTCCCCTGTCTCTATCAATAGAAAACTATCCTCATTGCGTAGATACATGCGATGGCTACAAGATCGTAAAATACTTACTAAAAAGGCTTTAGAGCCAACTGAACCTATCGTGCAAGCTCCCCCAATCACTTCTCAATTTGACTTACCCATGACTAATCATGATTTACCTTTAACTGCCCTGCAAAGCTTAAATCAAGACACTAATGTACAACAAAAAACAACATCTTCAGCTTTCGCACCAATTCGCCTCGCACAAAAATCAATAAACATTATCAATCTAAGTCTTGATTTGCTAATTGTAAACCCTATTGCTTATGCTGCGGGATCAATTCAGTACTTAGTATGGAAAAATGGTAAAAAGATTATCTTCGCTCCAGTGATTGATATTGTTCAAGGAACCACCACAGCAACAAATGGAATTGCGATTAAAACAATTATCCCCAAGCAATTTAACTTAATCCCTCCAAGAACAGCAAATCCCGCATTGGTTATTCAAAAAATCGCTCAGTATAATTTCTCGAATAATCCTTTTATGGTGCGTAACTTTACCAAATCACTTTATGCTCCACTCTCCGTGTCTACTGAACAAATGCACTGGATGGGGAAATTATGGCTTACTTTGCGCTACAAAAGACCACAATGGTATAAAAAGTACCATTCTTATGCAATAGCAAATCATCTTCATTTTGCAATTATGGTAATTGCTATGACCATTGCTGGTTCAGCTGTATACCAGACGTGGGCAAGTGGGGATGGAGTCAGTCATGAAGCTGTTCTTGCCGCTCAGGATACTTCTCCACCCCGCACACTTACCTTTCAAGGTCAGCTAAAAGATAATACAAGCACCCCAATCACCGTAGAGACACCTCTGCGGTTTACGCTATATAATAGTCCCACAGCAACCGGTGCAGCAACTCTTTGGCAAGAGAATCAAGATATCACACCAGATCATAACGGTAAATTTGTGGCTACCCTGGGTCTTAAAAAAAGACTTGATCAGGACATTTTTAAAGATAATTCAGCCTTGTATATTGGCATTGCCATTGGCGATAATCCCGAACTCATGCCTAGACAACAAATTCCCACTTCAAATTATGCTGCTGATTCACAAACTGTTGAAGGTATGAAGCCAATCACCGATACTCCTGATAAACCCCAAAATGTACTTCTTGCTCTCGATTCATCAGGCAATTTAACTATAGGTGGGACTGCGTCACACACATTTCAAGCAACAGGAGGTCAAATTAACTTCTCTGGCCAAGCCTTATTACTTACTACAAACCCCGGATCAAATGGAAACATACAATTATCCCCTGATGGATCAGGAATAATAGATATTCGTGGACCAATACAAAATACATCAAATAATGTCAATAGTAATGGCGTGACAGGAGCAGTCGACATCGAAGACATACTTTCTATATCAACCTCCTCAAGTAGTCAATCAGCCCTTGTTATCAATCAAAACGGCTCAGGCGATATCATTAGCGCACGGAGTAAGGGTTCTGATAAATTCAGGCTTGATAATGGTGGCAACGCCTTCATAGGAGGCAATATTATCCTTAAAGGTGATACTATAGACAGTACTTCGACAGCATTTGATATAGGAGGAGATAGTGTGAAACATTTAACAATTGGGTCCAAAGCTACTGTTCTTTCCCTTGGAGATATAACGGGTACTACTACTATTAAGAATAATCTAACAGTAAATGGCTCAACTACACTCACGGGTACTGTTACTGCAGCTGGATTAATTACTGCAGATGGAGGTATAACTATATCAAAAGGGCAAACACTAGCATTCGCTGACTTCACACCGGGGGGAATAACTTTTATTGGAGGCAATAGTCAGATGCAACAGGATGCTACCAACTTCTCCTGGAATGATACCAATAAAACCCTAAATGTCTTAGGTTCCCTTTGTGTAAATAGTGTGGCTGGTGGAACTTGTGATTCTACTGCGGGAACGATAACCGTCAAGAATAATTTAAATATTCAATCAAGTGCAGACCTTGCCGAAAATTATATTTCCTCAGAAAGTCTTGAACCTGGTGATGTTGTGGTAGCTGAGGGTGGAAAGAATCCTATGGCAATTATTAAATCATCAATTCCCTATGACAAAAAGCTAATCGGTATCGTATCGACTAAACCAGGTATCACACTTAATTCAGAAGCGGATCCAGACTACGAGCATCCCAATGTGTATCCCCTTGCCTTGCAAGGACGGGTTCCAATAAAAGTTTCAAGCATCAATGGGCCTATCAAACCGGGCGATGAACTTACATCCAGTGCAATTCCCGGCGTTTCTATGCTTGCATCAGCCTCAGGACAAACCATCGGAAAAGCTCTTGAATCATATGATAATGCTGATCCCAAGGCAGTTGGCAAGATTATGGCCTTTGTTAATCTTACCTATTATTCATCCCCTGCAACTATTACAAGTGATGGTACAGTTATTCTAGCTTCAAAAGTAGAAACGAATCAGACTACAAAGCTTAATCTGGAGCCAGAAAATGATGCAACAGCTTCAGCTATGGCGACACCAGCAAGCACAACAAGTGCCCAAATGAATCAGAATAGCGTCACAGCAAGTCCTTCAGCATATATATATAATAGTATAGCAAGCCCAAGTGCACAGGCTAGTGGATCGGCAGATACGAGTGAAACTCCAACTCCTACCCCGACAATTGAGGCTAATTTGCAAACAAATGCCGCTTTGCCCTCTGATTTTGCCAACCTAAATCAATCTTCGGACAAATTAACCTACGTGCCAAACTTAAAATCTGACACCGCAATGTTTAGCAATGGATTAATTGCACTTGGTCCATCAAGTCTTACCGATGTAGCCGTGAGCGACTTACTTGTGATACACAATAATCTCAAAATTACCTCTGATTCAATTGATACCATCGCTTCTGATCTCAATATTCAGCCGTTGCGGCAAGGTAATATTCTTTTACAAGGTGGGCTTGTCGCCATTGATACGGAAGGTAATCTCAAAGTAAATGGAAATGCCAATTTCGCCCAGAATGTCAATGTAAATGGCCAATTGGCAGCAGGCATCATTGCGCCAGTCCCCAATCATGATTTGACCGTCAGTTTGGATAATAAATCAAAGTCAGGCTCAAATATGATAATAAACAACGCCACAGGTAATCATGTAGTACAGATCAACCAACAAGGAGATATTATAGCCTCAGGTCAGGCTCAATTTAATTCGATAGCGAGTCAGGGTTTTGCAATTATCCGAGGTGTTGAAGCTGATGCTTCAAATACTATAACTGTTGCTGATGGCTCCGGGGGCAAAGGTATTATCAGTGCACATCAAACGGAACGCACGATTATTACTCCCTATGTCACCACACACTCCTTAATTTATGTGACTGCTACCTCAAATGCCGGATCGTCTCAGCCTTATGTAGCAAGACAAACACCTGAAGACCCAAATGGAGGAACAAAAGGAGCATTTACTGTCGAAATACCAGCGGGAGTGAGTCATGATATCAGCTTTAATTGGTGGATTGTGAACTGATTCGATTGCTATAGTAATGTTATGCTTGACATTATACAAAAACTGTTGCTAGAGTAGAATGAGGTCTTAATTTGTAATAGAGTATGCAAGAAAGAAAGAATACTGTCCAATCTTATTTCGAAAACCTGAGTCTGCTTGTAGTGGGCATTCTCTTTGTTCTCTTCCCTCTTTTCTTTCTGAGCACAACAACAGACGCGTTTGTCTTGCCAAAACAGCTTCTTTTAATTGCTCTGAGCACGCTTGCTCTTTTGATTTTCGCCATCAAAACTATTATTAGCGGCAGATTGAGCTTACGTACATCCCCATTTGATATTCCAGTAACATTACTCATCATCGTCTCAATTGCTTCAGCAGCATTCAGTACAAATAGATATGACGCATTAATCGCCGTAACTCCCTTTCTTTTTGTAGGATTTCTCTACTTTGTGATCGTTAACACGGTTAAAAATCAGAAGCAGTTATTATTCTTATTAGCAACCTTGACCTTGGGAGCAGTACTTTCCGCATTACTGACTGCACTTTCCTATTTCCAATTGTATCCATTGCCTTTTAGTTACACACATGCAACCTACTTTACAACCTTTGGTTCCCTTCTTGATCAAGCCTTGTATTATGCCTTGGTTCTTCCAATAGCTGGATATTTTGGGTATGGATTTATTAATAATAGAAGTAAGAAAAATGAAGCTGCCGCATTTACCCAGGAAGCTAATCAGCCTCGCAAAAAATCGTTCGGCTTGATGGGTGCATTTGGAGTTGCGTTTATTCTTATCGCATTAGGTTTGGGTTTGACCGTCTTTATGCTCTTTACCAGCCAGAAACCATTAATTCTTCCTTTCACAATTGGATTACAAACGGCATTTGCTGCAATTTCTCAAAGTACTAACGTCTTTAAGAGCCTCTTGCTTGGAAGCGGATTTGGAACCTACTTAAATGACTTCACTATGTATAAGCCAGCTACTTACAATGCAAACCAGACTCTCTGGGCATTTACCTTCTTCCGGTCAAGTAGTTTTGCGCTTGAATTGCTTGCAACAACGGGAATATTAGGCATTGCTACGTTTGCTTTTCTTATTTTTAGAGTGGTTCGAGAAAAGAACTATTTCTTACCTTTAATGATTGCCATCTTAGCTTCAATTTTCCTTCCATTCTCGTTCACCATGCTTGCGCTCTTCTTCATATTGCTTGCTTTATTTGCAATCGTTTGCATGCACAACGATCCGCACAGATTTGGTGAGGCTGAATTCTCATTCGCTGCTCTTAAAAGAGGTTTACTTGGAAAGACAAAAGAACATACTGCAACTGAGCACAAGCCTCGAGGCGTATTCAGTAAGATTATGCCAAGTATATTCCTCCTTGTGGTCGTTGTACTTGTCGGTATACCTTTATACTTTATAACAAGATTTGCGATCTCAGACTTACTCTTCCAGCAATCACTCGTTGCAGAATCTCAAAATAATGGTCTTGCTACCTATCAGCTCCAAACAGCATCGATCAATATGTTCCCTTACCGTGATATTTACTACCGTGCGTTTGCTCAAACAAACCTAGCACTGGCAAATGCCCTTGCAGTAAATCAGCCAAAAGGTCAAAAACCAAATGCTCAGACGCAAAAGGATATATTAACGTTGATTCAACAATCAATCAATGCAGGGCGCGCTGCCATCACAATCTCTCCTGCTACTTCTTTCAATTGGAATAATCTTTCATCAATTTACCGAAGCCTTATCGGTTTTGGTCAGAATGCAGATCAATTTACTATTCTGACGTTAAATCAGGCAATTGCACTGGATCAGAACAATCCTCAACAATATATAGATCTGGGAGGCGTTTATTATCAAATCGGAAAATATGATGACGCAATTCGGGAGTTCCAGGTGGCTATCAATCTCAAACAGGATTACGCAAATGCCTACTATAATTTAGGTCATGCATATGAGCAAAAAGGAGATTATCAGAATGCTTTGACTAACTATAATGTCGTTAAACAATTAGTTGCCGATAATGCTACGAATACTAAAAAGATTAATGATGATATCAGTATACTAAATGGCAAAGTAACGGCAGCTCAGCAACAACAGACTAATCAGAAACAAGCTGTACCATCAGTTACACCTGAACCACAAAATGCCCAACAGCCTATTGGAGTAAATAAACCAGCTACACAACCATTACCTACCCGAGTACCTCGTGAAACTATCCAAGGACCATCGGTTCCTGCCACTACAACAGCCCCATCTACCGCTCCAGCTAAATAACAGAGGATTTCTAAACAGAATCAAATAATTGATTACTATTCATTAGTATATCAATAGGTATCTTAGTATGTATATTAGCATCGATTGTTTAGCCTTAAATACGAAAAACGCCCCGTTTATCGAGGCGTTTTAAGTTATTCGCTATATAAATATGCGAAGATTACTGTTCTCGTTGCTTTCTGAAGCAATCTCGGCATAACACCGGCCGATCTCCTTTTGGTTCAAAGGGAACGGTATCTTGCTTACCACAATTGGAACATGTTATTGGGAAAGATTTTCTATCTCCTCCACCACCATGGTGTCCTCCACCATTATTATTGAAATTAGCTCGAGCTTTTACTCGGCAATCTTTACAGCGAAGCGGTTCGTTAAAGCCTTTTTCTTGATAGAAAGCTTGTTCGTCTGCTGTCCAGACAAAATCTTTACCACAATCTTTGCATTGAATCGTTTTATCTTGTGCCACTTAGGATTCACCCCCTTTTTGTTTCATATTTTCCCGAGTAATCGGGACTTGTCACGAATCCTAAGTGAATTTCGAGGTTATTGACCTAATGAATTTCTTAGAATACCGGATTTGCCTCAATTCTTTTACTTAAAAAAGTATTAGGCCTGCGTATTATATCACACTTTGCTATTTTCCTAAAATAACAAGTAAATCTGCATTCTGCGGCTTGATCTCTCCTTTTGGAAGGCTAGTTATTTTAGCACCCAGTATCTCAGCAAGGTTTGCTGCTGATGCCTGATTTTTACCCGTCAAATCAACCACAATTGTCGATGTATAATCGCCTTTTGCGTCGGATTTGCCAACAATAGTCACCGATGGCATTTTTTCTGTTATATCCGTGCCTATTTTGTTGGCTAAACCAGCAGTTGGGGTCCCATTGTACAGCACAACTCGCACCGGTACCATGGTAGGCGTAGGCCCTTTTGGTGTCGGTGTTACCTGTGTGAGCGATACTGGACCAACCTCTACAATTTTGTTCGCAAGAGGATCGTAAAGGATCGCTTCCTGCGCCTTGGTGTAGATAAGCACTTTATCGCCATTTCGGGCATGAGCAAAGAATGTTTGACCTTTCAATCTATTTGCATCAGATACAGTTGCAACGGTTGGCTGCTCACCTGTAGGCAAAACGATCAGCTTTCCGACTTCTGCAATCAATGCTGCCTGTTCATTGGATTGGGCTGATTTGTTAAGCTGATCTTGCGTTTTTTGATACTGTAAATAGAAAAATATTGCTGCACTTATAGCTGCTAGGAGCACAATGGTGAGTCCGATGATGATAAGTAGTGATTGAGAGCTATATCCAAGCAGTTCTGTTGATTCTACGGTCTTTTTGTTGTCTGGCGTGACGTGAGGCATAGTAGCATTATGAAGTCAACTGAAAAGCTTGTCAAGCAAAACAATCACTCACTAGCAATCAAAAAGTAAGTCATGCCTCGTTATGCTTTTTTGTACTGACACATAACGAAACAAAATCCTCACCAAACTGCTTTCTAATAGACAGGTGATGCAAATAAAATTCGGATGTCCTCAAAAAGCTGTTGCATCCTTGTTTTAACGAATGTCATGGTATTCACCTCCTTTCAAATGGTACAGTAATGGAATTTCTTCATGAGTGAGAGAGAATTCGCCCAGATATTCTCTCTTCTCATGAGTCTCAAAGAGAAAAGAATTTATTTGTTGATTTGCAAAACCTGTAGTTGTAACTATTGTTTTTTGTGTGCCTAAAGTAATGGATTCTGCATATAAAATCGTGGTAGCAGAGTCTGTTTTTATTGAATTGACAGGACGATCGTACCAACGGGTATCCACTAGCACAACGTAATCATCTTTGCTAAGTGAAGCTGAGCCAAAATAGACATCTGCTTCGTAAAACAGATCGTCCTCATTCATTGAAAGACGTTTGTGATTAGTTATAGTACGAGATCCGGATATGTGAGTAACCGATTTTGCTTCATATTCGTCAGAGATATCCCAGCCCAATTCTTCTCCATCACTCATTAAACGTACATTATTGAGAACTAAAGCGAGCTCAGTTGAGGTAATGCCTGTTACTTCTCTATAGTAACCCGACATAAATGAGTCTTTCCAAGACGAGAGTATCGGTCTGACGACGTGTCGGTACAAAATGAAGTTTCTGATTAATTCTTGTAAAATCATAGTCCATAACTAATATAATACTCTTTCCTGTGAAACGTCAACTTTTTTCACAACTTGTATACTATTGCATAAATCTGTTAACTATTGTATATTAAATTAAGAGACAAAAAGAGACTCTTTACTCTTTTTACCTTACGATCTATTCTATAACTGTCATATGAATAACCTGCTCAGCGTCAAACAAGTAGCCTTCATCCTCAGAGTCCATCCTCTAACAGTCAGACGGTACATCCGTGACAAAAAACTCAAAGCAGTAAAAGTTGGCGGCAATGTCCGTGTTGATGAGAACGCTCTACAAGATTTTCACAAAGAAGTTTCAATTACCGAACAAAAACCGAAAGTTTTTAAAAATGCCCGCCTTTTGGACAAGCAATTTACTCAGGACGATCCGTTCCTTAGATTACAAGGTAGAGGGGCTGGATTGGAGTTAAAATGAGGTAGCACAAGTATCAAAGTACCACGGAGACCATGTGCTTTAAATAAACTTAAACTAAACTTTATAAACTATGGTAAGTAAAAAAATATATATCGCACCTGACGGACTGGTTGCTTTTATTGACCGGGCTCATAAGAAGCATGTACAAGCAACTGCATTCTTCCGCTACTTTGCGCAGGAACAATGTCAGATTTATAGCAGTGTGGTTAATATAAATGAGACATATATGACTATCTACAATACCATTAGCCCTTCCCTTGCCCGTGATTTTCTCCGTGCTCTTTCTCTAAGTAATTTTAATATTCTCCATCCAGAACCGGCAGATATAAAAGCAGCTATTAAGATACTTGAAACCGGGAATTCAGTAGACCTCACCTTCTCCAAGGCACTCATGGCGGTCATGTGTAACAAAAAAAGCATACCACAAATTGTCACCTTCGAATTTCTCCATGCACTCTATGGATTGCAGCTCTTCTACCTCCCGGTTTAAACAACCTCTGCTATATCAAACTCTTCTTTACTGCATAAAATGAGGTTAAATGATATCCGTTTTAGCTACGTTCTCCTCTACTCTGCTATAATTGCCATGTGAATAAAGCGTTTATCTTTGATTTTGACGGAGTCATTATAGATATTGAACCTTCGTGGGAAAAAGTCAAAAAAGAAATGTTTCCTAGGATTTTAGGAAAAGATGTTTATGAGAAACTTGGCTCAACAGTTGGAGTCAGTATCAGTGGGACATATAATAAAGCAAGAGAATTAGGCAGTACTGTAACAAAGGAAGAATTAACCAACGCTTTTCACCAAAATGCCAGACGAATTTATCAAGACGTGCCTATTACACCAGGCATACAAGACTTACTTACTACACTCCGTAAGGAGGAATACAAAATAGGACTGGTAACCGCTTCACCATTAGAATGGATAACTATCGTTCTTAAAAGAATTCCTTATATGAAATTTGATTTCTTTTTATCAGCTTATGAGCGTAAGGATATTCCACCAAAACCAGCACCTGATGGCTATATTGAGGCGATGAAATTTCTTAATGCAACTCCTCAATCAACCTGTATCCTTGAAGACTCAAATGCAGGCATTGCATCAGCAAAAGCTTCAGGAGCTTTTACCATTGGTTTTAGACAAAACTTGATAAAAGGATATGAACAAGTTGGCGCGGATGTGTATGCGGACACAATGGAAGAAGTGATCAAGATAGTTCTAGACCGAGAACTTCAATAACTTCCTACGTAGTGGACCATAGGGGAATCGAACCCCTGTATCTGCAATGCGAATGCGGCGCACTACCACTATGCTAATGGCCC
>CAZILC010000011.1:41244-44442 GCA_964540055.1 uncultured Gammaproteobacteria bacterium | reverse complement strand
TGGATCCAAGATATGTCTCAGGAGAGATCTGGTCTTGCGGTGCTGTATTGGGCATAGAATCAAGTTTGTTGGATACTTTTTTTCCGTTCTGTTTCAAAAGTGTTTGAATACCCAACTCCATCTGGTCATATTCGCCTTCACCGAATTCAGTTCTGCGCACATTGCCCTGTGCATCGATAAGATATTCGGCGGGCCAGTATTGATTGTTAAAATTATTCCACGTTGTGTAATTATTATCCTGCGCGACAGGGTAGTGGATATGATACTGCTTAATTGCGTTTTGGACATTGGCTGTTTCGTGTTCAAATGCAAATTCCGGCGTGTGAACTCCAACAACTACGAATCCATCTTTATTATATTTGTCATACCAGGATGTGACATGAGGGAGTGTTCGGATACAATTTATACAAGTATATGTCCAGAAATCGACGAGGACCACTTTGCCTTTGAGGCCATTCATGGATAATGGTTTATCAGTATTTAGCCATTTGGTAATGCCGACGAAGTCTGGAGCATGATAATTAGTGTTAAATAGGCTGCTGTTGTCCAATGTCCCTGAACCGTTTTTCCCTGTGAGAGCATTCAGTTGATTGGTAACCGAACTGTTGTTTTCAAGTTGCGTCAAGTCCGCGCCATAAGGAGTTGCAGCCAAATAGCCTTCAATTTGTTGATCGATATTGGTAAAAATCGCCAAAGAAAAAATAATCATAAGAATGCCAAAAGTTTTTTGTATGGCTGTTGTATTTTGCAGAAGCCAGGGAGCTTTGTTTAATAGATTCCGTCCGCCATACATGATGAGAAACATTGGAATTGCCGTGCCGATCGAGTATGCAAGTGTTATCAAAATCGTTATTAGTGACACCTGGCTTGTCGCGGCAAGTGCGATAACTGATGCCAAAATCGGTCCAACACAGGGTGTCCAGACGATTCCAATAGTAAGACCAATGACAAACCCTCCCCAGAATCCTGCATGAGAGCCTGCTTTAGGTCCAAATACAGAGAGTTTTGAAAAAAGTTTTTCGGTAAGTGCTTGAAATTGCGGAAGTAACAAGCTGAGGCCGAAGATAAGTAGGATAATTCCTGCAATTATTCTTAGAGTATTGGCAGGAATCCCGGTAAGACGGACAAGTGTTGCAAGAAAAAGTGTAAATACAGTAAAACTGAGAATAAAGCCCATGATTATTCCAAAAGGGCGTTTTTTATCTCCGCTAACCGAGCCTGAAAGTACTATTGGTAGGATCGGAAGAATGCACGGAGATAATACGGTGACAATTCCGGCTATGAAAGCAAAGGCTAGAAGTATTAGCATAATACAATGGTATGATGATTGGAATGAAATGTCAAGTTCACTTTACATCTTATTGCTCTGCAAGTAATTGTTTAATAGCTTGTTCCGTTTCTGCATATTCTCCTTCACCAAAGCGTGTTCGTCTGATTATTCCTTTCTTATCAATTACATATTCTGCAGGCCAGTATTCATTAGTATAGGCATTCCAGGTAGCATAGTTATTATCCTGCGCGACAGGATAGTGGATGGCGTATTGTGCAATTGCCTTTTGGATACCATCAACAGAATACTCATAAGCGAGTTCCGGTGTATGGACGCCTATTACCGTAAATCCCTGATCGTGATAGGTATCGTACCATTTGGTTACATAGGGGAGAGTCCTGATGCAATTAATGCATTGGTTGGTCCAAAAATCCACAAGAACGACTTTCCCACGCAATCCTTGTATCGTGAGAGGTTTATCAGTGTTAAGCCAGTGGGTGATGCCGGTTAATTCAGGTGCAGATTTATGTTCATTGAAAAGAGTATTGTTTTGTGAAGCAACTTTTTGTTGCTTGGTGCTCATCAAAGAAGAAGCGATGGGTATTGTCGTTATTAGTTGCATTACGTTTTGTTGCAGTGCAGTGAATAATCCGACGAGGACCAGTAAAATAAGTATACTAAAAAATATTTTCATAGGTATATATTTTGGGGTTTGATCGTACGCCTCAAACCCCACTAGTTATTTTTGGTCCATCATAGAACCACTTGGTTTTTCCTGCATACCGGTCACTTCCTGTTTCATGGCGCCTGGAGTTCCGGTTGCTTCCATTTTCATGGAATCATTCTTCATTGCAGCAGTATCATCTTTTTTCATAGTATCGCTCGGTTTTTGCTGCATTGATGAGTTCATTTGCTTTTGCATCATCGCTTTGTCCTGCTGCATTTTCATTTCTGCTGCTTGTTTCTGTTGCTGTGCAAAGAAAATTCCTCCTCCAACTAGCAAAATTACAATAACGATTACTGCTATAACAATTGTTTTATTCATTTGATCACCTCCTTTCACCTCTAATGTCGCAAATGTCCATAAAGTAATCCAAATATTTTTGCCAACAGCATAATGCAAATTGCAATAATTAGCCATGGATCAATGGTTCCTTGTCCATGCTGGATAATAAGTGCAATTGTGAGCGTGGCGACACCTGCGAAATAGGCGAATCTTGATGCAATAAGCGTATGCAATTGCTCTCGCTCATCCGATGGGCGTTCTTTCCAAAGCATGCCTGTAAAGATAATTAAAAGAATGACTAAAAGGGGAATCATGAATGGATGCATTGGACGTGGCAAAAAAACAAGTAGCGGATTGAGAAAAAAGAGAAGCAATCCGATAAGTGCACAAGTCAAAACCAGTTCACCGATAAATTTATTTTTCATGATACATAAACACCTCCTCAACACGTTTGTTAAAAAATCGAGCTATTTTTATACCAAGTAAAAGGGAAGGGATATAATTGCCTTTTTCAATTGCGATCACGGTTTGTCGGGAAACTCCAATGGCATCTGCAAACGCTTCTTGGGTAATACCTTTTTCTTTTCGGCAGTGGGAGACTGTATTGGAAATTTGTACCTTCATCACAATTTCATCCTAAAATATCTTAAATTAAATGTCAAGTATACTTGACATTTAAAAGCAACAATAGGGAAGTGAAAATATCAAGTAAAGATTTTGGATTGGTCTGTTATAAAAACCTAAAATGCCCTCTTGACACAACTGTTAAACTATGAGAAAGTAGATACAGATATGGATAACAACGGACAAACACCTACAGCACCACAAGACCCAATGTCAACTCCTCCAGCAGCACCAAGTGATCCAGCAGTTCCCGGAGCAGGAATGCCAGTATCCGATCCTACAACACCAGCGACACCAG
>CAZILC010000011.1:0-41144 GCA_964540055.1 uncultured Gammaproteobacteria bacterium | reverse complement strand
AACCGACCACTCCAGAGCCAGCAGCTCCAATGGGAGATCCAGCACCAACAGCACCAAGTATGCCGACGCCAACAGGTCCATCTATTGGTGACGCTCCAGCAGCACCAAGTGATCCAGCAACTCCTGGAGCAGGTATGCCAGCATCAGATCCTATGACACCAGAACCGACCACTCCAGAGCCAGCAGCTCCAATGGGAGATCCAGCACCAACAGCACCCGCTGATCCTACGACACCAGCTACTCCTTCAGATCCTACTCAACCGGCTGCATAATAATTTTTTTATCTACATTTATTGTTCCCTTTTTTGATTAATTAAGTTTTTTGTACTTTAGAAGTTTTTTGCATTTCCAAAAGCAAAAGCCCCGCTTGTAAGGGCAGGGGCTTTTACCATTTATCAAACTACCTTAATAAGCCATAAGGCGATTTGAAGACGCGAGGTTGTACATGCCGACACCAGCATTCGCGTTACCACTGTAAGAGGAATTTTCACCCGAACCATAAGAAGATCCTCCATAACCATTTACCATATTGTAATATGGTGCAAAGCCAGTAGAGAAGCTACCATTATTGTATCCGGTGTTATTTTTCGTCTTTACAGAATTGTCAAACATAGTAGTGTTTCTTTGACTCACATACTCGTTATTGTGTTGTGATGCATTGACACTATTGTCTGAAAACGCTCCATTACCAAGAATCTTTATCAATGCTGCACTGGAATAAGCAGTAGGTGAAACTACAAATGCTTGATTTGAACCAGCAGTATTAAAGATAGTGACTCCGGCGTTTGCATTACCAGTTGTGATATTCACATCACCTCCGGTGTTAAAACTCGCCGTATTGTTGCCGGTATTATTCATTGTATTGACATAATTTGCGGCATACGTGAGATTATCCTGTGTCAGAGCTGTTTTAAGTGAGTTTCTCTGATCAATATTATTGTAAGAGAACGCACCATTACCAACTATTGCGGAATAGCCTCCACCATAACCTGACGAACTACCGCCTGCGACATAAGCGGAATTCTGTCCGGCCATGTTAGAAATACCAACCCATGCATTAGCATTACCCGTGTTGATACTTACATTGCTTCCGGTATTGAAGTCTGCAGAATTCTTTCCGGTATTGTTGTAGGTACTAACAGAGTTATCAAAATTGGTATTATTGGTTTGGCTAACATCCGTACTGTTGTGTGAATTTGAGCTGACATTGTTGTCTGAGAAAGCACCGTTTCCCGCAACGAGAGCGTTTGAACCTGATCCATTTCCAGAACCGCCACCGCTAACCGCTGCTTGATTTGAGCCGGCAGTATTTTGGATACCAACCCAAGCATTTGCATTACCTGTGTTGATACTTGTAGTACCACCAGTATTGAAATCTGCGGAATTGTTTCCGGTGTTATTCTTGACATTTACCGAATTGGTGAAATCAGTGTTATTGGTTTGACTCAAACTTGTATTATTGCTTGAGTTAGCACTTGTATTGTTGTCAGAGAAAGCACCGTTTCCTGCGACTGTTGTGTTCTGGCCCCCATTTGATCCGCCACTAACTTGCGCGACATTACTGCCTGCTGTGTTGGAAATTCCAACCTGAGCAGTTGCGTCACCTGTATTGATACTGACATTACTACCGGTATTAAAATCGGCAGAATTGTTGCCAGTATTATTATTGGTGTTTACAGTATTAGTTGCCTGTGTGTTATTTGTTTGGCTAACATCTGTTGAGTTTTGTTGATTGGCTTGGACCTGGGAACTTGAAAACGCGCCGTTTCCTGCGACAGTTGTGTCATCTGCGAGAGCAGGGAAGAGTGCTGCTGAGCCTAAAAAAGCGGCAATCCCCAGCGCGTATGTGATTTTTTGTTTATTCATTCTTGTCACCTCCTTTCCACATATAGTATGTAATATAGGTATAATGAGCGCGCATGATAAATACGAAATATTTTGTTAAGGAATCAGTAAGAAACGTGCTTGAGCTCGTTTGAGTTCGTAGCATTTCCAGGCAAATTTATAGGTGTATATTTTTAGTTATATACTAAGCGCTCTTGCGGAAATAACTTAGCCAAAAGGACTCTACTTTACGAAGGTTGAAAAAAAAGTTCCCACCATTTTTGCCAATTCGGTCTTTTATCAATTACTTTTTGAGAACGCGGGGAAGAAGTACTCAATTCATTTTTTGGCAAAATAACAATACCTTCTCCCGGTTTTGCTAAAAGTAGTTTATCCCGGGCTTCAGATTCAATAAATTGCGGTTTGTTTACCTGAGCGATATCTTTTTTTAATTTCTGATTTTCATTCTTTTCTACAACCAAATTCTTTTGTGCTTGCACAATGAGATCTTGTTTTTGCCAGATTGCGTATATTGAATGAATAAGATTATTTATCGTAATAAGAAGGATAATGATAACAAAAAAGTAGGTGATTTTCTTATAAGGCATATCGGAATATACTATAGTATCTTTTGGTACGCTTTGCAAACTATCCACTTGTAATTCAAGCGCATTTATGATATTATGGGATTTAACGTTTTATGAAAACAATAAAAATAACAGACGCACACAAAGAGTTTGTCGATTTTCTTCGCGGCAAAAAACATTCAAGCGCTACTGTTTTGGCCTACGGTAAAGACATAGATCAGCTGGCATCTTTTCTTGAAGAACTTGATAAAGAGAATATTCATGATGTAACCAAAGATGATATTCAAGCATTTTTGGGTAAATTGTCTGAAAGAGGATATACACCAAAATCACTTTCACGAAAACTTAATTCAACTCGTACTTTTTACCGATTTCTTAAAGTGAATGAATATGTGACAGATGATCCATCTCTTCTTGTTTCACATCCGCAATATGAATTGGCAGCACCAAGAATGCTTAAACCAACTGAATACCGTGCTCTTCGTGATGCGGCAAGAAATGACGCGAGAATGTACGCAATTATTGAAATTTTGCTCCAAACAGGTATCCGAATTGGAGAACTCGCAGATATCAGAATGGGTGATGTTAAAGAAGACAGTATTCGTATTCGCCCTCATGAAAAACATGAAGAACGCGATGTTCCATTGAATAAATCAGCAAAAGAAGCGTTGAACAGATATCTTTCGATCCGTCCGCAGATTGAAGATGATCATGTTTTTGTTACCAAATCAGGTAAACCATTCTTAGTTCGAAATATCCGTACAGCGATTGAACGCTATTTCAGAATTGCTGGTATTGAAAATGCAAAAGTAAATGATTTGCGCCACACATTTGTCGCGCATCATCTCAAACATGGAGTGTCCCTCGTCCTTTTATCAAAGATTCTCGGTCACAAGAGGCTTTCTACAACTGAAAGATACCTTAATTATATTCAAGATAGAGCAAAAGACACATCCACACTTAGTGAACTCTAAATTACTTAAATAGCTCCTTTTTAAATTCTTCAAGCTTTTCTTTTTCTAGTCTCATTCGTAGAATGTCATTTGCCACGATTTGGTTATAAAACTTTTCAGAAGATGCGATTTCTATGAATTCTTCAAAAGATACTCGTTTTACTTCTATTTTTTCCCCCGGATCTAGCTTTTGTTCGGCAACTTTTTTGCAGTTGCGGGCAATATAAAGAAACATCGGCCATTCAATTTTGCCTTGGTATTCATATGATTTATAGAGTTCCCAGTCATCAGATTCCAAACCTGTTTCTTCGAGCAGTTCCCGTTTTGCAGTTACTAGTGGATCTTCATCTGGCTCTTGCCTCCCGCCTAGTAGGGTATAGCTTTTGGGTTTGGTTGGTTGTTCTTCATAGGAGAGATAGACTGATTCGTCAACAATTGGGATAATCTGAATGGTGCCGGGGCGTTTGAGCATTTCAAAGGTGGAAGAAGTTCCATCGTAGAGTTTTTGTTCCCATTGATAGGTATCAAAAATCTTGCCTGTAAATACTTTTTTTGCCTGAAGAGGAAGTTTCATAGTGGGCCAAGGAGGGATCGAACCCCCGACATGGTGTGTATAAGACACCTGTTCTACCACTGAACTACTGGCCCGTGTCGCTATTATAGCATTTGGCATGGAAATACAGTACTTGTTTTTACAAAAGTGAAAGCATAGAATAATCTCTTGATGAAATTTGAACGTGGACATCCTCACTATATAGAAGGATTCATCGCTAATGAAGCGCAAAAACAGCAGGAACGGGAAAAAGCATTAGATACTATGCTTAGGGCTCTCGTTTGGAATGAAGAACTCTTAAGAAATATACGGGAGCAGGGAGTACCATTGCCGGTATTGTGGAATGGGGGGCTTTTTCGAGCAATCTCAACAAAAATTTCCGGGGAATTTTCACCATCAAAAGCGCTTCTATTGAATGATGTTGGAGAATTACAGTTATACATAAATAATATAAACACGAAAGGAATTGTCCAGGCTCGGCTTGTTTCTGTGGATTATGGTGTACCGAATGAAGGTTTTGGTGGAGGTAGTCCTGTATCGAGGAAGGACCTTGCTGCTTTTCCTCATCTTATTGATCAACAATACAGAACAGCTTTTGTTGTAACCAAAGCTCTTTATTCTTCGTCTTCACGAATTAAGCCCTTAGAACGCGGAAGATTTTTAGGCACTCAATATAAATATTTCAAGCAATCTAAAGCTATGCGTCATATTAATGCAGGCTAGGAATCACCAAAGCTCCGTAAACATGCCTTTGCAAAGGAGTTCTTGCTCGCGATGAAGGCTGATGGGTTCAACAGGAATGTTAAGCGTTTTCGATAGATCCTGAATGATTTTTTTTGGATAATGTCTCCTGCAAAGTTTCCATTCGTGATCAGTTGTTTCGTAGATGCGAAAGATAATTTCAGTTTCCTCTAAAAGAACAACACAATAATTATGTATCATAACTCTCATAATACTAGATTAAATTCTAATATTTTAAGAGTTTGCTTTTTTGAGAAGTTTTTTTACCTCTGCAAGTTCACGTTCAATGGATTGTAGTTTTGCGGTTATCGCAATCTCCGTATTATCTTCCTGGGTAAAATAGGTGAGGGGATGATTGGTTGCATCGGCAATTTTGCGTAGGTTTTCAAGGGGAGGCTGACTACGACCTTTTTCATAAGCTGATATGGATTTATCACTTACTCCAATCATTTTTCCTAAATCTTGTTGGGAGAGATGCGCGTTTTCCCGGGCTATATGAATTCGTGTTGCAAGCATGCTAAGTTCATCTTTATTGTTGCTAAGCTTCATACGTTCCATTATACAATATGTTATAAATGGGTATGTTATCTAAAAAGAAAGGGATTAAAGACATGCCTTTGACACTTCGGCCACGAGAAAAGTTATTTGCAATTGGCGCAAAAAATCTTTCAGATACTGAACTCATTGCAATTCTTCTAGGAACAGGCTCTGCCAAACAAAATGCCCTGGTATTGGGAGAAAAATTGCTCAAGGAATTCCCCTTACATAAGTTAGACGGCCAACTTAAAGAAATGGTCAGATATCCAGGAGTTGGAATTGCTAAAGCAGCCCGTATTGCAGCAGCTTTGGAATTAGGGGAGCGTTTATTTGCTCCACCATCTGTTTCAAAAATTCTGATTCGCAGTAGTCAGGATGTCTTGTCCCAAGTTAGAGATATTGCCGAGAAAAAACAGGAATATTTACTGGTTTTATATCTCAATGCCCGGCATGAATTAGTTTTGAAGGAAGTTGTGGGGATGGGAAGTTTAAATAGTCTGCAAATTACCCCAAAAGAAATCTTTAGCCACGCGTTTCAGACCCCTTGCGCATCTATTATTATTGTTCACAATCATCCGTCAAATGATCCTCATCCTTCAGATGATGATATCCGTTTCACCAAACGTATCCATGAAGCAGGGGAAGTCATGGCTATACCACTTCTTGATCATGTGATTGTAAGTAAGGCAGGTTATTTTTCGTTTAGGGAAGATAAAAAATAAAGATTTACCTCATCTTTGTAAAATCGTGATATAATTGCTCTGACATGGCGTCACAAAAGAGCTCAGGAGCATCTCCTGTTTTTTTATCATATTATCTTGCCCCACTGAAAGATCTACTTCTTGCAAGACTAGCTTCATTTTTTAGGAATCTTACACAGTTTTATCAATATATTTTTAGGCAGGCAGAAAATTTCTACAGTAATTCGCTTGACGTCATTACTTTGTATAAAGAAAGCAAATAGTTTTAGTGAGCTTTAAATCATGGCGCGAGTAGAAGTACCATTAGATGTAAGAGGGTTAACTGTGTTGTCCCAGTTTGCAAAAGAAGGAGGGACGGTTGCTCTTGTGGGAAATCCCACAGCGAGAAAAGGTAAGAGTAGTTTCATTTCTACACGTGAGGGAGGAGGTGCTCTACGGAGTGTTGTAAGTGCCTCACCTGAGCACCCGGCGAGATTACCTCTCGGCCAAGCAAAAGGTTTACAGACGTTATTTGGGGGGACAGGAGTTAATGTAGAAGGGGATGCAGATAGTGGTTATTATTTGGAGCAGCCAAGAGAAGGAAGAGCACGTATTGTAGGTAGTGGAGTTATAGATGGGGTTAAAATTTCTGCATTGGCAGCCGAAGTTCGCGGTTTTATTGCAGGATTAGATCCACAAGCACGAGCGGATATCGCAAAATGGCAAGAACATCTTCGTGAGCAAGCTGAAGCCCATACTTCTTCCGGGCGACAAATGCAGGGAAAAGTGCCGATGGAACTTATGGGTGCTATGAGAACGGTTCAGACAACAATGTATGAAGGGGTTATGTTAGATACGATTCTGAGACGAAGGGTCCTGGAGGAGCTAGAAAGAGAAAAAGAAAAGAAAAAACAAAAAAAGCAGAAAAAGCATACTAAAAAAGATGCTGCTTCCAAAACAAGAGAAAGAGATCAGCAAAGAGCAGAAGAAAAGCCTCAAAGTGGAAGAAGTCCGTCTGCAGATCTGAAACCGGCACGAATTCCTGCTGAAGCTGCTGAATTTAGTACAAGGACAAGTGGACCGCGTGGAGCTGCCGATGATATTCTTTTAGCAACAGAAAGTGCACCTGATGCTCTTCAAGAACCTTTAGGAGCTGATGTTGAAGTCACAAGAGCAACAGTTCACCCTCTGGATCAAGAAGTGTCTGTTTCTTCAGCTGTTCGGGTCACGCCTGCAACGGCAGGGATCCGATCGTTGTCTGAACGACCGCGATTGACCGCTCGGGTCTCATATATCACTACATCAACAGGGAAAAGGATACATTTACGAGAAAGGAGACCACATGCTGCCGCTACTTCAGTTCCTGCAATCCCTCCACCGCCAACTGAAAATATTACTGTACCTTTGGATCGGCCAATAAATCATGGAGAACCGGCAGCCGTAGTAGTAGTTGATCCAGATCAAGCACTTTCAGTGGTTACCGGGTTTGTTGCAGATTCTGGCAGTCCAACACTTCGGGCACAAGTTGATCAGGTAAAACATTATTTAGGCTCTCTAACAAGTGGTTCATTTTCAGGTTCTATGCCTGTGCATGCATTGGAGGAGCTGGCAGCCATAACAGTGGGAGAAGGTATGAGTGTACTGGATTGTTTAAGTATAGTTTATGGGACGCCTCAAGAAGGGACAACAGCTATAAGAGGAGCTGCAAGGCAACATACTCATGGGGGAGAATCGGAAAGAGTGGAAGAAGATATTCATTCTGCAGCAACTATTCCGGCAGCAGTCCCACAAGCGCCCGCTGCGGTAGACCTTTTTTCTCGTAAAGCGTCTCTTACGGCACTGACTGCAGGAGTAGGATTTATTGCTGCAGCAAGTGATTTAGTTCAATCTCCGGCCAGTGATCCTGAAGCGAGTAGAGCTGTACCTTCATCAACTAGTATGCCTTTAGCAGCCGAAATGACAGAATTAGCACCACTGTCTGGACAGGAGCATGGAACAGACGTGCCGGTAGTAAAAGCAGCAGAAAGACATTCGGCACTCAGAAGTATTGATGGAATTGTTGCACGGCTTGAAGCAGATTCGAGTGATCCAACGACACATGGACATTTAACAGAATATGTCGGGAGAGTAGAAGAATATCTTCGAGAAAATGTGATAAATAGACGTGCCGGATTGGATGGAGCAGAGGAAACTGCTGAGGTCACAGAAGCACTTGATTTTATGCGAAATATTAGAATAAATGGGACGAGTTTAATTATTTTATTAAGACGTGCCGTTGTTCGTGAATTGGATGATCAGGAGGGACCCAAACCTGAGGAACCTATTATACCAGGACAAGTAACTGAAAGCGGCATTTCTGGAGCAGTTACCGTAGTTGATTTAACGGATCCTACTATATCTAATGGGACAAATCATACAATTCATAGACGCAGAGCAACCCGTTTAGCACCACCTGATCTGGGTGCAAATACTACCAAAACGTCTTCAGAACCAGTTAAAAAAGTACCTGATTCACCGGAAGTTGCGCGAGTTTTGGCTGTAGCGGCAAGAATTAGAAATGCCAATGGAGGTGTAATGACGTTTAGTGCAGCAGAAAGAGCAGGTTTATTAACTGCCGAAGTTGTAGCGTTATTTGGAGGAGAAGCGGGATTATTGCAAAGACTTGGAATACGAAGGCCCAGAAGAGCTGATCGGGTTGAATCAAAAACACCCGCTGGATCTTCTTCTAACGAAATACCAGGAGAATCTCGTTTAGTAAGAGCGCTTAGATTAATATCTGAAGGCAAATGGAATGAGGCAGGAAACTGTTACAGAAGGGATACTAATATATTTGTAAATTATACTATGAATGATGATGAAGTTGCAGCAGCTGCACTTATTTGTAAGGGCTGTCTGGTAAGAGGACATTGTGAAGCAACAGGGTTGCGATCAGATTCAGTAGGAGTCTGGGGTGGTAAGGGACGTGAGGAATTAAAGGCAGCAAAAAGAAGAATAGTCAGAGGCGTAACAAATAAGGGTAAAAAAGAAGCGCGTTTAGCAAATTATTATGCAGATCTCGAGAGATCGGATGTAACGAGAATACAAGCTGCTCTCATGTAATTAAACGTTCAGACTCTCGAGTTAATAATGAGAAATTATCTTTCTTCGTGATAATACCAATCTTCTGGTCTCACAAAAGGCATTGTAATTCGTGGACCAAATAGATCCTTAATATCTTGCCCAACCTCCTCATTCACGGTTTTAAGAATAGCCGGGCTTTGTGTTGTACTTCCTGTCTGGTCTATTTCTTCCAGCCGAAAATGCCAGAATGGATTATATTCCAGAATGCTTGTAGGCACTTGCATAGATCCTTCATCATTTCTTAGTTGTGCAATCTCATCAATAGGTTCGCCATCTTGTATAGCAAGGGGAGTGTAGGGTTTTGCTAAATATCGTTCGTCAACTTCGCCACCAACTCTGAGAAGAATTTCCTGAGGAGTAAGTATGCGGTCCCATGTGCCTGTTGAAAAAGCGATTCCTCTCACTTCATCGATGTACGTATCCAGATCTAATCCTGTTTTTTCGTCTTTACCTGACGTTTTTGCCACGACTTCCTTATAGATTTTTTTCAGGGATCCAATAGGAATAACACCTTTGCTGTAAGAATCAAGAGCAGATATTACACTTGCACCTCTTGCAAACTCTTCAAGATGAGATATAGCAATTTGTTCGGCACTTGCAACCAGTACATCTTCTTGACGTATGATCTCTGTTTTTCTTCCCGGTGATAGAAAAAAATAAGAATCAAATGCTGCCCTCGGATCCACCTGATTTGTTGCCCTTCCTGTTTGTATATTAAGTGTTGTCATTCCGGAGAGACGACGTGCTTTATCAATTTCTTCTACCGTTACAGCAGTTTCGCCCTCGTATGGATCGATTCTCCCCGCGGCAATTAATCTACCACGTAAAATAGAGACCGGAACATCAGGATCTGTTTCGGTAAAAATTTTGCCAATTGTACTTCCCATACCTGCATGTTCTCCCGGAGTATGTATATCCGCCCGAGGCCTAAAACCTTTTTCATGGACCAATTGTTCCATACTGGTTAATAAATCTTCTGTTTGAGTGCGTAAAGCAGGAATTGCTGCTGTAGAAAGAGCAGTCATGAAAAAAGGCATAATTCTTGGACCAGCTTGCCCTGTTGCAAAAACTTCTCTAGAATCAGCAGGTAAACTTGAGAAAATATTACTTTTGTGTCGAAAGTGGCTATGTAGGTAAGAAGCTGCTCCATGTACCAAATAGAGTCTTTGCCGCTCAGGGTCATCATGCCATCTATCATCTGATGTAAGATTGTGTCTGGTTTCTAAATTTAGAAAAGTATGAAGTGAGGAAGGTGGGAAAATTTCTGATAATCTTCTACTATCTGGTCTTGGTGCTTTTTCAGAGGCTGGTCCTGTCATAGAAGGGAATTGTAACAGGTTGCTTCCCTAAATTCAACTATAGGACATCTTGTCGCGAGGTTAGAAAAAAATGCAGTCGTTTTTGTTAATCACAATTAGTGAGGTACGGAAATATTCTCCCACATGAGATCAAACAATTGTTTAAAGTTAGCATACAGAATATCACTTTGCAATATTACGCCGCTTACCGCACCTCTTGTATTGACAATACTTACTTTCCCATCATAGATAGTCACAATAGAGGAGGTTATTGTCATGCTATCAGGGAAATATTTACATTGATACCTCTTATTTGTAGTTTCGAGAGATTCTTGCAGTGCTTCTTGCGTCTCAGGAGAATCATCTACAAGTTCATAGAATTTTTTTTGTTTATCTTTTTGAACAGCCTTATCTAGGAGTTGAAAAGTATCGGGAAATATATCCAGAAATTCGGAGATATTGGTAATACCACGAATATCTCTTGCGGGAAGTAAATCAAGATAGATATTCTTTACACTGTTTTTCCCATAATAATATTTAATTTCAGAAACTCCAGAAAAGTCTTTTGCAGGGCGTGAGGCATTAATCATTTCTAGAATATCAGGAAACGTAGTATGGATTTTAGTAGCGAGCTTTATTTTGCTGTCTACAAGTCTTTGTATGCTTTCACTTGGTTCCTGCGGATAGATCAGTCCCTTTACTATGGTTACTAAACCTTTTTTCAATAATCCTTCAATATAGAAATACGCAGTAGTGCGTTTAATCTGTACCTTACCGGCAAGTTCACGAACGTTTATCGGTCCCGTTTCTAGTAAGGTTACATAGAGGCTTACCTCAAGAGTGGACAATCCCAGCTCTTCTAAGTAAAGCGTTATATTTTTTTGTTTTAGTATATTAGTAAAAGACATACTTTAAGAATATCGGTGTTTAGCTTTAATTTCGGCAAAAACCAGACACAGTATAAGGTATATAACACCTAATATCAATATTTTGTAAAGAAATAATTAGTAATTCAGTAGGTAGAGAAGTTCGTGAGAATACTTATGTTGCGGGGCTTGGAGGAAATTAGAACATACTTTTTGGCTACTCACGCTAGTATTTTTATACCAGATTTTAATAAAAGGATAGTTTAAATTAGCTTGACATATTTAAACTAAAATGCTATTATGGTTTAAATTAAAACTATCAAATTAAACTATGGAAATTGGCAAGCTAGTTAAACAACGGGGAGGCTATCCAGCATTTATGCCAAATTCTTTTCCTCCTGATATTCAAACTCTTCTAACAGATCGTGCTATTTCAGAATTGGAATTTTGGGCTGGACATGATCTTGCAAAGCTTGATGGAGTAACGCAGAGATTACCTGATCTGGAATTCTTCATCTATATGTATGTCCGCAAAGAAGCTGCTTTTTCCAGCCAAATTGAAGGAACAAAAGCTACTCTTATAGATAGTCTTAAAGCAGAAGCCTCTATTGAAGATAATCTTCCTGAAGATGTAAATACGATTCAAGCATATATTGATGCTATGAATTATGGTTTGAAAAGAATGAAAGATTTTCCATTAACATTGAGGTTTTTGAGAGAAACACATAAGATTCTTCTCGCAGATGAAAAGTATCAAACAAAAACTCCTGGTGAATTCAGAACGTCACAAAATTGGATTTCTGGTACATCGCCATTGGATGCAAGGTATGTGCCACCGCCACCTCATGAAATGAATCAAGCATTACATGAATTAGAAAAGTTCTTATACAGTGACTATTATAGTCCCTTGATGAAGATAGCTCTTGCTCATGCTCAATTTGAAGCTATTCATCCATTTCAAGACGGAAACGGAAGAACTGGCCGATTATTGGTCACATTTTATTTGTATAAGGAAAATGTACTTGAGAGACCTGTACTTTATCTTTCTAAGTTTTTTGGAGGAAGTGAGAAGAGTCGCGAAAAATATTTTGATTTATTGCATGATTATCATGCAAAAGGCGATGTGAAATCATGGTTAAGTTTCTTTTTTAGAGGAATTTCAGATATAGCAAAAGATGCTATAGATACTTCAAATAAAATTATGGATTTAAGAGAACAAGACATGGATAAAATTCATTCTTTAGGTAAAGGTGCACCAACAGGAGTGAAAATCTTACGGAATTTATTTAAATTACCAATTGTAGATGCTAAAAAGATATCTGACTGGACAGGGAATAGTATTCAAGCTTCGTATAAAACAATAGATAGATTCTTAGAGTTAGGTGTTTTGGAACAAAGGGACGCTACAAAAACATATGGGAGAACATATGTCTATAAAGATTACCTGAAACTATTTACCAATATTTGAGCAAATAAATGAAGAATAGAGGTTCTATTTTCTTCCGATTCCTGTGTTGCGGAGCTAGGAGTTGAACCTAGCCTGTGAGATTATGCATCTGTTTGCTCTGATTACTCAGAGTGTCGGACTATATCATCATCCACTTGGGAGTTCAGCGTTTAGTCTCTACGGAGTCCCAGCGGAGCTGGGTTCCCTCGGTATTGTCCTCTTTCATCAAAGAGTGGAGTAGGATTTTACCGATATAGCTGAATTCTCTTTATACATTTCCATATAAAGGGCCCAATTTGAGCCTCACGTGCACCGTACACTACCCCGCGTATTAATGAGCATCATAACATAATTTCAGGTTGGAGTCAATCGTACCAAGTTACTATCAATAATTTCTTATTGACTTAGTTCATATTATCGATGATAATCAGTTTATGAAAAACTATCCCAAAGAATTAAAACAAGAAATAAGGAAATTAAGGCAGCAAGGATGGAGTTTGGGAATGCTACAGAAAAAGTTTGAACTTCCTAAGACAACTATCCACAGTTGGATTGTAGATATACAAATAACAGCAACTCAATTAGAGCAAATTCGGATAAATGCATTACAAGCATTACAGGAGGGTAGAGAAAAGTCACAAAATATCTTAAAAGAAAAAAGAATAGCCAAAGAAAAAGACAGATTTACAAGAGGCATAAATAAAGTTGGAAAGTTATCTAATAAGCAGCTATTTATTGCAGGTATTGCTTTATATTGGGCAGAAGGCTTTAAAAATAAACATGAACATCGTCTCGGTTTTTGTAATTCAGACCCTGCTATGATAAAATTCTACATACATTGGCTTGAGAAATGCCTTTTTGTTAAGAAAAACAACTTAGTAGCTAGGTTGACAGTAAATTCTGTTTATGAGGCAAAGACAGAAGCGTTAGAAAAATATTGGTCTCATATAACAGGTATTCCTCTCGGTCAATTCACAAAGCCTTTTTATCAGAATACGAAGTGGAAGAGAATTTATAATGAAGAAAACTATCATGGGGTTTTACGAATTCATGTAAAAGATAGTATGGACCACTTGTTAGAAATGAAAGGGTTAGTCGAAGGATTAAAGTTAAACGCGCCAGGGTAGCTCAGCTGGTTAGAGCACAGCATTCATAACGCTGAGGTCGTGGGATCGTGCCCCACCCCTGGTACACAATAGTTAAGTAAAGTTATAAATTTTAAACCTCTATGAATAATAAGCCAATTGGTATACTTGATTCAGGCGTCGGCGGGTTGACGGTTTTGTCCTCCATTGTTAAAGAATTACCCGATGAAACATGCATCTATATTGGGGACTCCAAAAATACTCCGTATGGTAAAAAGTCAGAGGAGGAGATTTATGAGCTATCCAAGCGCATGGTTGAGTTTCTTTTAAAAAAAGAAATAAAACTACTTGTCATAGCTTGCAATACCATTACCGTATCGTGTCTTGATAGACTCCGCACTGATTATCCAAATCTTCCGATTGTCGGGACCGTTCCGGTAATAAAGACAGCCGCTGCAGTTTCAAAAAGCAAACGAATTGGTATTCTCTCGACAACAAGAACCGCGCAAAGTGATTATCAAAAACATCTGATTGAAGAATTCGCACACGACTGTGTTGTAGTTAATCATAGCACTGATGCTTTAGTTCCATTGCTGGAACAGGGGAAGGTACACAGTGCGGAGATGACGGCCGTTTTGCGTGAAGTGCTCAAGCCTTTTACCAATGAGCATATTGATGCACTTGCTCTTGGTTGTACGCACTTTCCCTTTTTGGAAAGTCAAATCCAGCAAGTTCTTGGACCTGACGTTTTATTACTCGATTCAGGGGGTGCCATTGCCAGACAAGTAAAAAGAGTGTTGGAACACAACGAAACGTTATCAAAAGATAAGAATGGAGAAATTTCGATTTATACGACCGGTAATATGCAGATTGCAAGTACTCTCGTGCGAAGTTTACTTGTCGATAAGGAAATTTCCGTACAGGAAGTGAGGCTAGGTAATGATAACTAATTGGAAAAATAAGAAGGTTGCAATACTAGGATTTGGCGTTGAAGGGCTCGCGGTGGTGAATTTTTTACAAAAAAAAGGTGCTAACGTTTGGGTCTTGGATAGAAGGCAAAAAGAGAGTTTTGATCAGAAAATAGTAACACAAGCTGAGCGTTTTGGAGCTCAATTTGTGTTAGGTAAAAATTATCTTGAGAATCTCGATACGTATGAAATTGTTGTCAGAAGTCCTGGAGTGAGACGATTGCTTCCTGAACTGTTGGCTGCAGAGAAAAAAGGAGTAACAGTTACCTCACAAATCAAAATATTTTTTGATCTATGTCCGTGCCCGATTATTGGTGTGACCGGAACTAAAGGAAAGGGAACAACCTCAACTCTCATCTATGAGATGTTACAGGAGGCAGGTCAGGATGCCTATTTGGGCGGTAATATTGGTGTTGCACCTTTAAGCTTTCTTGACAAACTACAATCCTCATCAATTGTTGTTTTGGAGCTCTCAAGTTTTCAGTTACAGGATATGACCAAGAGTCCTCATATTGCAGTTATGCTTATGATTACCAGCGAACATCTTGACCATCATGCGACACTTGAGGAATATGTTGATGCCAAGCGTAATATCCTCCGCTTCCAATCTGAAAATGATTTCGCGATTATTAATCGTGATTATCCGGCAAGTAATGAATCGGATATCGAGACGAATGGGAAAGTATTTTATGCTTCTCGCGAACGTGAGACTGACAATGCCTGTTTTGCTTTTCAGGGCAGAGTTGTGGTTAGACGCAACGGAAGTGATGATGAAATTATTAAGACATCTGAGATTGCACTGCCTGGCAAACACAATCTTGAAAATGTATGCTCTGCGGTCATGGCGGCGAGATTGGCAAATGTCAGTACCAAGCATATTATTCACGTCTTGAAGACCTTTACCGGATTGCCGCATCGATTAGAGTTAGTAAAGGAAATTGGAGGAGTTAGGTATTATGATGATTCATTCTCAACGACTCCAGAAACTGCGATTGCCGCTATTGAATCCTTCGATCAGCCGAAAATTCTCATACTCGGAGGATCGAGTAAAGGTAGTGATTTTACCCAATTGGGAAAAGTGATTCGGGAGTCAGAAAAGATCAAAGCAATTATCGGAATTGGTGATGAATGGGAAGAAATTAAAGTAAATCTAGGCAATCTTACGAACCAGGTGTTGCTAATAGAAGGAGCAGACAGTATGCATAAAATTGTCCAGGCAGCCTCAAAAATTGCAAAATCAGGAGATATTGTTTTGCTTTCTCCCGCATGCGCAAGTTTTGACATGTTCAAGGATTATAAGGATAGGGGAGATCAATTTAAGAAAGAAGTTTTGGGGCTAGTATAGGCTTATTTTTTGTGTTATACTGACACGGATTTTATGGCAGGTAATGGTAAAAAAGTAAATAGTGATCCTAAGAAAAGAGTAGTAAAATTTAAGCAAAAGTTTTCCTGGAAAAACTTATTATTATACTTCTTCCTCATTATCTTTGCCTTATTTTTCTTTTCCGCATTCACCAGCCCTTATGAAAATATTCAGAGCGTTCCGATCTCAAATGTCATTAGTGATGTAAAAAAAGGTAATGTCTCTCAAATCCAAGTGACCGCAAGCAAAGTAATTGTAACTGAGAAAAACGGGAATAAAGTACAGGCAGATAAAGAACAAAATGTCGATGTATACACGATGTTCAGAAATGCAGGAGTTCCTCTTAACAACACAAATGTGATGGTGAAAGATGAAACGGGGGTTGCCAACTGGATTAATATTACATCGGCTATTTTACCAGTGCTTTTGATGATTGGATTCTTCTACTTCATTTTCCGTCAGGCGAGAGGAACTCAAGAAAGTATTTTCTCATTCGGGCAATCCCGTGCGAAGCTATTTAACCGTGACAATCCCAAAGTAACATTTAATAATGTGGCAGGTGTGGATGAAGCAAAACAAGAACTTTCAGAAATTGTCGACTTTTTAAAGAATCCTGTGAAGTACCGAGTCATGGGTGCACGCACTCCAAAAGGTGTTCTTATGGTTGGTCCAGCAGGAACGGGTAAAACACTTCTTGCCCGTGCAACAGCAGGAGAGGCAAATGTCTCTTTCTTCTCAATGGCTGGATCAGAATTTATGGAAATGCTTGTGGGAGTTGGAGCATCCCGTGTCCGGGATTTATTTAACACTGCGAAAAAAGCACAGCCGGCAATTATTTTCATTGACGAAATTGATGCGATCGGAAGACAGCGCGGAGTGGGTATTATGGGGGGCCACGATGAGCGAGAACAGACCTTAAACCAGATTTTGGTAGAAATGGACGGCTTTACGCCAAATGAGAACGTAGTGGTCATTGCAGCGACCAACAGGCCTGATGTATTGGATCCGGCACTTGTCCGCCCGGGACGTTTTGATCGACGTGTGATGCTTGACCTTCCTGATGTCGAAGGGAGAAAGGCAATTTTGGTGATTCACTCAAAAGGCAAACCCTTTGATCCGAAAGTAAATTGGGAAAAAGTTGCCAAGCGAACTGTTGGTTTTTCAGGCGCTGATTTGGAAAATATGCTCAACGAAGCGGCGATTATGGCTGCCCGCCTGAATAAAAAAGCAATTGACATGTCGGATCTTGAAGAATCGGCAACACGTGTCAAACTCGGTCCTGAGAAAAAAAGACTGCAGACAGAGCAGGACCGTCGCATGACTGCATATCATGAAGCAGGGCATGCTTTGGTTGGCTGGGAGATGCCGCATATCGATCCGATCCACCGTATCTCAATTGTCTCCCGTGGTATGTCTTTGGGACACACGATGACTGAGCCAATAGATAGAGTCCATGAAACCAAACAAAGTCTTCTTGAGCAAATCGCGATGATGATGGGAGGACGAGCAGCTGAAGATCTAGTGTTTGAGGATGTCACCACAGGAGCATCCAACGATATTGAAAAAGCATCCCAGGTTGCCCGCGCAATGGTAACAAAATTCGGCATGAGTGAACTTGGTCCGATCAATCTTGATACTGAGAAGAGTGTTTATGAGCAGAGTGAAGTTTCACCAGAGATGGCGGCAAAGATTGATGCACAGGTCAAAAAGATTTCTGATGAAGCGTATGTTCAAGCTACCAAAATTCTCACCAAACTTCGAAAGCAGCTCGATATTATTGCAGAAGAACTTCTTAAGAAAGAAACAATTGATTCAGATGACTTCGTTCGTTTGATTGGTCCTAAAAAAGCTCTGGCTACGGTCAAAGCAAAGACTTCCTAATTCCACCATATCCGGACTCGATACCCATTACTACCGCTTCAGCTTATAATTCATGCAAGGTAGCATTCGTCACTGCAAAAATATACATACCAGCTCTCCAGTAATATCTTATGTTTGAGAGTTTGTTTTTTGAGGTTGCCATGCTACACTGTGGGGGATGAAAGAGTCTGTGATTGCACTTGTTTTTGATTTTGATGGAACGCTGGGTCCTGACACAATTTCTTCACTTTTGATAGAACAGAAAGTTGATCCCGAGAAATTCTGGCTTGAAGTTGCTCATCTTGTCAAAGCTGATTGGGATCCGCCACTTGCTTATATGCACTTACTTTGGCAGCTTGCCAAAAAGGGGAAAATAGAAGTATCTCAGAAGTACCTCAAATTCCTGGGAGAAAAGCTTGTACTGTTTCCTGGGTTACCTCAAGCTTTTGTAGAGTTGAAGACATTTGTAAAAACCCATCCTGAATTACAAAAAGTTCGAGTGAAGCTCGAGTTTTATATTATCAGCGGCGGCATTGAAGAAATGATTTTGGGAAGTACGCTTGCCAGGCAAGTGAACGGTATCTTTGGGAGCAATTTTGCCTATGAAGCAGGCAAAGTAGTCGGAATAAAATCTGCAATTTCGTTTACCGAGAAAACACGATTTCTGTATGGAATAAATAAGGGAATAAGTGTTAAAGAGCTGAGAACAAATCCGTACAAGATAAATGACGCATTGCCTCATGAATCCAGGCGTATTCCTTTTTCACAAATGATTTATATCGGTGATGGTCCGAGTGATATTCCGTGTTTGTCTGCGATCACGCAATATGCCGGAACAGGAATTGGAGTTTCATCTCCTGAACTATCTTTTCGAAAAGGATATGAACTTGCACGGGGGAGAAGAATAACTGTTGGTCCATATACGGCAAATTATGCAACAGGTTCGGACATGCGAAAAGTACTTGAGGAAACAATTCTTAGAATTAGTTTGGAAATAGCGGTAAATCAACAAAAGCATGTTATCCAAGCCCCACAGATTGGTAGTTAGGGACTAGTAGTTAGTAGCTTGAGAACATGGTAAAATAGGTTCATGAAGAAATTGCTCCTTATAGACGGAAATGCCATTTTGCATAGAGGCTATCATGCCTATCCGCCACTTACCAATCCAAAAGGTGAGATGATTAATGCCGTTTTTGGTTTCTTCTCGATGCTTTTAACAATGTTTGCAGATCAGAAACCGGATTACCTCGTGGTTTGTTTTGATCGGGGAAAGCCCACATTTCGTATGAATATGTACGCCGGTTATCATGCGCATCGTCCCCAAATGGCCGATGATTTTTTCCCGCAGGTTGGGATTGTTCATGAGATTTTGGAGAAAATGGGTGTACAGATTTTTGAGCTTGATGGGTATGAAGCAGATGATTTGATTGGTACAATTGCAACTGAAGCAGTTACCAAGTTTAATGAAGAAGTAGTGATTGTTACCGGCGATCGGGATTTACTACAGCTTGTTAACGGACATGTGAAAGTTTTGATGCCTGTCTTGGGATTTACTAAAACAAAGCTTTTTGACGAAGCAGCGGTAGAGGAGAAGTATGGCGTGCATCCCAAACAGTTCGTTGATTATAAAGCATTAATTGGTGATGCGTCAGACGGGTATCCGGGCGTAACGGGGATTGGTCCAAAAACTGCCGCTAAATTGCTTCAAGAACACGGTACGTTTGAAAAATTATATGAGGACGTCGGATCACTTCCAGAAAAGATAGGTTTGAAATTAGCAACTGATGCTGAGCAAGCTGCGTTGGCAAAGAAGCTGGCAACAATTGTAATAGATTCACCAATTCAGTTTGATCTTACAAAATGTGCCTGCTCAAGTTTTGACATTAAAGCGTTGCGAGAGGAGTTTAAAAAACAGGGATTTAACAGCCTGCAAGCACGATTGGACTCACTTTTTGGAAAGGAAACAGATCAACTGGAGCTTCTATGAAAATTCCCTCGCATATTAAGGCAGTAATTTTTGATGTGGATGGACTTCTTATTGATTCAGAGCCCTATTGGTACCAGACCACAGAAACATTTTTTGACAAACATAACAAGCCATTTCACAAAAGTGTGCATATGGAGATAAGGGGTAAAGGATTACATGATATTATCGAGTATTTCAAAAGCGAGCATGGTTTTGAGGGTGATACCGAGGAACTTATTGATGAAAGAAAAAAGATGCTTTATGAATTGCTCTTGCATAAAGTAGAATTGATGGAGGGAGCAAATGCTCTTATTCACAAACTAAACGAGCGTGGTTTTTCTCTTGCGATTGCAACAGCAGCTCATAAGAGGAACATGGTGGAGCAAATGCTGACAAAATTGGAAGTGCAATCTCTATTTTCAGTTATTCTATGCGGCGAAGATGTCAAGAAAAATAAGCCTGCCCCGGATATTTATTTGCAAGCGGCAAAGCTACTGCGCGTTGACCCAAAAGTTTGTTTGGTATTGGAAGATACTGCAACCGGTGTTCTTGCAGGGAAGAGTGCTGGAATGAAAGTGTTCGGAGTGAATAGTGATAAAGCATTTCATCAGGGATTAAAAAATGCTGGAGCAGATACAATTTTGAATAGTCTTTCGGAGATTCAGGTATGAAAGTTGCCATAGTTCACGATTACATCAAAGAATACGGTGGAGCAGAGCGGGTCTTGGAAGCGTTATGCGAAGCCTATCCTGATGCACCGATTTATACAGCTTTTTATCAAAAAGGGTCACCGGCGTGGGAAAGATTTAAACATAGAAAGATTGTTCCATCCTGGGTACACCACGTTCCATTTTTTGCAACCAAACTCCATAGCCCTCTTAGATTTCTCGCGCCGCAGATTTGGGGTTCGTTTGATTTTTCAAAGTATGATGTTGTGATTACTTCTGCCTCATGGTACGTGACTAAAGGAATTCGTAAAAGTGGAAAAACTGTGGAAATCTGTTATTGCCATACACCGCCACGATGGCTTTATGGCTACAAGACTTCAGTTGAGTGGCAACGATTTTGGCCTGTCAAAGTGTATGGCATTATCGTCGGGCATTTCATGCGCATGTATGATTTCAATGCTGCGCAACGAGTGGATTATTTTATAGCCAATTCAAAAGAAGTTTTGGGTCGGATTAAAAAGTTCTACAGGCGAGATGCAATAGTGATTTATCCTCCGGTAAGTTTGAAAGTACCAAGTAGCAAGCAACAAGTTACCAGAGATTATTACTTTATTGTTGCGAGAATTGTCGGAGGGAAAGGATTAGAACTTGCAGTTGATGCGGCGAAGAAGCTTGGGATTACACTTAAGATTGCAGGTGCACCAGCTGGTTATTATACTGGTCATAAAGAATTACAGGAAAATGCTACAGACAATATTGAATTCCTCGGCCGCGTAACTGATGAAGAACTGGTCAAACTTTACTTGGGTGCAAAAGCATTTCTGGCACTTGCAACAGACGAGGATTTTGGCATTACTCCTGTTGAGGCGATGCTTTGCGGTACGCCAGTAATTGCTTACTTCGGCGGGGGGTATAAGGAGACAGTAATTGAAGGCAAAACAGGAGTTTTCTTTAAAGAATCAACAGTAGCGGCTTTAACAACAGCGATCAAACAGTTTGAAAAAATGAAATTTGATCCTAATGAGTGCAAAAAGCAAGCAGAGAAATTTTCAAAAGAGAGGTTTATTAGGGAAATAAAGCAGTTTGTTAAAGACAAACAGAAATAGGCACGATTATATTTTGAAATCCTTCAGGATTTTTCCAGATTGATAATAAGGCTCAAGAGGAATTACAGTACCTTTTTTCTGCTCCAAAAACCTTTCTAAAGAGACATAATCGAAGTCTTTGCCTGATGCATCAAGCCAAACTATTTCTGAAATTGGAGTAGAGTATCCTGGATTTCCTTTGAAGGAGACTTGTGCAATTCCTGATAAATCCATTTTTAAGCCTCTTGCAAGTTGTTTGTAGCTTTTTTGTGGGATAATTGCCCATTGAGTAAAGTAGTTTCCGGCTGTGCCAAAAGTAATCCATGTCTTGTTATTTTTATTATCAATGAGCGTGTAGCTGATCCATTTTTTTGTTCTTCCCAGGAGATTTTTTAAGGTATATGTGTCAATTCCTATTATCGTATATTCTTTTTCTTGTAGAAGTACTTTTTGGTTTAACTGCAATTTTGGTGACATATATTTACGGTTCGTAAATTAAGTGAGTTTTATACAAAAGTTCGACAGGATGAAATTTTTCCAGCTTAAATTTAAACGTATTTTCAGTCTCACTGCCACCCAAACTTACTATTTGAAATCCTTCAAGATATTTTTTAACGAGCGTCTGATACATTGCCCATACGCCCATACTTCCTGTATTTGGTTTTAAAAGTGAAGCTACAAGTGAAACGGCTTTTGGCGATATATCCGATGTTGCAGTAAATCCAAGTATTTTATTTGTTTTATTGTCGGTGATGACATATTTATCTATATCTGCTGCGGGATACATCACATGACTAGCAAAGAACATTCCGCTTTCTTTTTCGGGAGCGCTTAGCTTATTCCCATCATTGAGTGCGAAGATTTCTAATACCGCTTTTTTATCACTTACTTTATATTTTCTTATGGCGACATTAGGATTTTTGTGCAATGCCTTACGAAGGGGGTGAAACATTCTTCCTTTTGCCGGAATTACTTTTTTAAGGTCTAATATAACTTGAGGGTATGTTTGATCGTCAAATTTATATTGAGTATTCCAGCGTTCGTTTATTGCATATTCCCGAAATCCATAAGGAATGAATTGAGATATTTCATTTGGATTAATATTTTTAAGGATGGTTTTAGATACTTGCAATATATCTTGAAGTTTATTAACCACCTTTATAAGGTAATCAGGCTCAGCAAAAAAATTGGGTACAATAAGAGTTTCATCATCAAATGATTTCCTTCCAAAAAATATCAGTGAGCCAGTTTTGGGATCATACCATTTAAATCCACCATATCTCGTCGCCTGGATAATATAGCCCCATGAGTCTTCATAGCGAATAGAATTTGGCCTGAAAAGCTGCACAGACTTTTTTAATAGTTTTTTATCTTTGGGTGTGATTGTACTCACATAAGAAGGAAGCACGTTCTTATCAAGGGGGAATTGTGTTATTGGTAGAGGTAGAATGTTGTCCATAATAGCTATTCAGGTAACATTTTCCAGATAAAATCAAACAAAAGTTTAAAATTATTATAAAGGTCGGAGTTATTAAGCACAATGCCGCTTATTTGATCTTTAAACTGTATAATTGCAATCTTATTTTCATATATGAGAATGTCTTGAGCAGTTAGCTTCATGCCCTCTGGTAAAAGTTTATAAAGATGTTTTTTATTTGATGTTCCAATCCGTTCTTTGGCACTTGTAGAATTTTCGGCAATTTCATACATAATCATATGAGGATTATTTTCGAATGCACTGTTAAACAAAGGTGCATTTTCAGGGAAAGCTTCTAAAACCTCTTCTACATTTACAAGAGAACGCAACTCATTTCCCTTTAAGAAATCTTCATAAATTTTCTTAACACCATTTTTGCCTTTATAATATTTTATTTCTGCATCATTAGAGTTGTTTTCAGTAGGGAGGGCGGTGTTCAGCATTTTAAGAATAGTGGGAAAGCCTTGCTGGACAGCTTTCGCTTTTTTCATTTTTTCTTCAACAAGTATCTTTAAATTTTCAGGCTCATTGGCAGAAATTAGTTTTTTGGAGCCCTGGACAAGTTTCATAATGAGTCCTTTTTCAATCAGCTGATCGATATAAAAGTAAGCGGTTGTCCGTTTGATGTCTACAGTTTGCGCAAGCTCCCGCACGCTTGTGGAGCCGGTTTGAAGAAGTGTCAAATATAGTTTGGCCTCAGCGTCAGATAGATCAAGCTGTTTGAGATAATCAACGATGTTGTCCATAATTAACGACGATTATATCATAATAGGTGGAGTATAGCGTGACAATTTACTTTTATAATAAACTTTGAATCTCTTATTTCTGTAAGAGTTAGATAATATTTAATAAGTCTAGCTTGAGTTTTGTTATATATTCCTTTAATATAAGCTTATAAAGTTGCAATAATAGGCAGTATAAATTATACTATATGATTCAGTTAATTTATGAAAGCAGAAGCACAACCTGGATTAGTAAGCGTTCCGGCACAGCGTAGTCCTGGTAGAGAAGTCAGGACTTCAATATCTGAAGGATTATTTAAAGCCTATTTAGGAGGAGAATCTGCCATGGCAAATACGACAACTGGTGTCGGCCTTTTTATGGGGCCGGTTTTTCTCAGTAATTTAGTAAGAAAAAGAACTCCTGATGAGAGAAGAACTACTGTTGAGAAATTTGCAAACTCAGGTGCATTTAGTGAGGCACAGATGGGACGAACAGTAAATACTATTGTCTTTTTACATCGAAAAGCTGGTATCCCTTTGATTCCTATATGGCCTGATATCCCAATAGGTGATGAAGAAAGACCTTTTGATCCATATGAAAAAATACCCCCTGTCTATCGGGCAGGTGTTAGGAATGTATTACATGGTGTTTTAGCATTGCAGGGTGCATCCGAAGAAGCTTATGCCTCACAAGTGCAAACAGTAGCATCTGTAAGTAGATATTTGGAAACTTCGGAACATGCGAAGGCATCATTGGCTGTATTCAAAGCAGCAGATAGAGCTGTCAAAACGAAATCTGGAACTAGAATTGCCTATTATTATAGACGAGGCTTATATGGACAAGATGGACCTGCTACAGACTTACAAAGGGCGCAATTAGTTGGGGATCTAACAGCAGCTATTCAAGAACCTGTATTAAGTGTGGGTAGTAAAGTACATATCCCACAGGATCGATTAGCTAAATTTTTGCTTAACGTTATGAATCCGGATCTTCCACAACAGGCATATTAGGTATTCTATTGGTCGATTAAGTTAACCTATAGTTGAGGTTGGGCACAAATTATGCTATGATACGGTGTGAATTTAAAACCCGCTAACGCGACATTACCCACAAAATACGGAGAATTCCGGATATTCGTTTGGCCTGGAGAAAAGGGAAACGAAACAATTGTCTTTGTAACTCCTCACCTGGATACGAAAAAGCCTGTTACCGTACGAGTTCACAGTGAATGTATAACAGGAGATAATCTAGGAAGCTTGAAATGCGATTGCGGCCGTCAGAAAGAAAAATCGCTTGAAATTATAACGCGCTCAGGTAATGGTATTTTCATTTATCTTCGTCAGGAGGGTCGAGGAATAGGGTTGTATGAAAAAATCAGAGCATACGCCCTTCAGGAGCAAGGATATGACACTCATGAGGCAAATATTATTCTGGGACATGAACCGGATCCAAGAGAATATTCTACAGCAAAAGAAATTCTTACGTCCTTCGGTGTTAAAAAAATAAACCTTATAACGAATAATCCATCAAAAATTAATGCGCTACGCGAGTTTGGATTTACTATTAATTCTGACATTCCTATCAAGATAAGAAGTAATATTTATAACAAACGGTATCTCGAAACGAAACGAATTAAGTTCAAACATTTTGATTTACACTTTAACAATAATTACTATTTAGGAATATGTGGGGTAAATACAAAAGAAGAAATAGATACTATTGCTGAATATGTAAAACAATATAGTAGCGACCCTTTTTTACGAATCGCGCTTGGGATAGTTGTAGACAAGTCATTCCTTACAGACAGTGCGAAGCAAAAATATGTGGAAGTATTTTTTAAACATGCCCGAGGGTATTTCCCTCCAATTGTTCCTATATTGCATTACAGTTTTAAGAAGTCTACTGATAATATCGAAGAAATTAAAGCTCTCACAAAACATTTTAATTATATCGAGAGAGTTCACCTTAATGATTTAGAAAACGATCATATGCAAGTATTGCAGCATGCCGTAAAGCATTTTAAAGTACATTTACCGCTCAATAATAAAATGATGAAGCTTTTGGATGATGATCATTTTGTGAGAATTGTTAAAAGTAAAAAGGTTATTATCATTCTTGATGATAGCGCAGGTACGGGGAAGAAGGAAGATAAACAAAGTTATCATCAAAAAATAAATAAATGCTTGGAAAAAGGGATTAATGATATTTCTCTCGCAGGCGGATTTGGACCAGATCAGCTAAAAACGTATTTAGAAGTTAAAAATTATTACAGAATTAATTTTTCAATTGACGCTGAATCAAATCTTCAAACAAAAGGGAAATTGAATGTAACGAGAGTCAAAAAATATCTGGATCAACTACTTAATCCTAAATAAATAGCTACATTTCAGGAAGCGTTCTCCACATAAAGTTAAATACTTCTTTAGAAATATCATGATAGTCACTGTTATGGAAAACTACCCCTGTTATGCTATTGCGTAAATTGATAATTGCAACATTGCCACTATAGATAAGAATATCTGAAGCTTTAATTTTTACATCATGCGGTAGGAATTTAAAATTGTATCTTTTATTTTGCGAAAGTACTTTTACTTGTTCGCGAGAGGCAGGGGAGTCTTCAACTATTTCATAAATTGATAATTTTTTGTTTTTTTCAAGCGCCCGATCAAAGATGTTGACGTTATTTTGAAACATGTTTTCCACATCAGTTATATTGACATAAGACATAAGTACATCTGATTGCAGTGCTTCTTCATAAATCTTCTTTACTCCATTTGCACCTTTGTAATATCGCACTTCAGCATTTCCAATTGAGTTTTCTATTGGAATAGCGTTTGTAAGTGAACTTAAAATGGTAGGAAACTCTTTTTGTACTTGATTAGCTTGTTTTAGTTTTTCTTCAACTAAGATATTTAAGTTTTCCGGTTCATTAGCGGCAACAAGTTTTTTTGATCCGCGGACGAGTTTCATAATGAGCCCTTTTTCTACCAGTTGGTCAATATAGAAATAGGCAGTAGTTCGCTTAATATCAACAGTCTGCGCGAGCTCTCGTACACTCGTTGGACCAGTTTGCAAAAGGCGCAAGTAAATCCGTGCTTCGGCATCAGATAAATCCAAATGTTTTAGATATTCAATAAGCTTATCCATACAAAATCAAGCAATTATACCACCAATAGGGTAGTAAAAACTTGACATTTCCAATACTATATCACAAATGTTGTCAAATTGCGACAACATACTTGACATTTCTTGGAAAAAGGTTTATATTAAGAATGGATTTTGTTTTAGAGCTCACTAGTACAAAACCACGCCATGTTGACATTCTGGTCCCGCCCTTTTTTGCGGGATCAGGATGTCAAATTTTTAGTAATTAGGTATTGTGGCGCTAGTAAGTAATGTGTTACGATAAAGTAAGTAACACGTAAGAAAATATGGGAAATAGTCAGGGCAGAAAGCGCATTATTATTTCAGTTGGAGGATCGCTAATTGTCCCCAATGGAGGGATTAATACTGACTTTCTTAAAAATCTCAATGACTTTATCCGCGAAGAACTGGCAAAAGACCCCAAGCGCCAGTTTTTTTTGGTTATAGGGGGAGGAGCAACTGCTCGACATTTTATTGAAGCTGGAAAAGATGTCGTCGGCCACGATTTGCCACATGAAGATATGGATTGGCTCGGCGTCCATGGAACAACCCTCAATGCTCACCTCGTCCGCACCATTTTCCGCGACATTGCACATCCCAAGGTAATCCGTCACTACGATATCATCAGAAAAGTCTATGAACCTGTCGTTGTAGCGTCTGGTTGGAAACCGGGCTGGTCAACAGACTACTGCGCTATTCTTTTGTGTGAAGATTACGGAGTCAAGTCTGTTATGAATTTAAGCAACACTGAGCAAGTCTACGATAAAGATCCTCGAGAATTCCCCAACGCAAAACCTCTTTCAAAACTTTCCTGGGATCAGATGCGAAAAATAGTAGGAGATGAATGGACACCAGGCTTGCATGCTCCTTTTGATCCGATAGCAGCGAAAAAGGCTCAAGAATTAGGCGTAAAAGTTGTTGTTATGGGATCAGACTTCAAAAATGTTACTAATTACCTCGAAGGGAAATCCTTTAAAGGAACTGTGATAGAATAATTTTCACTTTCCAATTTTCATTGAATGCTTCAATTTTCACTGTTTGAAACATTATTTCATTGTATAATTGATTGAAAATTACATGTATTTAAAATCTCTCTCTCTCCAAAATTTTCGAAGCTACTCGAAGGCAAGTTTCAATTTTGATCCAAAACTCACTGTCATCGTTGGTCCGAATGCCAGCGGAAAATCCAATCTTGTCGAGGCAATTAGCATGGTATCACTGGGAAAGAGTTTTCGAACAGGTAAAGAGAAGCAATTGATCTCATTTGGCAAGGCGGTTACCCATATCAAAGGAAGTATCTGGGAAAACGAAGATGAGGAACAAATTGAAGTAACTGTTGCATTGAGCCCCCAGGAAGTATTGCAAAAAAGGTATCTTATCAATGGCGTTCCCAAACGCCGTTCTGCGCTTTCAGGTAAGCTACCAACGGTTCTTTTTACTCCTTTGGATCTCACTCTCGTTTCAGGACAACCGGGGGATAAGAGGCGATACCTGGATGAAGTTTTGGAGCAGACGGACACTGAATACGCATCAGCTCTTTTGCTATACACCAAGGCGCTTCGCCAGCGCAATGCTTTATTGGAACTTGCACAAAGTCAGGGGAGGCGGGATTCGCAGCGTTTTGAATATTGGGATGAATTGTTAATTACCAATGGACAAAAAGTTACAGCCAAGCGGGAAACGTATATTGCATTTATTAATAAGCAGATAAAAAAGCTTTTTTCCTTTACCCTTGTTTACGATAAAAGCCTTATGTCAAAAGAGAGGCTGCTGCAGTATAAGGATGCGGAGGTTGGAGCAGGGATGACTCTTGTCGGACCGCAGCGGGATGATGTTTTAATTCAATCAGTTCATCCTGTATCAAAAGAGCAAGAAGATGTAAAATATTTTTGTTCACGAGGGCAACAAAGGCTTGTTACCCTAGAACTTAAAAACATACAGATTTTTTATCTTCAGAAAGAATTGCAAGTTAATCCGATACTCGTTTTGGATGATATTTTCTCAGAGCTCGATAGTGAGCATATAGAGCAAGTTATGCGAATGACGAATGATTTTCAAACAATCATTACCACTACGCATAAAGAATTTATCAAACCGCATGTTTCTATAAATTCAGCTGTGATAGAATTAGAAAGTAAATAGCATGGAATCTTTTAATACAGACCTTTTGAAAAAGCTCTACGTTCCACCTCCAGATTCTCATAAAGGCCAAAATGGTAAGTTGTTAATAATCGGCGGATCTCATTTATTCCACGCAGCATCGATTTGGGCACTAACGATAGCAAGTCGAGTTGTGGATATGGTGTTTTATTCATCAGTTGCGGAAAATAATGCTATTGTCCATGATCTCAAAAAGGAATTCAGAAACGGCATTGTAGTACCAAGAAATGATATTGAGAGCTATGCGGCTGAGACTGACTGCATTCTTATCGGACCAGGAATGGTAAGGACGGAGGCAAAAAATAGGGAGCTGGGAATTGGGAGTAATTTGGAGGAGATAAATAAAATAGAAGATGAAGGGTTGCAGAGTTATTATTTGACGAAGTATTTGCTTGAAAAATACCCGCAGAAGAAGTGGGTGATTGATGCGGGAGCTTTGCAAATGATGGAACCTGAGTGGTTACTCAAGCTTAAAGGGAATGTCATTATGACGCCGCATCCGATGGAGTTTGAGAGAGTGAAATTAAAGATTAAAGATGAAAGAATTAAGAATGAATTGGAAGGGAAGTCACTTGAGAATCAAGCGCAATTATTTGCTAAAGAATATAACTGTATTGTACTTTTAAAAGGAAAAGAAGATAGTGTTTGTTCACCAGAAACTTGTGTACCTATCTCTGGTGGCAATGCAGGGATGACCAAAGGAGGGACAGGGGATGTGCTTGCTGGGCTAGTTGCGGCATTGGCCTGTAAAAATGATTTATTTCTTGCGGCAACGGCTGGTGCATATTTTAATAAGAAAGCAGGGGATAGCTTATTTGAAAAAGTAGGGTACACATTTAACGCATCTGATCTTGCAGAAGAGATACCTGTAGTGATGAAACAGCTTCTAGGATAGGTTGCCTTTTTTCGGGAAATGTGCGAGAATTATGCCACTTATGTACGCTCCCAAGTTTACTATCAACAACGCAATCCTCAAGAATATCGGCATCATTGAAGCGGCAAGAGAAGTTATCGATCACGCTCCATTGCTTCCATACTACGAAAAAGAATTCCAAAAAGACGCTATGGTGAGAAGTGTCCATCATGGGACGCATATTGAAGGAAATGAGCTCAATTTAGATCAGGCTGAGAAAGTAATTGATGGGCAAGACGTTGTCGCGAGGCAGCGTGATATTCAGGAAGTTATTAATTACCGGCGTGTTATGGAATATCTGGGGGAAATGAAAGATGAGAAAGGAGAAACTAAAATAGATGCGGAGTTTATTACGAAATTACATAGGATGACAGTTGAGAAAATTTTACCGCCTGAAAAAGTTGGCGTCTTTCGGACAACGCAAGTGGTTGTTAAAAATAGCCTGACCGGTGATGTTACTTTCAGACCGCCTCTTGCTATAGCGATTCCGGTGCAGATTAATGATTTTATTGGCTTTATCAATAATGCAACAACTGATGATATCCATCCGGTTCTTAAAAGCGGAGTAGTGCATTATGAACTCGTCAGAATTCACCCTTTTGTGGATGGAAACGGGCGGGTCTCTCGTGCTCTTTCAACCTTTATTCTTTTTCAGGAAGGCTATGACATTAGGAAATTTTTCTCACTTGAGGAATATTTTGATAGTGATGCATCAGAGTATTACACTGCCTTGCAAAGTGTGGGAAGAAACGAGGGAGATCTCACTGAATGGTTAGTTTACTTTACGCAAGGACTGGCGATCGAGCTTACTAAGATAAAAGATAAGATTGAAAAAATTTCAATTGATGTCAAAATAAAAGAGAGGCAAGGCGGCACGCCCATCATGCTTTCGGATCGGCAGCTCAAAATAATTGAATATATTCAAAAAGTTGGTTATTTACAAAACAATGGATTTAAACAGCTTTTTCCCATGGTTTCTGAGGATACTGTTCTGAATGAGCTGAAGTATCTTGTAAAAAATGGTTTGATCAAAAAAACAGGAAGCACAAAAGGTGCGAGATATGTGAGGGTTTAAATTATGAAAAAACTTTCGATCCATATGGCAATGTTATCAGCACAAGAACACGGATTTGCCGGATCAACGCCGGATATCATCCCACAGGCCGGTAGTCCTGATTGGTTTAGGCCGCAGGGGCTTGTAACAGGACAGTATACTCCGGAGGAAATAGGAGATGCTAGGAACAAAAAACAATATGTAAAAAATCCATTAATTGGCCTTGCTTTAGGAATTCGTTCTAGAGAAGGTTCATTCGTTGGTTTTTCATTAGCAGAACTTGATCCTACAACTGGCGCAACGGTAGAAGATCCTGTGCTTATGGATGGAGAATGGAAGCCTGACGTAGGAAAAATCGTCGGCAGAGATATAACAAAAGAATTCATGGCTGCCAATGCGAGTGCTAAGGAAGATGAAAGAGTTGAAATTCCAATGCGGGAATTTACTCAAAATCCGGAGGGAGTTACATTGGGACATCCAGAAAAAGGTTGAACTATGAAATTTACATCACTTGCTACTTATTTTGAAAAACTGGAGGGGACATCTTCACGGTTGGAGTTGATCCAGATTTTGTCGGATCTTTTTAAGACGAGTGATGACGCGCAGGAGATTTCAGAGATTTGTTATCTGGTTCAGGGGAGAATTGCGCCGTTTTATGAGCCGATTGAGATAGGTATGGCGGATAAGATGGTGGCAGCAGCGATTGCGCAGGCGTTTGAAACGGCGAAAGAAGACGTTTGGGAACAGTACCAAAAGGTAGGGGATATGGGGACTGTTGCTTCGCAGCTGAACTCAAAAGTTAAAGATCAAAATTCAAAATTGTCGATCAATGATGTTTTTAATCAGCTGACTGCTATTGCCCACACCTCAGGTGAGGGATCTGTTGAAAAGAAAATTACTGCACTTTCGGATTTGCTGAAGTCAGTTGATGCTATATCTGCTAAGTTTTTAGTTCGCATTCCGCTTGGTAAATTGCGTCTGGGCATTGGCGATCCAACAATTCTTGATGCAGTCGTAACAGCAAAAGTCGGAGAGAAAACCCAGCGAAAAGTCCTTGAAGGCGCATATAACCGCACATCAGATTTGGGTTACATTGCCAAACATTTCTGGACAGGCGGGCTTGAAGCTGTGGCGAAGTTGTCCGTGACTGTCGGCAGGCCGATCCGCTCAGAATTGTGTGAACGTTTGCCTAATCCGCAAAAAGTCATTGAGAAGATGATTGAGGTTGATGCGCAGTTCAAGTATGACGGTTTCCGGGTGCAGATTCATAAAGATGGCAACAATATCAGGATTTTCTCTCGCAATCTCGAAGAGACAACACATATGTTTCCCGAGCTTATTGAAGCAACTATTAAGCAAGTAAAGGCAACGACTGCGATACTTGATGGAGAAGCAATTGCGTATCATCCGGAATCTGAAGAATTTCTGCCGTTTCAAGAGACTACCAAACGACGTCGCAAGCACAATATTGAAGAAACAGCAAAAGAGCTGCCGCTTAAATCATTCATCTTTGATATTTTATTCAAAAACGGTAAATCGTTACTTGATGAACCTTTAACAACGCGACTTAAAATTATGCAGGAAACAATTGACGGCACAGAAGTTTTGATTCCGTCAACCTCCCAGGAGATTTCGGATCCGAAAATTTTGGCACTTCTTTTGGAGGAGGCGATCAGCAAGGGTTTGGAAGGATTGGTAGTTAAAAAATTAAATTCTCCGTATGAAGCAGGGGGTAGGAATTTTAATTGGGTGAAGCTCAAACGACATTCATCAGGCGAACTTCACGACACGATCGATTGCGTCATTCTCGGGTATATTTATGGGAAAGGAAAGCGTGCGGCATTTGGTGCTGGAGCATTGCTTGTAGGTCTCTACGATAAAAAAAGAGATATGTTTGTGACAGTATCGAGGATTGGCACTGGTTTGAGTGATGATGAATGGCGAAGCATTAAGGAAAAAGCTAAGGGTTTGGAAATTGATCATAAGCCTGCACGCGTTGAGTCTTTAATAACTCCGAGTGTATGGGTTGAGCCTGAAATTGTAATAGAAGTTCTTGCAGATGAGATAACAAGAAGTCCATTACATACGGCAGGAATGGACCTTAGTCAAACCAATGGCCAACGACCGACGACTAATGATCAAATTGGCTATGCATTGCGTTTTCCACGATTGGTCTCCTTTAGAGATAAAGACAAAAAACCGGAAGATGCGACAAGTGTTGATGAATTGATTGAGATGTTTGCTGAACAAGGGAAAAAGGAATAAGGAAAGTTGACCTTGTCAACTATGGACAAAAAAGATATAGTGAAGCTATGGATTTTTCTTCAATTCTTGGTGGTTCCTCATCAACCGGCGAATCCAAAGGACACCCGGCGTCAATTTTAAAAACAGTCCAAAATAATGGAGCCTTCAAAGTCTATACAGATGTGACAGGCCATGTACAAAGAACCGAAGTAACTCTACCTGAGGGAAGGATAATTGTCATAAAAGATTATGAAACAATGCCTGCACTTTCTCATTATCGAACCATTACCGTTTTGTCTCCGAAAGAGGTGACGCTTGGCTCAATAAGCATAGTTCCGGAAGATAGGAAGCGACCCAATAGTACATCACGCTTTTTTGATGGCAATAATCTGATCGGGACGGGGACAGGTGACATTGGTGTTGCCATTGCGATGCAGCTCATAAATATTTCCATAGATCAGAGGACTGCATCTCTAGCTTCAATCGATCCCAATGTAATCACTTCAATAAAAACTTTTTTACAGGGTAAAAGTTAACAGCTTCATATGCAGTACGTTACGGATTTACACCTCCATTCGAAGTATTCCCGTGCAGTGTCTCCACAAATGACACTCTCTGTAATGGCAAGTTATGCTCGTCAGAAAGGGATAGATCTTTTATCAGCTGCTGATTTTACGCATCCTGTGTGGTTCAAAGAGATTCAGGCGCAACTGCAAGAGGCAGAAGAAGGGTTGTACAAATTAAAAGAGGACAATGAAACAAAAGAAGTCCGTTTTCTTTTATCAACTGAAATTTCCAGTATCTACAAACAAGGAGAAAAACTCAGAAGGATCCACAATTTACTTTTTGTCCCTAGTTTTGCAACAGCAGAGAAGCTTACTAAAGCATTAGTATCTCGAGGATGCAATCTTAACGCAGATGGCAGACCAATCGTTGGAATCACTGCAGAGGCTCTTTTGGAGTTACTCTTATCAATTGATGACCGGGCATTTCTTATCCCATGTCATATCTGGACTCCACATTTTGGAGTTTATGGCTCGGCAAGTGGTTTTGAAACGCTTGAGGAAGCATTTGGAAAAATGGCGAAATATATTTACGGCATTGAAACGGGTCTTTCGAGTGATCCGGACATGAACTGGCAAGTTAAGGAGCTCATGAACCGGACGATTCTTTCTTTTTCAGATGCTCACAGTCCAGCCAAAATGGTTCGAGAAGCAACAGTATTTGATCTGGAAACATTGACGTATGAAAATCTTAGGCAGGCAATTATGCGGTTATATACAAAGTCAGATACCAAAAATAAGATTGCTTATACATTGGAATTCTACCCTGAAGAAGGGAAGTATCACTTTTCGGGACATCGCAATTGCAAAGTGTCCCTCGGCCCTGAAGAGATTCGAGATGGAGGGAATACGTGTCCTGTATGCCACAAACGTATGACTGAAGGCGTTCTTTACCGTGTTCAGCAATTATCTGATCCGGATTTATTTAATCGTGTTGAGGAAAAATCCAATGCCACTGGAGTCAAATGGTATATTGATCGCATGAAAATTCAACCGCCTTATGTAAAATTGGTCCCACTCCTGGAAATTGCTGCCGAATCACTAAGATCGACTGTCGCAAGCCAAAAATCAAAAGATCTGTATGCCAAACTCTGTTTGGAACTTGGTTCAGAACTTCAAGTCCTATTACATACTCCGATAGAAGAAATAGAAAAAGTAGGGGGCATGAAAGTCGCACAAGGTGTTACCAAAGTAAGAGAGGGAGCAATTGCGATTGAACCTGGATACGATGGTGAATATGGGAAGGTTGCGATATGGAAAGAAGGAGAAGTCAAAGAGCTTTCTGATGTGCCACAACTCAAATTAGATTTTTAAATTTCTAATTGTATTATCTTACTCCTCTTTAACAATTTTGTGCTATAGTAGAGGCATGAAAATCATTGTGGGACTTGGTAATCCGGGGGAGAAATATGAAAATACCCGCCACAATCTTGGATTTTTAGTACTGGACCATCTTCTTAAAAATTTGGGTGACAGTAAAGTTGATTGGGACAAATCAACAAAATTAAAAAGCAGTATTGCCTCCTTTACGTTCAAAGAAGAAAAAATTCTTCTTGCCAAACCCCAAACCTATATGAACAATTCAGGCATGGCTGTACAACTGCTCAAAGATTACTACAAAGTAGAAATAGAAGACTTGTGGATAGTATATGATGAATTGGATTTACCAGTCGGAAGTATGAAAATCAGATTTGGCGGAGCGGCAGCTGGTCATCATGGAGTAGAGTCGATTATGGAGTCAGTTGGTACAGATACATTTTGGCGGTTTAGATTGGGAATCGGTGTAACGCATAATAAATCAGAAGTTGGGAAACACGATTTCAAAGATGCCAAAGAGTTTGTATTGGATACATTTCACTCGGGTGAGGCAGGAAAGATAAGAGAGCTTATAAAACATGCAACTGAAGCAATTAAATGCGCTCTCGAAAAAGATTTGGGGACAGCAATGAACAGGTTTAATACAAGATAGGAGTTGTCTATGCAGTCAATCAAAAGTGTTCTCACCAAATTTAATCCGACTACCGATAAGTATGTTTCGCGAGAATTCCAGACTTTCGGATTGCATCTTGCCGAATCTCTCGATGATTATAAGCATAGAAGCTTGTACATAAAGCTCGCAAAAACAGTCCACCGATCAATTCTTGAACAAGCTCTGAGTTTTTCCATAGACAGTAACGCGACCAATAAAGGAGCATTGTTTATGTGGAAGTTAAAAGAGCTTCGTAAAAATGTCTCAAAAGTAGCAAAAGTGCCAGAGATATCAGAGGGATAATGTCTTTAATTGCTTCTAATGCTTTTATGAATCAAGCCCACGTATTCATTTCCGGACTCGTTCAAGGTGTAAGCTTCCGTTATTTTGTTAAAACCAATGCAAAAATATTAGGTCTTACGGGCTGGGTTCGCAATACCGAAGATGGTGGAGTAGAGGCTGTCTTTACGGGTGAGAGAAAGGCAATTGAGGAGATGATTAAGCTTTGTAAAAAAGGACCAATGCTTTCTGAAGTGAAACATGTGGGGTTTGAATGGGGAGATCCTGAGGAGTTTGATGGATTTACGATTATAGATTAATGAATATTCTTTAATCTATTTTAGTGCATTATCAATAGCGGCTTTGATCTGATCGTAGGGGACTGCGCCGACGATTGCAATTCCATTAACAAATGTTGTCGGTGTCCCTGATACTCCTGCAGTTGAACCTTCACTCAAATCTTTTGAAACATCTTTGTCGTATTTCTTAGTTGAAAGACAGGAATTGAATTGTGTTGTGTCCATACCGAGGTTGCCGGCAATCTGCGTAAGATTGTCAACGGTATACATGGAAGTATCTGATTCATCAGGCTGATTCTTGTACATATAATCGTGGAAATCCCAGAATTTACCCTGTTCATTTGCGCATTCTGCGGCATTTGCAGCCAGAGTTGAAGCCGGACCGAGGAAGGCGTAACTTCGGAAATAAAATTTCACTTTGCCTGTGTTCACATAATCTTTAATCAAATTAGGTTCAACATTCTGAAACCATTGTTCACAGAAAGGACATCGCAAATCCGCAAATTCAATAACAGTAACTTTTGCATTATCGTTCCCTTTGATTGGGAAATGCCCAACGCCTACATTTACCGGGCCTGCTGGTGTCGGTATAGCTGACGGGAGAGAATTATCTCCTGCTGGAGCTGCAGCGCTAGCACTTTTTCCTGAATTAACTTGATCCTGCAGATCAACAACTTTTATGGTAAGCATCCCCAGAATGAATGCAAAAACAACAATGACGAAAACGAGATACGTATTGAGCGACAGACTTTTAAATTTAGGGAAGGGAATATAGGAAGTGCTCGTTCCTTTTGCTTTTTTTGACCCTTTGAAAATTTTTGCAAGAGACTGTTGAAACGAAGATTTTGCCATTGCACTTCATTGTATATCACATTGACCATTTCTTGCAAGCGAAATATTGCTATTGCTATTAGATAAAATGGTATAATTAACAGTATCTATGGTAAACTTTCGTCCGCTTTCTTCGCTGGCGGGGTATCTTGTTGATTCATTAGAACAGCAAGATTCCTCCCACGCAGAAGAACGTCGTATTACAGTTAATCCAATTGTAACCAAGTTTGCCTCTTGGTATGAGCGCTTGCGCAATGCCATGGAATTTCGTGAGGATGAAGTAATTCTGCGAACGACGATTGAAAGAATCTTAAAGCGCAGACTCCTCCTTGGTGGTAATGGCAAAACAACTGCCAAGCCACTTGTTAAAGAACTCCTCTGGGCACGATATCTCCCGGACCCTGATATTGGTGAGTCGGTTGCACATAAAATAGAAGAAGTAATTGATTTACATTTATCACTTCGCCTGAGAATTCTTAATAAACACCACTTCCAGGAGAGTATTATTAATGACTGGACCTATGATCTGATGTCTGCAGATATCCAGTATATCCTCAATCCCAAACGAACCAAAGAACTCATTGCCAACTTCATGTTCCATGTCCTGAAAGATGATGTAAGTATAGAAGAAGAGTCAGCAGAGACAAAAAATGCGCAAGTTTTTATCGCAGTGCGTAAGGCATTTTCCCGGGATGATCTAGCATTTTTGCGGTATCACTTGTTCTGTCAGTATTTCGGTCGCTTGACACCCAAGACACTTGATTATACAGTAGAACATTTCTTGCAGGGCTACAATGAGATTCTCCGGCAAATGAATTATGTCGGAAGAGAACGCGTTTACACGTATGTGAAGCGAAGAACTGCAGCATTTTATATTTTTGAAGACGTCTTTAATTCTCAGCAGGGGAATCTCAAAACAATTCTTGAGAACGAAGATGCGCTCAAAGAAGTTGTTTTTGAAGCTTGCGAGAAGCGGTATAAAAGTACCAGTTCGCGCGTGCGGACCGCAATTATCCGCTCTGTTATTTTCATTTTGTTTACCAAAGTTGCGTTTGCCTTCTTTGTGGAAGGAACGTATGAGAAGATTATTTATGGGCATGTTGTTTGGTCCAACATCCTTATCAATACCACCATTCCGCCGCTTTTGATGGTGATTGTCAGTTTGTTTATAAGGACTCCCGGTCAGGATAACTCAGAACGTATTTTTACTTATATTACCAGGCTTTTATACGATGAAGATCCAGTAATGGGCAACAAGATGCTCCTGGCCAAGCCAAAAGAAGATAAGGGATTTGTTACAGCATTTAACATATTGTGGCTTGTTGCTTTTTGTATCTCATTTGGAGCTATCGTGTATGTATTGACCTGGATTGGATTTAATCCAATTAGTCAGATGGTTTTCATTTTCTTTCTGGCAATAGTTTCATTTTTGTCCTACCGTATCTCTCTTATTGCGCATGTCTACAGGCTGGGAGAGAAGCAAGGGCTTGGTACTCTCATTGTTGATTTTCTTTTCATGCCTGTTATCCGGGTTGGCCGCAAATTAACCCAGGGAATTGCCAGAATAAATATCTTTCTTATGCTTTTTGACTTTTTTATTGAGGCACCATTCAAGTTCCTTTTTGCCTTCTTCGATCAATGGTTTTATTTCCTCCACACAAAGACAGAAGAACTTGAGTAGTAGTTAGCAACTGGTAGTTAGTAGTTAGGGGAAATATATTCCTAGCTACCAGCTACTATACTTTCGGTAAGTTATCTTGACACTTTCGCCTCAACTTGCTACTATAAATAGACCTTTATGGCTGATCACGTTTTTACCGATAAAGATTTTAAAGATAAAGTACTAGGAAGTAAAACTCCGGTAGTTGTTGATTTTTGGGCTCCTTGGTGTGGACCTTGCAAAATGGTGTCACCAGTCATTGATGAACTAGCAAAAGAATACGAGGGGAAAGTGCTCGTTGGGAAGATGAATACTGATGAAAATGTAGAGACTGCAGGACAATATAATGTCATGAGTATTCCAACAGTTATGATCTTTAAAGACGGCAAGCCGGTTCAGGCACTGATTGGCGTACAAGGAAAGCAGACATACAAAAGTGAGATAGATAAAGTGCTTTAGTTAATAAGATTTTCCATTTGCCGCTTTTCGTTTGCCAATTATTTCCCGTTAATACATTTGACAAATTGAACAATAAATGGAAAATGGTACATGGATAATGGAAAATAACAGCTACGACGTAATAATACTTGGATCAGGCCCTGCAGGTTTAACTGCAGCAATATATACCACTCGCGCCAGCCTCAAAACACTTGTCATAGCAGGAGAAAAATGGGGTGGGCAATTGCAATTAACTACAGAAGTTGAAAATTTCCCCGGTTTTCCAGAAGGCATTCAAGGTCCAGAACTTATGACCAATATGCGAAAGCAGGCAGAAAAGCATGGGGCTGCATTTGTCGATGTCAATTTCGCCAGCGGCGATTTCTCAAAGTCTCCCTTTACTGTTCAGGCAGGGGATAAGTCATATCAGGCAAAATCGATTATTATCGCAACAGGTGCTGATACCAAGTGGCTTGGTGTTCCCGGTGAAAGTGAAAAAATAGGTAGAGGAGTTTCTTCTTGTGCACCATGTGATGCACCGTTTTTCAGAAATAAAAATGTTATCGTTGTCGGTGGAGGAGATAGCGCAATGGAAGAGGCACTAGTATTAACCCGTTTTGCCCAAAATGTAACAGTCATCTATAGAGGTGATACGCTTAAAGCAAGTGAAGTTATGCAAAAGCGTGCTTTTGAAAATGAAAAAATTGATTTTGTTTTCAATACTGTCATTGAAGAGATACAGGGCGATCAGAAAGTAGAAAAGGTAAAGTTAGCTACTAATTGTACCGATGGCTCAATAATTATTAAACCAGGTGAGCATATGGCAACGACAACTGTTGATAAAATAGGGGGAAAAGTATTAAAACAAGGAGAAAATACCCTAGAGTGGGAATTTCCGACTGATGGTATTTTTGTCGCAATCGGTCATATTCCTAACAGTAAAGTATTTCAAGGAATTGATATTGATGAAAAAGGTTTTATTAAGGTACAAGAGCACACACGAACCAATAAAGAGGGCGTTTTTGTAGCAGGGGATGTCCATGACAGACAATATATGCAGGCAGTAACCGCTGCAGGATTCGGATGCGCCGCAGCTTTGGAAGCAGAGCGATGGCTCGAAGTTCAGAAGTAATCTCCAAATGCGTCTATAGTTGTAAGAAAGTAGTAATATTTTTACTATTGACAGCCTCCAAGGGCTATGGTAAGATAGCTGTTACGAACAAAGAAATTTCGTTTATGATGATCTCAAAAGTTATCCTTTTTTACACAAACTGACGGAGTAACGTGTCTTCATAACTCAGCAATTTCCTTGTTTCCTGTCTAAAATTTGCTCTTTTTTAGCTTATTCAATTAGTTACCAGCCAAGCTAGCTACAGCGTCGTTAGGTTTTCAGTAGTGCAAGCTAAAAGCTAATGGCTCATGACTAATAGCCAAACCGGGCCGGTAGCTTAGTTGGTAGAGCGCGTCTTTTGCACAGACGAGGTCGAGAGTTCGAATCTCTTCCGGTCCACTGTGTTTCATGCTTTGGGGCAAACCCTCTAGTAAGAGAGGGTTTACCTCAGAGACATGATGAAGTTACGGGTGAAATCACTGTTTACCTAATGGGTGTAATATATTTCATTGAGCTAATGGCTCTTTAAAAAGTGAAGAGAATATCCCGCGTTATTCCATTCCATGGGAGTAATACGGGATAAAAAATGTCTTAACTCCGAGAAGTCGGAGTATAAAATTTACTTATTAATGCCAACAATGGATGCCTAGGAGATTTTGACCGAGGAAGGACGCATAC
>CAZILC010000010.1:2799-49977 GCA_964540055.1 uncultured Gammaproteobacteria bacterium | reverse complement strand
AGATTTATCGACAAAAAGGTACAGGACGCGCACGACACGGTTCAAAACGGGCGCCGATTTTTGTCAAAGGTGGAGTAGTTTTCGGACCAAAACCACGCGATTTCAGCCTTCTTTTGCCACAGAAAATGAAAAGAAAAGCTCTGTTTAGTGCGCTTTCTGCGAAAGTAAAAGATAAAGAAGTAATTGTTATTGACGGTTTGGGAACAATCACCGCGAAGACAAAAGCGTTTGCACAGATGCTTGAAAAGACAGGGATTAATGGCAAGAAAAAGAAATTGTTATTTGTAACAGGCGGCAAAGATGTTGCACATGTAACGCGGGCAGGAAGAAATATTCAGGGAGTAAGTTTTCTTCCATCAAAGCAGATCAATACCTATGAAGTACTTGCTGCAGGAAGAGTTGTTATGATGAAAGACGCGATTGATGAGATGAAGGAGCATTTTTTGAAAAAATGAATAGTATCGTAATCAAACCAGTAATAACAGAAAAATCAATGAGCGATGTTGCAAAAGGCAAATATTCTTTTGTTGTTTCAATGGATGCAACCAAAGCTGCAATTAAATCAGTGATCAAACAGCGATTCGGTGTAACGGTAGTCAGTGTTGCAATAAGTGTCCAAAAGGGCAAAACACAGCGCGTGGGAACAAGGCGAACGGAAGTAGACAAATCAATTGTCAAGAAAGCAACCGTTACAGTGAAAAAAGGCGACAAGATAGGCTTATTTGAACCGGGTGGAGAAGAAGAAGTGAAGAAAGAGAAAAAAGCTGAAAAGAAAAAATAGGGTATGAAAATGAAGAGATTAAAAACAATTAAAAAGAAACATTCCGGACGAGATGCGTCAGGGCAGGTTGTGGTTCGGCATCAGGGCGGCCAGCACAAAAGATATCATCGTCAGATTGATTTCAAAAGGGACAAAATCGGAATTGCCGGGAAAGTAGTCGCTATTGAATACGATCCTAATAGAACTTGTGACATTGCTTTGGTACAATATGCAGACGGCGAGAAACGATATATTTTGGCCCCCCAGGGATTGAAGAAAAATGATACAATCTCAAGCGGCAAAGGCGTCGATGTAAAAACCGGAAATGCTCTGCCGTTGGGAGATATGCCCGCGGGTACGTTCGTTCACAATATTGAACTTACTCCCGGTAAAGGCGGCCAAATGGCACGGGGTGCGGGAACTGCAGCTATTGTGTCAAGTTCTGAGGGCGGATACGTATTTTTGAAGTTACCTTCAACTGAAGTTCGAAAAGTACGATCAGATGCAATGGCAACAGTTGGCCAGGTTGGCAATGTCGAATGGAAAAATGAAGTGATCGGCAAAGCAGGACGCTCAAGACACATGGGACGTCGGCCCTCAGTCAGGGGAGTCGCAATGAATCCGAGGTCACATCCACACGGTGGAGGAGAAGCGAAATCAGGTGTTGGTATGAAATCACCAAAGACCTATGCCGGACGAAAAGCAGTTGGTAAGACGAGAAAACCAAAGAAATATTCAAATAAATATATCGTTACAAGGAGAAAGCCAGGGAAACATAATCCTGGGAAATAAGCTATGAGTAGAAGTAGTAAAAAAGGACCATATATAGACGAAAAACTGTTACAGAAAATTCTGAAACAGAAGCAAAATGGCAAACATGAAGCGATTAAAACGTGGTCTCGCGCAAGCCAGGTTGCGCCTGAATATGTCGGTCACACGTTAATGATCCATAACGGAAAACATTTTATTTCTGTTTTGATTGTAGAGGGAATGGTGGGACACAGACTTGGTGAATTTTCGCCAACGAGGACTTTTAGAGGTCACGGTAAAATCGTCGCTCGTGAGATCAGTAAGACATAATGTATTAAAACTATGGAAGTAAGAGCAATAGCAAAATCAGTACGAGTTAGTCCACGCAAACTGCGATTGGTTGCAGAAGCGGTAAAACATATGTCGATTGATGACGCATATGGGGCGCTTGAAATAACGCATAAAAGAGCGGCTAAGGTGATACAAAAAACACTTAAAAGCGCTGTTGCCAATGCGATAACCAACGCAAAACTGGATCAGAAAAATCTGGTAATTGCATCGGTAATGGTCAATGAATCACAGCCGTTTAAAAGATATCGGCCGTCAACTCGAGGGAGAATTCATCCCTATAAAAAGCGCGGTAGTCATTTGACGATCGTTTTGAAAGAAAAAGTAGTAGCATCTGCACCTATGCCAAAAGCACCGGTAAAAGCAGTTGCTAAAAAAGAAGAAGTAAAAAAAGAAGAAAAAAAGGAGGCAAAAAAATAAATTATGGGACAGAAAGTTAATCCACATGTAATTAGACTTGGTAATGTATTTAACTGGCAAAGCCGCTGGTTTGATGAGCGGGCATATAAAACCGTTGTACTTGAAGATTACGGTCTTCGTAAAATGCTTATGGAACGGCTTAAATCAGCCGGTATTGCAAGTGTGGAGATTGAGCGGTCAATTAATAGTTTGAAAATTATCATTCATGTTTCCCGTCCCGGTATTGTCATCGGACGCGGTGGTACTGGACTCGAAGAGCTCAAAAAAGCAATTATAGCTTTTTTTGCAAAGACACGAGGCAATAAAACAATGCCAAAAATGGATATTAGAGTTGAGCCGGTGAAAGAGCCAAATCTCAATTCCCAACTGGTCGCGACAAATATTTCAGATCAGCTCATCAGAAGATTGCCATTTAAGCGAGTTCTAAACTCAACTGCAGAGCGAGTAATGAGTTCAGGTGCACTTGGTGTGAAGATTCAGTTGACAGGACGTATTGGTGGAGCTGAAATCGGACGACGGGAGAAAATTCGTCTTGGTACCGTCCCTGTCTCAACGATACGCGAAAATATCAGTTATGCGCAAGTTCCGGCTCTAACGAAAAAAGGATATATTGGCATTAAAGTTTGGATCAATAGACCAGAAGGAAAGGACATTCTCTAATAAGGGATTGGAAGTAGTATGCTTACACCAAAACGACAAAAATATCGAAAACAACAACGGGGTACCTTAAGAGGAATCGCAAATCGTGGTACCAAGATTACTTTTGGAGATTTTGCATTGCAGTCAACGCAGATAGGATGGATTACTAGCCGTCAGATTGAATCTGCGCGACGCGCAATCAGTAATTATACCCAGCGCGGTGGACGTACGTATATTACTATTTTCCCTGACAAGCCGATTACCAAAAAACCACCGGAAGTCAGAATGGGCGGCGGTAAAGGAGATATTGAGGCATATGTCGCGCCTGTCAAACCGGGAAGAATTATGTTTGAAATGGCAGGAGTAACAGCAGAAGTTGCCAGAGAAGCTCTTCGTCTGGCAGGACACAAATTGCCGGTGAAGACAAGAATTATCGCAAAAGGAGAATTATAACGATGAAAGCAATAGATAAAAAAGGATTACATGAGAAATCAGCAAAAGAATTAGAAAAATTAGTTGTTGAGGCGTATAAAGGTCTTAATGAGTTGCGCCTTGATCATGTACAAAATAAATTAAAAGATACACGCAGTATTTTTAATAAGCGAAAAGAAATTGCTGTTATGCAGTCAGTATTGCAGCAGGTAAAAACAAAAGTAAAGGAGGAGACTAGCGAAAGCCCAAAGGCTAAAGCGTAAAAACTATGGCAAAAGTATTATCAGGAAAAGTTGTTTCAGTCAAAATGCAAAACACAGTCGTGGTTGAGGTATCACGAAGAGTTCCTCATCCGTTGTACAAAAAACTTTTGAAAGTCGGAAAGCATTTCAATGTCGACACGGCTGGAAAGAAAGTTGAGCTTGGTGATGTAGTCAGGATCGTTGAAACCAAACCAATTTCAAAAACCAAATTTTTTGTAATAAAGGAGGTTGTTACTAAAAAGTAATATGTTGCAACTTCGAAGTATTGTTAAAGCTGCAGATAATTCGGGAGCAAAAGAACTCTATATTATTCATGTGTTCGGCGGCTCCAAACGGAAATTCGCACGGATCGGCGATGTAGTCAATGCAGTTGTTAAAAGTGCAATTCCTAACGGCCAGGTCAAGGATTCCGAAATGGTTAAAGCGGTTGTTGTCAGAACCAGAAAAGAATTTCGAAGACCTGATGGCTCGTATGTCAGATTTTCAGACAATGCAGTTGTAGTCATTGATAATCCGAAGGATAAAAATGTCAGAGCTACTCGTATCTTTGGACCGATTGCCCGTGAAGTCAGAGACCGTGGATTTACAAAGATTGCCAGTATGGCGGTTGAAGTTGTTTAAAAACAAAGGAAGATATTATGAAATTTAAAAAAGGTGATTTAGTAACAGTTGTAAGAGGAAAAGACAGCGGTAAGACCGAAAAAATTGAAAAAGTCTTTTCTAAAGAAAGCAAAGTCTTAGTGACGGGTGTTAATCAATACAAACGCCATGTCAAAAGTCGCATGCCGGGACAAAAATCTGAAATTATTACGCTTACCAAGCCGTTGGCTGTTGCGAGTGTTCAGCTGGTTTGTCCGAAATGTAAAAAATTAACGCGTGTTGGCTACAAAATGCTCAAAGATGAGAAAGTCAGAATTTGCCGAAAGTGTAAAGCGGAGATTAATTAAAACATATGGAACTAAAAAAGAAATATAACGACGAATTAGTCAAAAAATTGGAAAAAGACCTGGGGATCAAAAATCCTATGGCTGTGCCTCATTTAGAAAAAATTGTTGTCAATATGGGTGTTAAAGACGCGGCCAGTGATAAAAAGATCATTGAGAAAATGAGTGGTGCTCTCGGTCAGGTTACTGGACAAAAAGCAAAACCAACCCGTGCGCGAAAAGCTATCGCCGGATTTAAGATTCGTCAGGGAGATACCATTGGTCTTATGGTAACACTTCGGGGTAAAAGAATGTATGAATTCTATGATCGTTTGGTCAAGATTGTTCTTCCCCGTTTGAAAGATTTTCGTGGCGTACCACGAGGAAGTTTTGACGGTCATGGCAATTATACCCTTGGATTTCATGAATACTCAACATTTCCTGAGATTGATCCGGCAAGTGTTGACAGACTTCAGGGAATGGAAATGGTCTTTGTGACCAGTGCGGCTGATAACAAACAGGGATTTGCGCTTCTTGAAGCACTCGGTATGCCGTTTGCGAAAGAGAAAACGCAGTAATTGAGGCTAAAGTGTGGTATAATGAATGGCTAGCGTAAAGATAGTTGGCTAAGAATAAATATGGCAAAAACATCAGACATTGTAAAATTTAAGAAAAAACAGAAATTCGCGGTCAGAATGATAAACCGCTGTGGCATCTGTGGAAGAGCACGTGGCTATATGCGCCGATTTGGACTTTGCAGAATTTGTTTCAGAGAACGTGCTATGAAAGGAGAATTACCAGGGGTATATAAAGCGTCCTGGTAGTTTGGATTTATGAATTACGTTATTGGAGATTTTGTTATTCAATTAAAAAATGCAGCACTTGCTCATCGTAAGCAGGTTGTTGCGCCGTATGCAAATATGAGTAAGGCTGTTGCACAGGTATTGAAAAAAGAAGGTTTTGTTGATGGCATCAGTGAAGAAACTGTTGATGGAAAAAGGATGCTTTCTGTGTCTCTTCGATATCAACGTCGAAAACCTGCAATAACCGATATTTTTCTCGTTTCCAAACCGTCACTTCGAACCTATGTTGCTACACATGATATAGCAAGTAAGCAAGGCCGTGCAGCAACAGCAATTCTTTCCACCAATGTCGGAATTCTAACAGGAGATGATGCGATCAAAAAAGGAGTAGGAGGCGAACTCTTGTTTAAGATTTGGTAGTGTATGAGTAAGATTGGAAAATTACCTATTACAGTTGGAAATGGCGTCACCGTTACGGTTGATGGAAGAAATGTAAATGTTGCGGGTCCAAAGGGAAACGGAACACTTCCGTTGCCGACAGGAATTGACGTTGCCACTGAAGAAGGCAAGGTATTGGTAACAGCAAAGAAATTGGATGATCGCAAAGTTAAAGCATTATATGGTTTGACACGGGCAAATCTTGCAAATTTGATAAAAGGATTGGATACAGGTTTTCAGAAACAGCTTGAGATAACAGGTGTTGGGTACCGAGCTGCAATGCAGGGAACTGATTTGAATTTGTCTTTGGGATTTGCTCATCCGGTGAAATTTCATCCGATGCAGGGAGTGACAATTACCGTTGCCGATAATGTGATCACAATCAGTGGTAATGACAAACAATTGGTAGGTCAGGCTGCAGCAATTATCCGAAAGGTCAAACCGCCGGAACCGTACAAGGGAAAAGGAATTCGATACAAAGGTGAAAGAGTAAGAAGAAAAGCTGGAAAAGCAGCCAAAGCGGCAGGAGCGAAGTAAGGTACTTATGAACGATAAACAAAAACGATTACATAGACAAATACGAAGTAGAAAGAAGACGGCGCTTGTCACCAATCGTCCTCGTTTGAGCGTTTTTCGGTCTAATAATTATGTGTATGCGCAAATTATTGATCCGCAGGGTAAAACAATTGCAGGATTTTCAGAGAAAAATTTGAAAGCTGCAGCAAAAGTAACACCTGTTGAAAATGCCAAACAAGTAGGTATGGAGATCGCAAAGCTTGCAATTGCTAAAAAAATTAAAGAAGTTGCTTTTGATAAAGGACGATTTGCCTATCATGGCCGCGTAAAGGCTGTTGCAGAAGGCGCACGGGAAGGAGGACTCTCTCTCTAGAGAATAGAATAAAAAGTATGGATAATAAACCGAGAAACCCACAACAAGGACAAGGACAATTTGGACATCAGGGTCCACGCGGACCTCATGGACAAGGCCAGAGACGACAACGGGATTTTGTGCAAACACCAAGTGAGTTTGATGAGCAAGTTGTTCAGATCAATAGAGTATCCAAAAAAACCAAAGGTGGTAACAAAATTGGTTTTTCAGCACTCACCGTGGTTGGTGATAAAAAAGGAAAAGTTGGAGTTGGTCTTGGTAAAGCACCTGATGTTTCAAACGCAATTCGAAAAGGGATGTCTCTTGCAAAAAAACATATGGTGAAAGTACCTCTCGTTAACGGTACGATTCCTTTTAGAATTGATGTAAAAGTTGGCGCCGCTCGAATTATGCTAAAACCCGCACCTCGAGGTAGTGGTATTATCGCAGGTGGAGCAGTCAGAAGTGTTGTATCAGCAGCTGGAATTGAAAACATTTCGTCAAAAATGCTCGGGACTGAAAATAAAATAAGTAATATCTATGCAACGCTTGAAGCATTGAAAAGAGTTAGTGAACAGGCAGAGAAGACACGAGAAAGAAAAGCAGCAGGAAAAGCTGAAAAATAAATATGAATTTATCACACGTTACCAAATTAAAGACAAAAAGTAAAAAGCGGGTCGGACAAGGACACGGTTCAGGACGCGGTAAAACAGGAGGACGTGGAACCAAAGGTCAAAAGGCTCGAAATAAAGTTGCAATATATTTTGAAGGCGGCGCACTTCCTTTGACAAAGCGTTTACCATTTCTTCGCGGAAAAGGACGAAATCGATCTTTGCAGGAGAAGCCTTATGGTATTAACGTTGAGGCATTAAATGTATTTCCGAAGGGCAGTACAATTGATCTTGAAGCTCTAGCAAAACAAGGCATGGTTGAACTCGATGCAGCTAAGCAAAAAGGAGTTAAGATTCTCGGCGATGGCGAATTGAAAGTTGCTCTTACTGTTACATTACCTACTTCAAAAGGTGCTGCTGAAAAAATCACAAAAGCTGGTGGCACGGTAGAATTACAATAAATAGTTTTTATTTATGAACGGTATCTTTGACACGCTTCGTAATAGTTTTAAATCGCCTGAGATACGAAGAAAAATTCTTTTCACCCTTGCAATTTTTCTGGTATTTAGAATTTTTGCTCATATCCCCGTCGCAGGAGTAAATATCGAACAACTCAAACAACTTTTCTCAAGCAATCAATTCCTCGGCTTTCTGGATATTTTTTCCGGTGGAACGCTTTCAAATTTTTCCGTTATGGCGTTGGGACTTAATCCGTATATTAACGCGTCCATTATCCTCCAGCTTCTGACAATGGTGATTCCTAAATTGGAAGAGATGTCAAAAGAAGGCGATTCAGGTCGGCAAAAGATAAATCAATATACCAGGTTTCTTACTGTTCCATTGGCGGTTTTGCAGGCAATTGGTGTGTATGCATTGTTGAAAAGTCAGGGACTTGTGACGACACTTACTCCTATTGATTTGATTGGGTTTATTCTGACGTTGGTTGCAGGTACGGTTCTTTTGGTCTGGTTGGGTGAGCTGATTACCGATCACGGAGTCGGCAACGGTATTTCTCTTTTGATTTTTGGCGGAATTGTCGGAAGATTGCCGGTTGCTTTGGGACAAACGTTTTCAACAACAAATTCTCAGGCAAGTCTTGGGCTTCTGAGTTTTGCAGCGCTCAGTCTTGTCGTTATTGCGGGCATTATTGTTGTTAACGAAGCAACCCGCCAACTTCCTGTTCATTATGCCAGAAGGATGCGTGGTAATAAAATGTATGGCGGCCAATCCACGCATTTGCCACTTCGTCTTAATCAGGCGGGAGTTATTCCGATCATCTTTGCTGTCTCAATCGTACTTTTGCCTTCTCTTATTTCGAATGTCTTTTTGACGTCTCAGAACGCTGCGCTTCGCAACATTGCAGAGACAATTAATTTCTGGTTTTCGCCAACTGGTTGGTTTTATAATGTCTTTTATTTCGTGCTGGTTGTTGCATTCACTTTTTTCTATACTGCCGTTGTCTTTAATCCCAAAAAGATTGCGGAAGAAATTCAAAAGTATGGAGGATTTATCCCTGGAGTACGCCCAGGTAAGCCAACTTCAAAATACCTGAATTATATTCTTACCCGCATAACTTTGGCAGGCGCCTGTTTCCTGGGTCTTGTTGCTATTATGCCAACGGTTATTCAGATGGCAACAGGGATACAAACGCTTCTTCTGGGAGGAACGAGTATTTTGATTGTGGTAAGCGTTGTTTTGGAAACCTACAAAGCAATTGAAGCAAATCTGGTAATGAGAAATTATGAAGGGTTTCTCAATCAATAGCGATTAGATACTACTATGAAAATTATTTTAGTTGGTATTCAAGGTTCGGGAAAATCAACACAAGGGAATTTGCTTTCCGAAAAGCTTGGTGTTCCCTATCTCTCTACAGGGCATATTTTCAGGGAACTTGCGAAAGAACACACCACACTTGGCCGATATATTAAAGAAACGATGACTGCCGGGTATTTGATTCCCGATGAGAAAACAAATGAAATAGTCAGTGAGTATCTTTCACGCCCGGAATATGAAAATGGGTATATCATGGATGGGTATCCAAGAACTGTTGCTCAGGCGAAAGCGTTTAAGAACGGTATTGATAAAGTTATTTATCTTGAAGTATCTGACAAAGAAGCTTTATGGAGACTTTCGTATCGAAACGGTGATAACGGCGAGAAACGGGAAGATGATACGCTCTCGGCAATTCGCAAACGGATTGAACTATTTCACAAATTTACCGAACCGGTTTTGGATTTTTACCGCAAAAAAGAGAAACTCGTCACTATTAATGGCGAAGACCCTATTGAAACAATTCACAAAGAGATAATGAAGAAATTAAAATAAGTTTTTCTGCCCTCGAATATGAGAGCAAAAGAGCAGGGAGGAGTAAATCCTTCCGGCGAATTAAGAGGACCAGTTGTTTTAATTGGCCCTCACGGAGCCGGCAAATCGACTCAAGCAAAGCTTTTAGCTGCACGATTCGAGGTGCCAAATATTGGCCAAGGGAGACTGGTTGGATTAGCAGCGGATTTCGATTGCACTCTGATAGGAGCTGCGTGTGCGCAAGCTAGAGCAAATCATGTATATCCTGGATTGCCAGTCATTTCTCAGCTTATTAGAAGACGATTGGCTCAAGGAGATATACAGAATCGGTTTGTATTAGAAGGAGCATTAAGAACTGTAAGCGAAGTTAAATGGCTTCCAGAGGCATTTGAAGAAGCCGGTATTGATAATGCAGCAGTTACGGTTTTTTCATTAGAGCTTCCCATAAAGGAAGCGGATCAGCGAATGAGAAGTCGGGGAAGAATTATTGATACAGAGGCAGATATTCAATTAAGACAGCGACAATATTTAGATAAGCTGGAAGAAAGGATGTCTCTTATTCGACAACAATGGAGGGTTGAGCCAATTATGGTATTTGGTAAAGATAAAAATACAGTTCATGAAGAAATACTTACCAGACTAGCACAGTGAAAAAAGGATTTATCATAGCTATTGACGGCCCACTCGCATCCGGCAAAGGAACTATCGCCAAAAAACTCGCAGCTGTTTTACATGGTGTTGATTTGTATACAGGAGCGATGTATCGAAGCCTTGCGCTTTTTTGCATAAATAACGAAATTAATCTGGATAATACTATTGACGTTATTGCTCAATTGAAAAACGTTTCAGTTGTCTATAATGATGACAAAATTGAACTGAATGGTACTGATGTGACACTTGCGATTCAGGAATCAGCAGTTGCGGAAGGCGCATCAGTTGTTGGTGTGATTCCTCAAGTTCGTAAAGAATTAGTTGCCCGTCAGCAAACTATTGGCAATGAAAAGCGAAACCATGGTAAAATTGTCATTGTCGAGGGAAGGGATATCGGAACGGTTGTCTTTCCTGATGCATCGCTTAAGATTTATCTTACAGCATCAGAAACGGTACGTGCGCAGAGACGGTATGCTCAGCATAAAAACAACGGCGATACAAGATCGTTTGAGGAAATGCTCGCGGATGTGAAAATAAGAGACAAGCGGGATACCCAGCGTACAACCGATCCGCTTGCGAGTGATCCCGAGAAACTTGGTTATTTTGTTTTAGATAATTCGAATTTAAACGAAGAGGAAACAGTTGATGCTATAATAGCGGAGTTGAAAAAAAGGAATTTACTACATGATTGATTATAAAACACCTGAAGAAATAAAAATAATGCAGTACGGCGGCCATATTTTGGCAACAGTCCTTGGCGAAGTCATGGATGCAGCTGTGCCGGGAATTACAGAGCTTGAACTTGATAAGTTGGCCGAAAAACGCATTCGTGAGCTCGGAGGTGAGCCTGGATTTATGAAAGTCAAAGGCTATCACCACTCAACGTGTTTTTCAACCAATGATGTCGTAGTTCACGGCATTCCTTCTGATTACAAACTACAAGAGGGAGATGTGGTCGGGATCGATTGTGGAGTTTTCTACAAAGGGTTTCATACGGATATGTCCGAATCTAAAAGGGTAAAAAATATTGGGGAAAGGGCAAAAGATGATGAGATAGATATGTTTATTGCGATTGGTAAAAAAGCTCTGGAGGAAGCAATAAAAGAAGCAGTGATTGATAACAGGATCGGGCATATTTCTCAGACAATTCAAAAAATTGTTGAAAAAGAAGCTGGATATAGCGTTGTCCGAAGTCTGATTGGCCATGGAGTAGGAAGAGAATTGCATGAAGCACCGGAAGTTCCCGGTTATCTTGTCGGTAATATAAACCGTACTCCCCTTTTGAAAGAGGGGATGACAATTGCTGTTGAAGTGATATACAATATGGGGACGCATGATGTAGTGCTTGATTCTGACCACTGGACGATCAGGACCCATGATGGGAAATTATCCGGCCTCTATGAGCGAACGATTGCAATAACGAAAGACGGACCACTGATGCTGACCGTGTAAGAGTACTGCTGTACTTCTCTACCCGTGTCCCTTTACACGTCGTGGCTATTTTGCTATAATACTCGAATGGCTCATCAAGGCTCATTTGAGAAAGATGGTGTCGTCAAAGAAGCACTGCCCAATACATTATTTCGGGTGGAGCTTGATGACGGATCGGTAGTTTTATGTCACCTTTCAGGAAAAATGCGGATGCATTTCATCAAAATTTTGCCTGGAGACAGAGTCAGAATTGAAATGACACCGTATGATTTGACCAGAGGCCGAATCATGTATAGGTATAGATAATATGAAAGTACAAGCTAGTGTTAAAAAAAGATGTTTAAAGTGTAAAATAATTAAGCGCCGGGGTGTGGTTCGTGTTGTGTGTGATAATCCACGACACAAGCAAAGACAAGGATAATTATATGCGTATTGTAGGAGTAAATATACCAGATGAAAAACGAGTTGATATCGCATTGTCATACATTTATGGCATTGGGAGAAAAAATGCCATTCCAGTTTTGAAGCAAGCAGAAGTAGAAGTATCAAAACGCGCAAAAACGCTCACAGAGGATGAAATAAAACGGCTTACCAAAGTCCTTGAAGCATACAAAATTGAAGGAGATCTTAAAGCAGAAATTGCAGGAAATATACGACGCCTTCGAGACATTGGCAGTTATCGCGGTATGCGCCACGCTCATGGCTTGCCCGCTCGTGGACAAAGAACTCGATCAAATGCCCGTACAAAACGTGGAAAGAGAATGACAATCGGTGCTATTAAGAAAGAAGTACTTGCAAAACAGGAAGCAGCTCAAAAAGCAAAGGGAGCAGGTAAATAGATTTACTATCAAGAATTGAAGGGTTAAGGCTATGGCAAAACAAACGAATAAAAAAGTAACAACAAAAGCAAAAAAGAAGATCAGTGCAACAGTCACCGACCATGGACGCGTGTATATCACAGCAACATTTAACAATACGCTAGTTACCGTGACCAATGATAAAGGTGATACGCTTGGCTGGAGTTCAAGTGGAGCAAAAGGTTTCAAAGGAACTAGAAAATCAACACCTTATGCAGCAAGCGTTGCAGTTGAGGAAGTTGTTAAAAAAGTTGTCGCAAAAGGAATGAAGTCAGTTGACGTTTTTGTTAAAGGACCAGGATCCGGACGCGATTCATCACTGAGGGGCATTAAAAATGCAGGACCGGTTATCACCAGTATTTCTGATGTGACACCAATGCCGCATAACGGCCCGAGAAGTAAGAAGAAAAGAAGAGTTTAATTTTTATTATGGCACGATATACAGGACCAAAACATAAATTAGCACGAAGAGAAGGCATTAATTTGCTAGAGAAAACCAGTGCAAGTTTAATGCGAAGACTCAATATCCCGCCAGGTGTCCATGGTAAAAAAGGTAAAAGACGACCTTCTGAATTTGGAACTCAGCTTCGCGAGAAACAAAAAGCAAAAGTAATGTATGGGCTACTTGAAAAACAGTTCAGAAAGCTCGTTGAACAAGCGACTTCACAAAAAGGAGACACGGAAGATATTTTGCTGGCACTTCTTGAGAGAAGACTTGATAACGTTGTGTATCGATTGGGTCTTTCAAAATCCCGAATGATGTCTCGCCAATTCGTAACGCATGGGCATGTAATGGTCAATGGCAATAAAATGACAATACCGTCCTATACTGTACAAAAAGGGGACGTTATAACGCTTTCAGCAACAATTCAAAAAAATCCTGACGTTATGAAAGTTATGGAAGAAAATAAAGTGTTACTGGGATTTCTGGATAAAAAAGGACCTGTTGGCAAGCTGACACGCATGCCGGTAGCTGAGGATATACAGGTTCCATTTAGTACTCGACAGATTATTGAATATTATTCACGTTAATGATATAATACAATTCTTATGGATGAAATTAACTTTAAAGTAAAAGACATGACACTTGCTCCGGACTTCGGAGAATTTGTTATCGAACCGCTTGAACCAGGGTATGGACATACTATTGGTAATGCTCTTAGACGCGTATTATATACATCCATCCAAGGTGCAGCTGTTACCTCAGTTCGTATTTCAGGTGTTAAACATAAATTCTCAACAATGCCAGGACTTAAGGAAAATATTGTTGACCTTCTCTTAAATATTAAAGAACTTAATCTTAGACTCGCAGACAGTAAAGATAGTGCAACAGTCAAACTTTCAGTAAAAGGACCTAAAAAAGTTACCGCTGCGGATTTGGAATTAACCGATGGTGTTGAAGTTGTTGATAAAGAACAATACATTGGTTCTCTTTCAGGAGACAAAGCAAAACTTGAAATGGAACTTACTGTTGAAAAAGGATATGGATTCTCACTTGCAGAAGAACGACGCTCAACAGCGCTTGGTGTTATGACAACTGATGCAGTCTTTACTCCGGTTCGTCGTGTTACCTATGAAGTTGCAGCAACCCGTGTCGGACGACGCACTGATCTTGATAAATTAACTGTTAAGATCTGGACCAATGGTACTGTTGATCCAAAAGACGCACTTATGCATGCAGCAAAGCTCCTTAGTGCTTACTTTATGCAGGTATACGAACCAAAAGAAGTTGCGACTCCATCTGATGCACCAAGCGCATCATCAACTGTTCCACAGAATTTACTTAATATGACAATCGATGAACTTGATTTACCGACAAGAATTTATAATAGTTTGAGAAACGGCGGAATAGAAACAATTGAACAATTGCTTTCAACCCCTCGCAAAGAACTTGTTTCTATGCGCAACATGGGTGGCAAGTCAATTTCAGTAATTGAAGAAAAATTGGGAGAAAAAGGAATAACGTTGAACGTTTAGGATCTCAAATCTTAAAATTCAAATCTCAAATCTACATCTCAAAAATAAAATCTATACAGTTTTGAGGTTTACGATGTAACTTTGCGATTTGCCCTTTGAGATTTGAGATTTTTTACTATTATGAAAAAACAAGTATTCGGTCGACATTTTAAAAGAGATGCAAATGAAAGAAAGGCTCTGTTTAAGAACCTTTTAACCTCACTTGTTATTGAAGAACGCATCACGACAACAGAGGCAAAAGCTAAAGCAATTCGTGCAAAGGCAGATAAGCTCGTCACCAAAGCAAAAAAAGGTGGAGTTGATGCCTACCGAAATCTTGAACCGGACGTGCGATATGATGCAGTTGAGAAATTAATCAAAACCATAGCACCACGTTTTACAGACAGACAAGGTGGTTATACGAGAATTATTAAAGTCGGACGAAGAGTTGCTGATAATGCACCGCAAGTGGTTATGGAATGGGTGGTAATGGCCGAACCAGTTGTACGTGTAAAAGGTGAGAAAACAGCTAAGAAAGCGGCAAAAGATGATAAGAAGACGGCTGTTAATGCAGATGTGAAAGTTACAAAAGAAGCAAAAGCAGCAAAACCGGCACCTGTTGCAAAAGAGGCAAAAAAACCAGGAGTTGGCGCAGCACTTAAACAAATGGTCACAAGACAGAAAAAAGGATAACGTATGAATCAAACAGTAGCAACAAAAGCGAGTGATATTAAAAGAGAATGGCATCTGATTGATGTTAAAGGCAAGCCATTAGGGCGTGTCGCAAGTGAAATTGCGCAGCTTTTGATGGGTAAAAGTAAGCCTTATTTTGTCCGCAATCTTGACTGTGGTGATTATGTTGTTATCATAAACGCAAAAGAAGTCAAAACGACCGGCAAAAAAGAAGAACAGAAAAAATATTATCGCCATTCAGGTTATCCGGGCGGATTTAAAGTTGAATCATTGAAAGAATTACGCGAAAGAAAGCCTGAAAATATCATAAGTCATGCAGTAAAAGGTATGTTGCCTGATAACAGATTGCAGGATCGCATGATGACGAGATTATATGTTTTCGCGGGAGAAGAACACACATACGCAGATAAGTTTAAGAACTAATCATATGGCAGAAGAAGTTATACAGAAGAAAAATAAAAATAGTAAGAAAGATTACATTTTCGCAGTGGGACGACGCAAATCCTCCGTTGCCCGAGTTCGTTTGTACCAGGCTGTAAAAGCTGATCTTACCTGGGGCGATTTGCCTGTCAAAAAAGGTGAATTGGTTGTTAATCAAAAACCAATTGCCGAGTATTTCTCAAGTGAAGTATCACGAAGGACATATACCGAACCGCTTCGTATCACCAACGCACATCAGCAAAATTACGCATTTACGATCAAAGTGGCAGGCGGAGGACCGGCAGGACAATTGCAGGCAGTAGTTGCGGGTATTGCCAAGGCGCTTTCAGTTCTTGATGAAGAAAAATTCCGGCCAACGCTTAAGAAAAAAGGATTTTTAACCCGTGATTCGCGCGTTCGGGAACGACGTGTTGTAGGTATGGGTGGCAAGTCCAGACGTAAGAAACAATCTCCAAAACGTTAAGCTTAAGTCCTTCTAACTCCAAAGTTTTTTTACATAAAGCAATAGAAGCTAGGATATCGTTGTTCGAGCTTTTGCTTGTATCTCTTTTCCTTTTTTAAATGCATCTGTTAGTTCAGTATGATATTCTTCCATACTTGTTTGCCTTTCAAATCGAGATTCAGATAATGCTTTTCTCAATGGTTCCTCAACTGCTGCGTATACTTCATTCATGGCAGTCCCTAATACCTTTGCGAATGGTGGTGGAGGAGTAAAAAGGTCCATTTCTCTTCTCAGAGAACCTGTCAGTAAACTGAATGCAGTAAGACCTCCCAGTGCATAAATATCACTTTGTATCGTAGGCTTGCCTGAAAATTGATCGCGATCGCAATATCCGGGAGTTAACCCCCATCGTTGGTCACTAAGAAGAATCGTTCCGTATTTTGGAATTTCTATAGCACTTCCCCAATCGCCAATTCGCACTGATCCATCTTGAGCATAGAGTAAGCTTGATGGTTTAAGTTCGCGATGTAAATAACTTTGTTTATGTGTATGGGCTACTGCATTTGTCGCATCAGAGATAACGCTAATTGCCTGATCCAGGGGAAGTTTTCCGTTTCTCTGTAGAAATGATCTAAAATCACCTTGTGCTAATTCTAAATCGAGATAGGATATTCCGTTAGTCTCTCCTGTTCTATGGATTTTCAAAATATGGTGATGCTGTAATTGCCCTTGGATTTGTGCTTCTCGTTGTATTCTGTTTTGGGAGAATCGAGTGCTTAGAAATACTTTTAAGGCGACTGGCCGTCCTTTCTTATTATCTGTTGCTCGAAAAACTTCTGCAGTGCCTCCTATACCAATTTGCCGCTCGATTCGGTACCGGTTGGCAAATGTAATTCCAGGTTGTAATGTATCAGGAGTCATAATTAAAAGATATTTGAGATCGAAACTGTATGGTTGGGTATTATACAATAAAAGAGGAAGTCATACAAACCTATAGGCTTTTATTTTATTTCCATTTCTTCTCCCGTCTCGGGGATTTTGAAATCGATTCCTTTTGTTTTGAAGAATTCTTTGAGGCGGATATACATCGATTTCCGGACAGTGTCTTTGTAGAGCCAGTCGTGGATTGGGATGATGACTTTGGGAGAGAGTTTTAAGGCGAGATTTACTGCATCGGTTGTAGATCCCCAAGGAGCAACGATGGGGAGAGCAAGGATCGGGGCTTTTGTTTCAAAATGAATTGAATCCCCCGGGATTGCTATTTTGTTAAAAACGGTAAACATTACATTTGCAGGAGGCTCGGAATCCCATAAATTTTCGTGGGGTACGTTAGTGAGTGAGACAAATGAATCAGGTTCATAGGTTGCTGTTATATTTTCTTTTGCAAGTTTTTCAACGATGTCATTGTTGGTTACGAATTTTACATTGGGGAATTTTTTCAAGAGTTCTTCTAGCAAAGGCATATACATGTGATCGGGATGTTCATGGGTGATGAGGATATAGTCGAGTTTGGTAAGTTTAGCAATATCCAAAGCTTTTTCTTGGTAGGTAAATATACCAGGATCGATGAGAAACGTTTTATTTTGCTCTTCAATAAGTAGGCATGAATGGAGGTGTTTTGAGATTTTCACGTACCTCGTAGTTTACTTCTTTTTAGGTGGAGTTTGCAACTGGGGAGTGAAATGGGTGAATTTTATGAGGAGTGCGCCGATGCCAATGAGACTGATGATTGCAGTTATAAGCCAGCCGAGTATTGGGATGAGATTGATGAGCATAATGATGATTGGGCCGAGAACTCCGGCACGCCAGTCAAGATAATATTGCTTTTTACTCCTGTTTTTCCACCAGTGTAAAAGAAACCAGCCGACAAAGATATCTCGGATAAAAATACTCAAGATTAGAAGGATGAAGTACAAGAAGAGTGATACAAGTCCAAGAGGTAACAACACCAATAAAATAAGACTTACAATTGGGGCTAAAATGACATACACGATGCCGATTCCTAGGCTTTTCCAGGGAGATTCAGACATACGCTGCATAAGTGCGGACAGTGCGTTTCGCATAAATGAAATAAGAAGAATACTTAGGATGATTTCAACAAGCAGCTGGTAAATACTAAATCCAAACCACACCTGATTTGCCTGCTTTTGATGCTCTTGTTTTTGGACATGATGGTAGGTAGTTGTGCCTTTAACTATACTTCCTGGATCTTTGGTCAAAGGTTGAGGTGAATTATACGTCAGAGTACCGTTTATTTTTGCCTCAGGTCCCAAAGTAAGTGTATCGACGTGTCCAATATTTACATTGCCGCCTACAACGCTATTGATGGTAATATCTCCGCCTGACATGAGAATTTTTCCTTTAATTGGTCCAGCAATCTGCACTTGTCCACCTGCTGCGAGAAGATCACCGCCAACTGATGCATGTTTACTCACGGTCACTGATCCGCCAGCAACCGCCAGATCATTCTTAACGGGGCCTTCGATAATGACATTGCCACCGGCAACACGGGCTGTGTTGTTTATTGCACTACTGACAGTAATTGTGCCGCCCGCTGCGCTGAGATTATTTGAAATAGTACCCGATATGCTGATATTGCCGCCTGCAGCGACGACATCATTGGTGACAGGAGCTGAAAGATCAATTGCTTTGCCGAATAGATATAAGTCTTTAAGATTAGTTTGTGACTGAGAAATAATAACATTGTTTCCGGTTCTGACATCTGCGGCACTGACCGGTTGAGGAATTGTTAATGAAACTATTGCCAACAATAGTAGAAATACTGTAGGCAGAAAACCAAACAGTTTCTTCATTTCAGCTTAACTATACTCTTGCCTCTTCAGTATGTCTAGAGATTTAGAGGATAAAGCGGTAATCCATACACAATTCTTACCTGGAAAACAGTAAAGGAGAACTAACGGTTGAGCTTGCCGAGCAGTGCAACTCCTTCAAATGCAGCTGCTACTGCTGCTGCCGGGAGAGCAAGAAGTATGACCAGAAGACTAAGTCCTCCCTTTTTTGCTAATTCCAGTTTTGCTTTTGTTGCTTCGTCTACAGAGTTAAATTTAAGAAGGTTATTAATAACATTTGCTGTTATATCGGGGTTGCGATAGAGAAATTCATTCATTCCTTCTAAAGCATTGACATCAGTTTCTTGCAAAACTGCAAGCGCGTCCCCATTATCAATACGTTCCATTAATGCTTTTACACGCGCGTCTTGGTTCTCATTCGGCATGCCTTCATTAATAATATCCATGAGTTTACCCTCGGCGGTTTCCAATAGGCCATCTTCCTCTCTCATAGCAGCAAGATGCTCATCTATTTGCGCAACAGTAGCTCTTCCTTGGGCTCCTTCGCTAGTCCGCTGTAAACTTATTTTTTTAAGAAGTTGTTCTTTGTAAAAGATACCGCCGTCACCTTGTAAAAAAGTTGCAATTTTGCATTCTTTAAGTAATGCCGCAAGTTGATCCTGGAGGGCTATATTCGGGTCAGCTTCATTTACCTTCAGTCGGGCAATTTGCATTTCTATATCATCAATTTGTTCACTGATGAATTGATCAATCTTCTGTTGCGTGTCGTTCTCTTTCGGTCCGGCGGTATCAACTACAATTGCATCTACTTGATCTGAACTTATTGGACAGTCAGATCCGTCATTTTTTGCAGCCCACTCGACAAGAGCTGCCTGCTCTACATTGTCAAAAGTATCTGCAATTGCAGTTGCATTCTTTTCTGTGTGAGCAGCAAGCAAGTCAGCAACGGGTATTTCAACATCTTTACCTGCCGGTGTTTTACAGACATACATAAGCGTGCCGTCGGTAGCCCTTTTTTCACCGGTTATTTTTGTAATATCAACGGAGGTGCTGCCGTCTTCATTTTTAACAGTAAGCGTATCGGAAGATTCATCGGCATTGAATTTCTTTATTTCAAATCCTGCACCGTAGTCGAAGTCTTCTCCATAACCATCTCTCAACAGAGATGCTCCATAAAGAACTCTTTCACCAGGAGGTAGTTTATCGGGAGCTGTGCCTTCTCTATCTACTTTTTTAGTTATTTGGGTAACTTTTTTTTCAAGTACTTCACCGGCTTTTATACGAGCCTTTGTATTCTCTTGACGTTTTGCTTCGGTGCTTGTTTCTGTGGCTACATCCGGACCCGGTTTGCTTTCTTCACTCATGATTATTTTCATGATACTTGAAATAAAGTAGAGACACAAGTAGTATAGATAATAAGGAGTATTATGCCGGAAACAGCAACAGCAGCACCACCAGGTGCAGAAACTACAGTAGATCCACTGCAAGTGGGGGCAGATCGAAGAAGAGTTAATGACAGAATGGATAACAGAACGAGAGTGCGTGCTGCAAAGGCTGGTCTTGCAGAACCGCATCATGTTGATCCACGACACACTGAACACAAAGGTTCCCGTCAGCGTCCCCATCGTCGGGGTGCTTATCCGAGACCTGGTATATCTGATGAAGATAGCATTACGGTTTCACGCGCGCCGCTCGTCCACGAGGTAACAACTGGTGAATCGGTGAAATTTAACAGAAGACCGCATGAATCTCCCTTTCTTCGTTTACCATTTGAAGACAGACGACGGCCCGAAAAAGGTCAAGAGGTAACGATCTCTGGTGAGATTGTCCACAAACATGTTGATTTCTTGAATACCTATATCGCACGGTTAAACGGATTGACCAAGATTGATGCACCTCCGGGGACCGGGGCTGCAAATATGCTGGAGCATCTTATGGCCCAACCAGGATTTTTTGCTGACAAGGCTCTTTTGGATAAATTGTCGATTGCTCCAACTCCCAATAATCGCGAAGTAGTTGAACCTGCAAAAATACGTGAATTTCTCTCCAATGGAGAGGCATGGGCAGAAACTGAACTTGCAATGGAGCGGTTTGCACTTATGTCCGAAATGGGACTTGGAATCGAAACAACAATCAATCACAAGTTGTATAACAGGCAAAGTGATGACCGATTGGTTAATCGAGCTACAATATCTGAAGAAGATTTAAAGACTCTTCGGGGACTGATCAAAACCGGTATCTCAAATTCTGCCTCCACAATAGGTGCAATCGGATATATGATCGGAGGACGGGGTAAAACCGAATATGACTTCCAGTTTAAAAAAGCAGTTCTTGCGGAAATGCGAAACAATGCTTCTCGTGAAGATAAGGCTTTGCTTTTTGCCTTTACCGGAGTTGATATTAATAGACTAGATGCAAATGGAAATCCACTTCACGGTGGGACAACCAATGTCCAAAATGTCGAGCGAAGTATAACGAATGTAAATGATGCCCGTCGTGATCTTTATACTACTTTGGGATTGTCTGAACCGCCGACAAATAGATGGGCTACAAAGCGTCGTGATGTGTATCGTGGACGTGATATACGGACATTGCAAGAATTTATTTATCTTGAAGCACAAGGTCGTTTGAATCAAGGAGGAAATAGACCGGAAGGATCACAATTTGCAGCTGATAGACTGGTCGCACGTGAATATGGACTACTTTACGATGCTGCGCCAACTGCAAATGAATCTGACCGATTGCATCTTATGGATCAGGCGATACAACGGGTTAGGACTCGTTACGCACAAGACAGAGTAGAAAGAGAAGAAGCACAGCGAGAAGAGTCACGGCAGGAAGCATCATTGTCAGCAATAAAAGAAAAACGGAAACAAATGGAAAGCGGTGAGTTCCGTAAGCACCGGAAAGAAGAGCAAGAGCGAAGAAGAGATAAAGCAAAGGAGGCCCGAGACGCAGCAGAAGTAAGACGAACTGAATTACTTGAAGGTGAAGGATCTGTTGGGAAAACAGATGCAAAGGTGCGAAGTGTAGAAACAGCATTATCTGATTTAGGCGTTGATGTGACCGGTGATATCTCAACAGCGATTGAAACAAGAATTGGTATACTGCGTAATGATATACAAGACGCACTTACCGTAGCTCCTGTTGCAGGTGGAGATAGTTTGGAAGATCTAGTAAATCAGCGAAGTGGCGCTATTGAGGCAGCACAAAATGCAATACGCGATAGATGGGAAAATGCCGTGAGAGCTGCGGCAGCAGGAGCAGCAAGAGGAGCTACAATCAATATTCCTTATCCTGATGCAGACATAAACGCACAAGAGGCGAGAATTAATAAAGCCTATGAAGCAAGAATTGCTCCCCTTGAATTACAATACAACAATTTGAGACAGCAACTAGCAGATCTTACTACAAGAAGGTCTGAATATCAGCAAGCAGTCAATGAGGATTTTAGTGCCACACTTACGCTAGCTTATGCAGGGGGTGAGCGGGATAAATTACAGAATGCTCTTGATTCGCATGGGAGACTGCTGGGATCTGTTGTTACTTTACCAGGTTTGGCAGCGGCAAATTTGACTGAGGATAATATTAATAATTTGCCTGCACAAGTGCTAGTTGACGCTTTGAGAACTGCACCTGGCGGTGCTGTGGGTGCAGATGATGCAGAACGTCTTCGTTGGGTATATCAGGCAAAAGCACAAGAACGACAGCGCCGCGCGCCGCTGCCAGGTTATCAGCAGAATTCAATAACTCGGTTAAATACGCTTCCAGCACCTTATGCATTTTCAAGAGATGATATTTTGATACGAAGACCAGGAGATATAATACAAGTGTTGCGTGATCGGTATGAGGCTGGAGGGCTACCAACAGATCCAAATCTTCCCATTAGTCCAGCTAATCCAGCGCTTGGTCCTTTAGCGGTTGCTGATGCACTTACTCGGGCTCAAGCTGATGTACGGGCGGCCCGACTAGGTATATCCAGACAATTGAGAGAACTTGAAGAAACGCAGTTAACAGCAGAAGCTGAACATCAACGACTCATTGAAGCTGACGCAAGTGCGCAAATCCGTAATTTGGAAAATGTTGAGGGACTCAAGGCACAGGCTGAAGTTATAGAAGGGGTGATGGCAGGACAGGGAGAAACACTCAGCGCTGCAAGAATGCTTGCGGATGTTCCCCGTACAGGTCCAGGAAGTATGGATGACCGGTTGGCAACTCTGGCAGAGGCAGCAATTATTAATAATGCCGATGTCCGATTAACTCAGGCTGAAAGAGATTCAGGCTTACCGGAGGGTGCTAGACGTATTTATGGTTTCTTGTTCCCGGGGTGGGAAGATGCACCCAACCGTCAGGAGCTTTTTGAGGCATTTCGTGTAGCATTGCCGCCTGACCGTATGGCAGAAATGCTTAATGATGATTTAGGGCTCGGTGCTGCACCAGGGGCTCCTATTGCTGATATATTTACCCGCTTTTATGATAGTGTAACAGGTGCTGTGGGTGCTCCAGCTCCACGTCCCAATCAAGCTGACATGCTTTTGTTAGCAAGAGATATGATTAACTATGTACGAGCTGTGGGAGGAGCGATATAATAACAAAAACATATGAAAGCAACGACAACTGATGTTATAAATATTATACCGTTTGAGCCTGCCTTTAAGGAAAAATTGCTTTCCCAGTGGGAGACGTTATCTGAAGATCAGCGGTTTGAGCTGGAACAGATTATTTGGGATACCTATGCTGATTTATACCAAACCCGGTATGATACCAATACACAACTTGCGTTCCAGGAGGCCAGTAAAGGCAATGAGTCTTTGGATAGTGAATTCGGTCAGCGTGTACGCGAGAAGACCGATAAAGAATTTGAAGATATGTTTGAAAAGCAAGTTCCCGCTGCAGATCTTGCAGATGCAAGAGAGAAATTGCAAGATCTTATTGAAGGTGCTGTGAATATTGATTCACCACAGGGAAGTCAGAATGATGAGTCTGATGCTACTTCGAAAAATACTTCTAATTGAGCAATCATGGAGGAAATACTCGTGTTAAAGAAAACAAAACATAACATAACCAATTGACAAACAAACTTATTTCTCCGTATGATGATAGTGTGGGATTTCAGTATGTACTGAATTGATGAGGTATTGGTTGAAAAAAGTACTACTGAGAGAATGCTTGTAAAAAGGTAAGAAAACTATAAGACTTATGTAATAAATTCGTTACAAAGGCTTTAATACTTGAATGATAGGCAAAAATAATATATACTATAGGGAAGAGCTTATCATTTTTCGGTCTAATTTTTATGAACGGTTCACAACAAGAAGTTACTGACATAAATTCGTTTATCGATGAACTCATAGATAAACGTCAAGTTGAAGAGAAAAAGATCTCACCGCAAGAGCGAGAGGCGTTGCAGTCGACGCTTATTGATCAGCTTGGCATTTTTATGCTCCAAAGTATTTATGAAGAACTGCCGGAAGAGCAGCAAAAAGCATTAAACCAATTGGTTGATGAAGGAAAACCGCTTTCAGACATTCGCCATTTTGCAGCTGTCTCGATAGCAAATTATGATCAATTTATCATTGATGTCATGCTGGATTTTGAAGATGCTTATCTTGAAGGTGAATTTGATCAGAATGATGCGACTTCCACATTTATCAATCATTTAATTGACCAGAAGCAATTTGCCAATTTGACCCCTGAGTTACGTGAGGAAATTTTTGCGGATATTGAACAGCGTCTTGATGAATTTATTATCGCCCGGAGTATTGCTCAATTAACTGACGAGGAAGTAACACATTTTAAAAAGATGATGGAGGAAAAGAAAACACGTTCTGAATTACAACAATACACAATGGATCATATAGCCGATTATCCCAAATTTTTAGATGATACGCTAAATTCATTTCAGGAAGCGTATCTTGCATAACCAGTATGGCAGAATCATCACCAAAACCAGCACCAACAGAATTAGCAAAAAATAATCGAGAAGCCTCACCTGCAGGTGTAGCAACGGCACCACGAGTAGAAGTTGGACAGGTTCCTGCAGCATTTTCGCCTTCTCCAAAACCCGATCGAATTGATGTCGCTTTGGGTACGAGACCATTTGGCATGACAGATATGGTAACACCGGTAATATTTGATAAGCCAGATCGAGATACAGCAGTGGCAGCCTCACATGGAGTAAAAAAAGACAGTACCGATGCATCAGCAACGGTAACTGAATCACCAACTGCAGAAGTTACTGTAGTTGATCAGCCAACACCATCAAATGAGTCTTCAGCTAAAGATAAAGCCGGATGGATGAGTAAATTCCACCTGCCGAGATTATTCAGAACAGAGCGAACTGCAAAAGTGGGTTTGAAAGGTGACAGAGATACTAATGGCGGCACAGAAGCTGTTGCCGGTGATGCGGCTACTGCACGCGTTGAAGCGACAACCGTAGTTGACGCAACTACGTTGGCAGATCCGACGCCAGTTTCGGAAGTTTCGGCACAAGCTGATGCGGCACCAACACCTCCTACTGGTGAAAGTGTTTCACCAGCAACGGGAGAAATTGTCATTGGCGCAAAATTGGCGACACAGGAAGCTCAAGTAATAGAAGCAGGAGGTTTGGGACGTTCTACACATGGAGCACGTAAAAATGCAGAGTTTGCACGACAAAGAGAAGAAAGAAGAAATGCACGGACGAAAAAATACGGGATCGATGACGATACGAAAGGTCTTGCAAGAAAAACTAGGATTGTTGTTGAAGGTGCTAAAAGAGCACCTAAAGCGATCAAAGAACATAGAGAAGCAAGAGCAAAAGGTGTTGAGCCGGAGAATTCATGGAAAGTACGAGAAGTCGCTGCGCAATACGCACAGATATCTTGGGAAAGCATGCGTAAAAGTGGAGCAGATAAACAAAAAGCGAGAGCTGCATTGGTTATTCAACTTGCTTCTGGTGGAACTCAAACGGTGAGTGATGCTCTCCTGGCAGATGTGGATGCTTTTAATAAAAAGCAAAAGGACCAAAAAGCTTCTTCAGGTGAAGGCGTTGTAAGTAGAGCAAAATCCAAAACCACAGATGTTGTAAAATCAGCACTTCGGTCTGCATCTCTTGAAATACACACAATTGACAGACAGCGAGCCGCAACGCTTGGGGATATAAGTACGCTTGTTGAAGGCGGAAAATATGATGAAGCAGTTGCTAAATATGGCGAAGAGATGATGCAGCGTTATGTAGCTCATCGAGCGGGAGCAATGGAAGCTGTTACGGCAGTTGCACAGACGGTCCCTATAGAAGCAACCGGTGCAGCGGCAGCGGCAATTACTGAAATTCGTGCTGAAGGCGATCATGCTGCGGAATTAGGACGGCTGCTTGCTCCTGGAATAAAAAAGAAAGCCGAAGCATTAATCGCCTCAGAAAATCCTGTTTCTCCTGACGCGGCTGGTTCCCAACAGGCAAGAGAAAACCGTATGCAGCGAGAAATGGATACGATTCAGCTTGCGGCTAATTTACAGGATTCGGAAGTCGGTCAAAGTTTGTTAAAGCAAAATCCACGGTTAGATTCCTTTACTTTGGCTTCATTACTTATTGGAGCGCAGGATTCACTTGCAACTGGCGTTGTTGATGCGACAAATGCACTGGAAGCATCGGGTAAGACGATACAACAGGTGACAGAAGAAATGATAGGCGGTAAAGCTGTCACTATCCGTCTTGAAGGTGCCGAGGCTCAAGCAGTAGATGGGATAAAGGTGCAAGCTGCAGCAGAGCTTTCCCAAATGGTACAGATGTTTGAAGAAGCAAAGGCGTTAGATAATGCGTCTTACGCATCAGCAATTGAGGCTGCAATGCAGAGAAAAGTTGCACAAATTGCAAAGACGGCAGGACAAGATACTGTAGAGTATGCTATTAAATCAGGTCTCAAGTCTGTTGGTAAAAAATTGCTTACTGCTGGTGGAGTTGCAGGAGCAGTTGCATTGGGAGCAGGAGGATGGGTAGTTGCACCTGTGACTGTTGCCTCATCTATGATAGTCGGAAGAATAGCTGGAAGAAGAATTGCTAGTCACCGCGCTGAAATCGCAGCGGTTGAAGAAGCTGCTCGTGCCCGGGTTGCCTTAGAGCGCGGTGTCGAGTTGACAACAGGACAGGAAGCACAAAAAATAGCACAAATAACTAATGAAGCTGATCGACAGGCTGTAACTGCAGAATTTGTACAGCAAAGAAAAGAAGCTGCAGGAGACAGAGGAGCGAGATTAGGTATGTGGCTAGCGGGCGGATTAGGAGGGGTTGTGGGAATCGGAGATCATATTGCCGTTCATGCGTTAGCTTCAGAACTCACAGCTCACGGCGGTGGAGGAACTGTTGAACCAGGTGGGGTAACACACCTAAATAATGCACAAGTAGTGGATTATTCACGGCCAGTTTCACCCGCTGATCAGGGAGGCGGTTCCGGCGGACCAGAAGGGTTTGCACAACTATTCCATGGTGGACAGGACGCTTTGGCATTCCTTGGTGAAAAGAAGCATGCTGGGACAGATCCGCTTCATGGGGAAGCAATAGTTGTAAATAATGCAAATGGGGATAAAACACCAATATATTTGGGAGATGCAACATATAACAATAAAACAGGCGCTCTTGATTACGGAAATGCGAGCCCTGCACTTAAAAAAGACCAACTAATTCAATATGAACATTTCTTCTCGCAACTGCAGGTGACAGGCTTGCCAAAGGGCACGCAAGTATCGTATGAATTTTCAACGAGTAATGGCGATACCGTCTTCAATATGGTTGCAAACGGTGAAGTGGTCGCACAAGGCTTGAAGCTGAGTGCTGATGGGACACAACTAAACGCTGACGTATTAAATGGAGACTATTCAGTAAAGAGCCACAATGGAGTTGATGTGCCGACAATCCATATTAATCCACCAGACTTCAAAGGTTTACAAACTGAAATCCATACAAAACCTCAGGATATAGATGATCAAGCAACGACATTTACGACAAAAGATAATAAAAGAGAATTCTATTTTGGCTCAGCTACCTATGTAAAAGGCGCTCAAGGTGGTCTGGAAGCAACAGTTAATGGTTCTAAGAAGGTTGTGTTGACCCCGGAGGAATTAAATGCCTCCATTACCACATTGGATCAAATGGAATTCAAAGGCTCTAATGGAGACACGATAGGAGCAGATAAAGTAGCATTTGTATTTAATTCGGATAAAGGTAGTTGGGATGTTATAGCAAGTACCGGCAAGATTGCAACCCTTCGAGTAGATCCGGGACAGCCTGGTCAATTAGGCAGTGTTGCTTATGATAATAGCGAAGGTATTGTTAATAATGTGAAAGGTGATTTGATCTACTATCAAAATCCTGAGGGTAAAATTACGAAGACTTTTGGTGTTCCTTTGAATGAGAAGCAGGCTGTTGCGGCAATGGTCGTTGAAAAGAATGAAATTCTCATTACTACAAATGATCAGACCGAGCTGACAGTAACTGGAGTAACGTTAAATCGTGAAGGTGATATTATCAGTAGCGAGGATCCAACGAAGATTCTTGTCTCTGCAGATCAGATAAATAAAGTCCAAACAGAATTCTTGGATAAATTCCCACCCGGTGGTAAATTTGAGCTCCAATACGATAATAACAGTGGTAAATGGGAAGTTTTGGAAAATAAAACCGTTGTCATTAAAGATATTACAATTGACAAAAACGGACAAATTGATGTTGAAGGAAAACCAGCTGTTTTTGTTGTGAAAGGCGACAAGATTGAAGTACAGCAGCAAGGACCCGGACCAGACAAGGGTCCAGCAGAACCGACACCGTTAAAGCAGACAGATATTGATGCATTACTTAAAGAGAAAGCGGTAACAGTCGGCGATAAAGATCATGCAATCGAAGTTGCCGGTCTCAAAGATGACGGTCATGGTGGGTATGAAACACTGGATGGTCAACCGGTTGTTGATAAAGCGCAGATTGAGGCATCCGCCCTTTTCTTAAGTCATGTTGAATTTCATCAGCCAGGGCAGACACAAGAAGTTCATCCGTTTTTTGTCTATAACCCAACCACCCACTCAGTTGATGTGATTGATCCCAAGACGCATCACGCGATTATCGAGAATGGTGAATTCCTCGTTATGGAAAATGGAAAATTTGTGACGACCAATGGAAAATTTGATCCGAAATTTGAATGGCATGGCGGACAGGTCAAACCTGATTTTGATTTTAAGAACAATAAAATAATCTTTACCATGCAGGAAGTAACCGGTGATAATCCACCAAAACAGGATGTCCATGTCTCAGAGCTTATGACAGAAGTTACAAGAAATGCTCTCAGTCATGTCGAGTTCAAAGGACCGGGCGGGAAACCAATCCATCCTGAATTTACTTATACTGATAAAGATGGCGTTATTGTGACTGATCCTACTACGAAAAATATTCTCATGGAAGATATTAAATTCCATTTTGGAGAAAAAGGTGACTTACAAATCCTCTGGAAAGGACAAGCAATACAGCCTTCAATGGATCCGAAAAATGGAGAGCCGTTATTTACCATCCCTCATGAAGTAGCGAATGATCATCTTACACAGCAGCATATTGATTTGGCAACACTTTCCCATGACGTGACGACTGCAACTTCAACAGATCCTGGTCATCGAGGTCCGGGAAATCCTGATACCAACCCTCCAGCAGATACGTCGCCTGATATCCCTGATGCCACTGGCATGGAAAGTTCGCAGCATTTCCTAAAACAAAATTCATTTGAGCCGGATAATATCGAGTTTGCAAGAGGACCGCATGAAGAGGGATTGCATACAGTACTTGTTGATCATGGACATACCCTTCGTGTGGTTCAGGAAGGCGGCGGTAAAGTAACGCATATGGCATTTGAAGTTGATGGGAAAGACGGCAGCCATCATAAGATCTATGTAGCAGTAACACATAAAGACGGCAAGTCCTATGTCGACTTGCCTCTTGATAGCCAATCTGATGCCAATGGCAAGCTTTCAGTTGAAGGACATGATCAGATTGATGCAAGTACCTTAACAAGCGCATTCGTTAACAAATCCGCGCTGCAAGATTATCTCAAGCATGATTTGCCAGATGGAACACTTAAAAAAGGCGATGGTGATATTGCAGTTGCCGTCTATCCGCATGGACAAAATGTTTTCAGAGCCGATTCCATCAGTGCTGCTGATATAACAAAGCATGAAGGAAAAACAACTGTTACTTATCGCTCGGCATTTGAAGGTAGCGGCCATATGGCAAAGAGAGTAGAAGTAGGTTCAACGCCACCTCCTGGGCCGGGACCTGAAGGTAATGGACAAACACAGATAACAATAAAGGGTTTGACACAAACGAGTCAGGGGTATGTCACACAAGAGAACGGACAAACCACAGTAGTTATTCCGTCAACTGAGGTATCTGACTTTAACAATGTCATGACCGGTATTACGTTCCAAAGAGCAGACAGTAGCACATTTACACCGGTTATTGAGTATCAGAATGGTGGCTTTACCTTCCTTGATCCAAAGGATCAGAGTCAGGTCTTTACCGGAGGACAAGTCACTTTTGATACCAATGGGCACCCGATACTCACGTATGACTCCGGACATATTACGGACGAACAATATGCTAATGGTAAGATAACCTTTACAGTTGATGGGAGCAAGCCAGCAGTTCCGGGGAATTATGATCTGGATCAAATTCTTGATCCATCAGCAACTCCTGAGAAACCAGTCGATCTCTCAGCAACAACGACAATTGTAACCGTCAATCCAAAGAATGGACACGAATCAATATTCGCGTTGAAAGGCGCAAAGCTTGAAGATGACGGATCGCTTATTGATGCACAGGGAGCTAAGATCAGTGGCCCTGATATGACGGAATATGAAAATGTTTTATCCGGTATTACCATTAATGGTGCCGATGGCAAAGCACTTGCAGGAGTACAATACGTCTATAACGGCAAAGGCGGATTTGATGTCATGGCTCCAGGTCAAAAAGATCCGCTTGTTACCCTGACCCTTGTGAAAGGTTCCAACGGATACACCCTAAAATGGGAAGGAAAAGGTGCATTCTCATCTAATAATTCAGTCTTTACCGTAGGTACTGCCAATACTAAAAATGCATTTGATGTTCCGGATGTTTCTCAAAGACCACAAGAGCCAGTACTGGATGTAGCACCCAAAGAGGTAGTTGTCACAACTCCAGATGGTCAGAAAATTGTTCTTGGTAATGTAACAATTAATCAAGATGGCAAACTTGTCGGTCCTAATGGACAGCCAGTTCAGGGAATTCCTGATAGTAAAACATTAAATACCGTCCTTGGAAAGCTTCCTTCTGTATTGCCAGATAAGACAAATCCATATGAATTCGATTACAGTAAGGGCACCTGGAAATATGGAGCTGTAGGAAATGCGACAACTCCCTATTATATCCATTCCAACGGAGCAGTATCCAAAGACCAAAAAGGTACCTCAGTCGCGACATTACCGCCACCAAGTAGCTCACCAAGTAGCTCACCTTCTACTTCTTCAAGTAGTGCTGCGCCAGTAACGAGTGAATCGTCGACTGGGCATGGTCCAGTAACCGGTGGTACACCGATGAAATCGGAAGTGGTTAACGGGAATACAATAACCCTTCCGCCAGGTCTGGTTCATAAAGGACATCTTGTCTATGACTCACAGGGTAATTCTATTGCTTCCTATGACTTTTTCGAGCAGGATATCAAGACGCTTTCTACAATTACTTGGCCAAAGGGCGTTTCTGATGGTGATATATCATTCAGATATGATCTGGCATCAAACAGCTGGATTGGCGTCTATAAAAAGCATGATGTCTTTGCAATAGGCTTCCATGGCGACCACACGGCATATCCAATTTCTCAGGAAGGTGTTGCAAATGATTGGGATTGGAAAGATGTCAGTACCAATAAAAAACCGTTCCAGTATGAATTTGTCTACAAAAAAGAAGCGGTAGCAGGCTTTAGTGTTGCAGGTGAATTGGAGACGGCAGGTGTTGGTGCCACCGCAGGTGCAATTTATGGAAGTGTAATTCGTCAGCCGAGAACACCTAAACGGGATAAAGTTGAAAAGGGTGAGCCTGGGTATGATGAGTATAGAGCAAATAGACGTCAGAGAAGACGGGAACGACTCATCGGGGGAGCAAAATATGGTGCAGCCGGAGGAGCTCTGGGTGCATTAGCTCCACTTAACGGTGCTGTAGCTGCAGCTGCAAAAGTTGGCGCGACAGCAGGAGGACTTCTTGGTGCAGCAGGCGGTGCATTACGTCGTGTGGACCGTACCCTTTACACCACCCGTGGAGCACGAATCCGGGCAAAAGCAGAACAAGCGGTTGATCGCGGGTTAATCGGGGCAGGGCTTGGAGCTGGGGCAGCAACCGCAGCTGGAGCAATTGGTTTTGGTAGCGTGGGTGAAAGCGCAGCAGCATTGGCAGCATCAGGTGTTGGAGTAGATCAGGTAAGACGCCGTGACCGGCTGGCAAGAGCAGAGCGTACTGATTTCGCAACGTTTAGCGCTCCCGATCCAAATACTATGCAAGGTGATGACACAGTAAAACGCTCCATGGCAGAACTCATATTACTAAACGAGAATTTTGTAATGCCTGGCGGTACACCTGATGAGCCAATACCTCAAGGAACTTCTGATGCTGATGTCATTGCAGCAGCAAGTGCTCAGCGCCGAGAAGCAGCAGTACGCATTCTGCGAAGACATGGCGTACAATTAGTCGATCAGAACCAGCAGGCAAATCAAAATCCGCTTGCAACAGATGCTGTTATTCAGGCTGCAACTGGTGTTTATCTAGGCACCTTGAAAGTTCCTCATAGAGCGGATAATAGAAGACTGGATACATCGATCGGAACTATTACGTTGCAGCGGTTATCTGATGCTGACAAAGGATTTGTACGGGCAATCTGGCAGGCTGAAAATGAATATTTGGCCACCCAATTCAATAACCAGGTGGACGTCGCTGATCCGAATAATGCAAACGGCGTCGGTCTTGGGCGACGAGCTGCACGAAGAATTGTTGGGCTTTTGAGAGAGTATGAAGCGGGTCCAATAGATCAAAATAATCCTGAACAACGGCTTGCCCAGCAAATTAGAGATTATGCAAATCTTACTCCTGATGCTCAAGGAGTAGTCGGTCGAGAGTTGCTACAGTATCTGACAACTGGCTTAGAACAGCCACCGGCACCACAACCACAGCCACAACCGCAAGCACAACAGGCTCCGCCAAATCCATTTGGAAATTGATAGAACAGTTCGTGGTAGCAGTTATCTTTTGTTAAATCAAAAAGTTTCTGAGTAGAGTATTCTATAGAAGTGCGAGGTCTTTGCCATACCGAAGTAACATTTCATGTCTGAGAATCATTGCCAGTTGAGGGTCTGCCTCTTCTTCTGCGCGAGTGGGCACGGTGTCAGGAATTACTGTCTCTCCCCCTTGCGCTCTTCGCAGTAACTTTACCACCGGATTATCAGGATCTGCCCCGATGACATAACCAAGACATTGTCTCGCATTTTGTCCATCTCCCATGCGTGCATAGGTTGCAGTCATATCAAAGAGAATATCTTTTTTTAACGCAAGATTTGCTGCTTTTTCATCTGTAGCAGTATCAGCAATTGCTCCTCCTAGTCTATTTGCCTCGTTGAGGGCTCCATGCTGCAAAATGTTTGCTTGAGCAAGGCCAGTCTGCTCACCAAGACCGGTTAAGGCACGTGCATAGCCCAGCATATCATTCACTTCAGGAACGCCGATTTCTGTACCTCCGGCTTTCGCACCAGCTTCCGGTGCTCCGGGTTTGACAATTTTTTCAAATAACATTGCAGCCTGGGTATAATTTCTCTCCCGCAACGAACCCTGTGCGAGTGTTCGGGTAACTTCTTTTATTGGTTGTGCGGCTTCCGCGCCTCCTTCTCCTCCAGCTAACATAATTTTCCTTTCTTAAAAAGCATAGCATGAGAGATTTACTCCTGCAATAAGTACTGTACGTTTATATTATTTTGTCCAATCCTCGTCTCTATGCTCTTTCGGATCTGGCAGCTCTCCTTGGTCACCGCCGAGACTTTCTATTTCTTTTGTTATCAATTCATGGTCATGACTACCATACTCAAATCTACTTGCATAATAGTACTTTAATGCTGTTTGCAATGTCGGAATGATACTGGTGGCACCTTCGGGACAAAAGTTAAATACAAAATCTTGAATTTTTGGCGGCATAGTATAATCTCCGAAAATAACAGGTTCTCCGTTCACATTGTTCGTAAGTGTGCCATCTTTAAGCATTTGTTGTACGCGGATATCAAATTCTATATAGTGGTCCCATTCTTTACCGGACTCAGGGAATTTATCTATTACCTCTTCGAGTGTCAGTGGCTCGTCGCGGGATATAATATATGATTCTTCAGTGATCCCTTCTGGAACTTCAGGAGCTCCTCCCCATAATGATTTTCCATAAAATCTCTTATCACTAGGTTCCAGACTGTCGGGTAGTCGATATGTCGGGACGCGTCTTGCTTGATCTGCACCCGGCGGTACGATGCCTTTATAATCAGCGGTTGCGGGATTTGAGGTAAAAATAACTACCGTATCTTTGCTGTGATGTGCATCAAAGTATTCATTCATTGCTTTCATCACATTTGGATCTATGGCATTTGATTCATGAATTAGAACCATTTTTTTGGCCCCGGGTTCTTCGGTAAATGCAGGAGCAAATTTGTCTTCAAGCTCATCCGGTCTTTTGAAACCATTTCCCGTCATTTCATATACTTGATAGCCTAATTCTGAGGCCATTTGTTTGGGTATCGTTGATTTCCCATAGCCTGAAATACCTTCCAAATTTATACTCTCACCGTTGCGCATCGTGAGAGCGAGCGTGCGTTTGAGCTCAAGCGTTGCTTTATTATCAACAATTTTTGAGAACACCTCGGGTTTGGGTATTAAAGGGCTTGAACGGTCTTTTGCTCCCTCTACCTCAACCCCCAAATACCGTCTACCTTTATCGGTAGTTTCGACGGGTTTCATGGGAAGCTCTGCAAGGGATGGTCCTGATTCTGGCATATTATTGTTCTTGATACGTTAATCCTACTTTGTCAAAAAGTGTAAATCCTTGATTATGGAGATTTTGTAAGTGCGCTTTGGTGACAACAAAAACAAGTGAGACATCTTTATATACCGGATTGGTAACTGCAAATTTTTTTGACACTTTGTCATAAATACCGATATGTCTCGTGGGATATTGCTGAATAAATTCGTAGACATCTACCGGAAGCTCATCCTGGATGAGATAAAAAGATTTTGTTGGAGAGGTTACTGTATCAAGCAATTCATACAACGTGAATATTTGCTTAAAACCTTGTCCTTCCAGTTCCTGTAAAAAATGATCTTGTTCTGTTTCATCTTTTGCAAATACCAGAGAAACTTCTTTTTGTGAGGGGGTGTATGTGAGAAAGTCTCGGAAAGCGGAAGAGGCCATAGCGATCAAAACTAGTCTAATATACTTTCTTAATATATGTCAAGCATGAGCTCCTTTAGCTTAGATGCTATACTCATTAATAGGAGTAAAGTATGACAGAAATAATAGATGCACCTGCATTTGTAGATCTTAGTGCGCCTAAAGCACAAGAAAAATCTGTTGAGACAGAAGCTGAAGTTGGAACAAAAAGAAAATTATATGATGTGCTCCGTCCACCTGATGAAGATGCACAAAGAATTACCTCACGGATCGGGGAAGTAGCTGGGAAAGAGATGGGAGATCCTCCCAATACTGAAGTGAAAAAAATATTTGAAGCGGCAAGCGGCATTCTCCTTTGGTTGAACGGTATGAATGACACTGGGAATTTTTTGCCCAATGGGCTTGTTTTTAGGGATACTCCTTTGAGTTATCATACTTCGTGGTCTGATATTGAAATTGATACCAATGTTCTTACTATGCAGGACAATAATTATGTGATGGATATATTCAAGCGTGAAGGGATTCTTGATGAGCTTTCAGCGATACGAAAACAGCACCGAGAATCGCGTAGAGATGAGATAGCCAATGGCATAGCAGACTATTTTCGCGATTCACAGTTAATGGATTATTTGGGTATATTTGGTGTTAGCAAAGTAGAGGATAGAGCAGAAAAGCGACTTGAACCAGGGAGTGTTGCTTGGCAAAGACGGAGAAGCGAATTGCATGCTGAATTTGTTGAAGCACATGGTGCACTGCCCGGAAGAGAAGCTGATCCTGCATTATGGAGGCTGTATCAACGGGATGTACAAATGCCTCTGCGGCAGAGTACTATCCAGACAGAAGATGAAGATAAAGATACCAGTGATCAACAAAAGAGTATGCTACGGAAGTATATAGCTTCTAATTATTTTGCACATTCAGGATTGGCAAATTCTGAGAGAGAACAACAAAGAGTTATCGTTCATGATGGAGAATTTTTATTCCCGCAAGTTGGTCCAACAGGTAATCTTACGTTTGTAAAAGATGATAAAGAATGGAATGGTAAGGAAGATGCTGTTCCTTTGGATATTTTTTCTAATAGGGAAATATATAATAGCGGTCCACATCTCGGGCTGTTATCTTATGGGAATCGCTATCAGAGAGAGGCACTGGTTAAGATGCTGCCTCGTCTCTATGATCCAAAAAATGAAAAAAGCTTTCAGGAAATAGTTGATGAGTGTATTGAGGAAACTTCCCGTGAAATAGCAGATCTCTTCGTTGATGAAAAATTCCTTCTTTTGGATGACGTACCTCCTTATGGGTTGTTAGGGGATTATAATCCAGATGATCCTGATGTAAGGAGTCAGATGGTACGACTGATATGGCTTACTGATATAACCAAGTCACCCTATGGCAAACATAATATACGTGATTTGCGTAGCAAAAATTTTCATACAGAAGAGCTGCATATAGAAAATAGTGAAGATGAGGTTCATCGTGGTGATGTACTTTATGCTAAACCTGAAGTATTTACCGATGTACCTGCCAGAATTATCACATACAGATCTCGCGAGACAGATCTGCCTAGGGTACCTGCAGATGTTGATTTATGCATACGATTTTCAGATTTGCAGATGAAGGTAAGGGGTAGGACAAGTACATGGTTATCAATGCAGGAAGCTACCCTTGCGGAGTGGGATCCTTATATTCCTGGGATGGATCTTGTGGCACGAGCTGATGACCTTTGCTATTTCCGTATAAGTGAGGAAGAAAACGATTACAGACCAATGGAAGAACTAATGGAGCCGTTGAAAATGATACAAATAAGAGCTTTCTGTGATCGACTTGGCATGCATAATTTGGCGAAGACTCTATCTGCTCAAGAAAGTGTAACTGCTTCACAGTTTGTGGATTTAGCCAGGGAACATTTTGTATTGAGCGAGTCAGTCCCTCATGGCGCTCTTACGCTAAATAATCCTCAGGATCTTGTAGATTTACAATTGGTTGATGACTTCGAAGGAAAGATGCGTGGCAACAGAGTCATATTCGAATATTTCATACGGGCTATGTTAAAAATGGGTTTTGATACAAAAATAGACATTATTGACTCGTCAATCTCAAGTGTATCTGGAGATGGTCTTACACCAGACGGGATACAAGCAGGAAATTATGCTCAAACTGGGGTGAGTTATAAAAGAGAATATTATCTTTTGGACCCGCTTGTCCCCACACCGGCAGTTACCGAGTCTAGACGGAAAGAAAAAGTAAACGAATATGATGACTATGCGGATCGCCCAACCACAATTTCCGTTCCGAGTTTGCAAGAATGGCGTGAACAGCTAGGTACAACTATCGGTAAGGTAGAAGTGGTTAAGCCAGAGGTTTTTGAAGGAACGGATACGAGGCTTGTCCAAATAGCCGATAGAAATACTATTTTGCCTTCTACTGCTGAGGAATATGATCTTTTGGTAACAATGGGTCAGGAAATAGCAAATCATACCAGCGATCCGTATATTACCGGGTTGAAACTTGTCGCACGGGATGGAGCGCGTTGCTATTTCCAACTTGATAAAGATAAAAATGACTATGCTCCAGCCGGAAAAGAAATTCCGCCTGAGAAAAAACAAGAAGTAATGTGGATATGTGAGGATCTCGGGATGGATGATTTAGCCAGAGTATTACGAGGAGATGGGTCTATAAGTGTTGCAACATTTGTGAATCGTGCTCGTGAATCAATGAAAGGTTATGTCCCACAGGAGCACTATAGTGCAGAACACCAAAGTATTTATGATCTTTTGGAAAAAGGCCAAATAGATGATGAAGGAAATCTGCGTGGAACACCTGAATTGTTTAATTACTTTTTAAGGTCAATGTTAATGAGATTGTATGGTGAGGATGCAGTAAAACAGGTAAGAGGTTACGCCTTGCAAAAGAATGAGACAGCTATTGTAGGAACGATGCATGAACAGACAAGTCTTAGAATACTTGCTAGGACAGATTTTCCGGAAGAATCGATAGATTGTCTTTTATCAGTAGAACCCGACGAACGGGATGCGGATTATGCATCAGGGACATTTAAGGTGAAAAGTGTGCGGAGATTTGCATCCTTTGGCGACCATAGACCACTGCGTCCTGGTCAACAAGTAACCTATCCTGAAGGATTTGAAGAGGAAGATTTTCCTTCGCAAAAAAGATTCCGAAATGAAAGAAGAAGCCGGTCAGGGGATTCGGGTACGGGTAAAGGAATTCCTTTAAATTGGGATGAAGATGGTGAAGATTGGGATGAAGCGATGATGAAGGAACTAGAAGGGTTTGGTGAGAGTAGTGACGGGGGAAGGATAAGCTTTGGGGACAGGTTGGGATATGGTTCAGAAGCAGATGGGGCACGGCAAATCGGAGATGTCAAAGTAGAAAAAGGAAGAAGATTACCCAATTTTCTGCCTGGCAGGAGAACAGCTGATCAAGGAGAAGGTCAAGAAGGAGCTATGCTTGCAACTCAGGTGCTAACTGCTCTTGCAGAAAAAGGTAGAGAAGCGTCAGAAGGTGAATTTGGTGTGGAAATGGGCGAAGGCGGGGATGTAAGGCTTGTTAAAGGATTATTGGAGCAGGTAAGGGCGGGTCAAATAACAACCGACGAATTTGTTCATGCAGCTTCTATGTTTCAGACAAATGCTGTGCCTAATACAAAATTTCTAAAAGAGTTGGGACAAGAATTACAGCGGCTGGAACCGGGGCAATTGAACAGCTTATTGAATACATTGGATATTCAACCTCCTGGTGCATCACCTGGTCGAGCAGGAGAAGGGCGTGCTTCGGTTCAAACAAGTGGTGCAGGATCAGAACTAGGTGGTGGTATTTCGGGTGAAGGTTCCTTTGGCAACAGAGGTGAAGGTGGGCGGGAGATAAGTCTAAGTGAGTATTTACGTAGAGTACGCGATAAAGAAATACCTCTTGAAACGTTTTTAGATGAATTTGATCCCTCTTATCTTGAGGGTGAAAATATCGCAGGGGAAACTGGAGATAAGTTGCGTGAGTTGTTATGGCAGCTGAAGCCTGAACAACTGAATAGAATATTGGAGAAAGTGATGGAAGCTCAAAATGAAGTGACCCCAGAGGCTGAGCTAGAACCTTATGATGATGACGATGAAGATGAAAGTTTGACAGAAATGCTCAGATCTTTGAAAGATAAATATAAATCCTTGAAAGATATTTTTAGAAAGATGGAAAGAGGTGAGCGTAAAGCACTGAGAAAATTACGCAAAGAAGAACGAGAAAAGCTTAAACGAAAAAGAGGACCGGACAATCAAGTAACTCTTGGTGGAAAACAAGAATTTGAAAAAAATGTAAATACTCATATTGGAGAGATACTGTGGTGTGACGAGAACATTTTTGCAGATACTGGCCAGAGACTTATTAGAAGAAGAAAAAGGGATCCTGGGATTGTGGCTGTTGCCGGTGGTCAAGACGGTGAGACTTCAATGGTGTTGGATGGAGCTGAAGTAGCTCTTAAAGTTATGGATCCAAAACTTGCAGATGCCTCGCATGATCCGTATATCTACGGCATGAGATTGATTGGCCGGAATGATAAAGATGGCATTTATTATTATCGAAGAGAAAAGAAAGATGTTTATAAAAATGTCGATAAAGCAATACCGCAACGCAAACTAGTGGATGAAGCACAAATCTGCTCCGAGATCGGCATGCCGAAATTGACACACAGTATCATGGGATCTGAGGATGTAACCGTTTCAGGACTGCTGGATCTTGACCGTGAGCATGTTGTTTGGGATTTGCCTGATATAGAAGAGAAAGAAGTTGCATTTAACAGCAGAAAAGATCTTGTAGAGGAAGGGTTGATTGATGAGGGAGTAGTATATGGAGATTGTCAGATCCTTGAATTTTTTGTACGGGATCAAATGGGAGGGATATATGGAAGTAAAACAGTAAGTAGAGTAGGAGGCTATTCGTTAAATAGATCAAAGTTTATTAGCGCAGCAGGACATGCACAGACACTTTTAAACGTTCCACAGGAGGGTATCTATGCCGTATTGGATGTTGAGCCGGATCCTGCCAAAACCGAAACAAAGATACGAAGAGATAATCGAGACGCAGCGCCAGTATTGGCAAATTCTTCAGAGGGCGATTTTGAACAGCTAATAAAGTCTGTTATTGAAGGGAAAGAAGAAGAAGCGAAAACTTTTTCAATTCCCAAACCAGATGATGAAGTTGATGACTTAACGGTTTATGTAGAAGATCCGGACACAGGTCAATATACAAAAAAAGTAACTGGTGAAGACGCCAGAAAAATTTTGGATGAAAGCTCAGACAAAAGAGAAGATGAATTACGTGTGAGAGAAGAATTTAATGCCGTACGCCTTATGTATGAAAAAGCGCTATTAGGGTATCTTGGTTTGCCGATAGTAACCGATTCCTTTGAAATGGTGGATACCCGAATTCATGACACGTTAAGAAGTGATCTTCATAAAGGCGCAGCGCATTGGCGCACAATTCCCCATGTGTTACTCTTTAGTTTCATAAGAGAGTTCGAAAGAGGTAAAGAAGACCATTCAGGTAGTGGGAAAATGTCTCGTAATGATTTTACTGTTTCTGAGGATGATATAACACTTGCTGAAGAATTGCTGCAGACATATAAAGACGCACCAAACGGGACTGTTCCCCGGTATGGGAACCGGCAGCTACCGCCCTATAATGACAATTTTATCAGGATGTTTGGCAAAGTAGTAGCAGTGTGTAAGGATGTCAATAGAATTGGTGGAATAGGATATTATTTGTAGAGAATGCAGTATAATATTACTGTATGATTCTCAAAGACGTTTTCATCCGTAACATCGAATCCTCACAATACCGGGAGAATTTTTTGATTTCGGCGATTGTGAGTATTTTTGTGATTCGCGTGTATCTTCGATTTACCCACTATCCTATCATCGGCGGCGGTGAATTTCATATTGCGCATTTGTTGTGGGGTGGGTTTTTTATGATGGCGGCGATTCTTATTATGCTGTCATTCCTCAATCAAAAAGCGGCTGTCGTCGCCTCAATCCTCGGTGGTATTGGTTTTGGCGCGTTTATTGACGAGCTGGGAAAATTCATCACTGCTGATAATAATTACTTTTACCAGCCAACGATTGCGCTTATTTATATCGTATTTGTTTTGTTATTTTTACTTTCCCGCTTTATTCCTCGATACCGGCCGTTCACACAACGTGAATATCTCGTTAACGCAATTGAGATGATTAAAGAATCGGCGATCAATGATTTTGATGAGGATGAGGAGAAACGGGCGGTTGAATATTTAAAAAATTGCGATCCCCAAAATCCGATTGTCAAAGCGCTTAAAAGTTTGCTGACACAACTTGAAGTTGAGGAAGTACCGGAGCCGGGTATCGTTACCAAATTTAGAAGAATGCTGAGAATTCAATATTACCGAATTGCCCATGCTGGATTTATTATCAATGTCGTTATGTGCTTTCTGGTTTTACAAACTGTACTAACAATTACACAGGTCGCAACAATTTCAATAAATCATCCCGTACTTAATTTCAGTGAATGGGGGCAGTTGTATTCATCAATTCTCGCAGGTATTTTTGTCGTTTTTGGATTTCTTGCGCTCAAATTTTCACGGGTTGAAGCATATCGCTTCTTTCGAATTTCCGTGCTCGTTACCATTCTTCTAACTGAATTTTTTATTTTTATGCATCTGGGTTGGTCTACGATCCTCGGATTGTTAATCAATGTCTTTACGTTGTTTGTTATCAATTACGCGATGATTCGAGATGCCAAAAGTAAAAAACAAGTGAATAAAGAAACGCACTTGTAAATCACAGCTGTTTGTGGGATAATTATAGATAGAGCATCAAGAGTGCCAGTTGAGCTGGCCAGCAACCCGAACGTGTGGGTGCTTACTCCGAGAAACGGAGAGATGTGCTTCGATTAAATCGAAGAAACGACACAATCTCTTCTTTTGAAGAGATTTTTTATTTTAATGAAGAATTATATCTTTACTTCAGAATCAGTCTGCGCCGGTCATCCGGATAAAATTTGCGACCGCATCAGCGACGCTATACTAGACGCCGCACTCACACAAGATACTCATTCCCGAACAGGAATCGAGACAGTTGCCGGTGCTAATCAGATTAGTTTATTCGGCGAAATTAAAACAAAAGCTTCAATTGATTATGAAGAAATTGTCCGTGAGACAGTTAAAAAGTTGGGATACACGGTGCCTGAATGGGGATTCAGTCTGGAATCAACGTTCACTAACAATGTCCATCAGCAGTCTCCTGAAATTGCACTAGGTGTTGATCAGGATGGAGCAGGCGATCAGGGAATGATGTTTGGGTACGCCTGTAATGATACACCTGAGCTTATGCCAATGCCGATCATGATGGCACACGCTCTGACTCTGAGAATCGATGAAGTCCGTGAAAGAAAAGAATTGCCATGGCTCAGACCTGATGGAAAAGCACAAGTTACCATCAGATATGAAGATGGAAAATGTGTTTCAGTTGAGAAATTAGTTGCAGCAGTAGCACATGATGAATCAGTCAGTCATGAAGAAGTACGCGCAGGCGTCATTGAAAAGATTTTCAAGCCAATTCTTGAGCGCTACAATATGGAACTTCCAAAAGAAAAAGATATTGTAGTTAATGGAACTGGACTATGGTTCATACCTGGTCCAGAATCTGATGCAGGTTTGACTGGACGAAAGATTGTTGTTGATACCTACGGTGGTTACGCGAGAGTCGGAGGCGGCGCTTTCAGTGGTAAAGATCCAAGTAAAGTTGATAGAAGTGGTGCTTATGCAGCGCGTTTCATTGCAAAAAATATCGTCGCAGCAGGACTTGCAACAAAATGTGAAGTAGGTTTGGCCTATGTTATTGGACAACCCAAGCCTCTCATGCAGACTATCGACACATTTGGAACGGAAACAGTTAGTGAAAAAGCTCTCCACGAATTCAAAGACAAATTAATTGATACCTCAGTCAAAGGAATTATTACCACTCTCAATCTCGCAGTCCCAATCTACCAAAGAACCTCAGCCTACGGCCACTTCGGCCGCGACAGCTTCCCCTGGGAGAAGATAGTCAAAGTATAAGATTTTAATTTTTTGCTGTTTTCGGTGCTTTTTGTATATCTTGTACTTCCCCAAGTAGTTCTGACGCGAAATTGTATCCCCAGTAGAGGGAGAGTTTTACATAGTCCCAGAATTTGCGTTTGTTCATCCTATGAGTTGGGATAACGAATTCCTTCAGATCCATTTGTGATTGAATATTTTCAATAATAAGAGCGATGATATTATCCGCAAGCGGGGTTGAGAGCAAGTCTCCCTTGGCTGTTCGCGATAAAGTTAGCTTTTGAGCTTTGGTAACGACTGTTTTTTTGTATGGCAGACGGTAGGGTTGAGAATTGGTTTTAAGTGAGCGCTCTTTGATATAGATGTTAAATCCATACGTCATAAGAGCGTAGAGAAAAGATAAAAGGGTGGAATCGATTGTTTCCTCGGGTGTGAGCACCGGTGTATAGACAACTGAGGTAAATCCCGCGGTCAAACTATAGCAAGCTGAAGCGATTTCGTCAGTCAAAAAAAATTTTGAGACATTACTGTCATGCGTATATTCATTGATGAGGTTAAATATCTCATTAGCGATGATTAGCGCCTGATCCTCAAGTTGAGCTTTATTTGTGCTTGTTGTGTTTGCCATGGAGGAACATTATACATGATTATACAAGTTTTTAAAAAATGATATACTGAATAAAGCTCAAGAGTAGTATGATTAAAAATTTCGTTACCAAACACCGAATTCTAAGCGTAATTGTACTTTGTGCACTCATTGTCATTCTGAGTACGATATATTATGCAATCATCGGTCCTCATCCCGTTACCCAAGTTCAGGAACCGGTTAGTCATACGACAAATTCTGCAAATACAACCATTACCATTGTCCCCACCTATCCAAAGGTCGCGACTCAAACCTATACCAATCCGACCTATCATATTTCCTTCCCGCAAACCTGGACTGAGGACACCAATACTACTGCTGATTCCCAAGGAAAAATGTTGTTAATTCAGCCGGAGCAAAAGAATGCGTCAGAAAATGCCCATGTCGCAGTAGAAATTAACAATACTCAGGAGACAACTCTTGCGAATATGAGTAAAGGACTGACTTTCCTTGGTCTTCATAAAAGTTATGATACCGTTGATGGCATTTCCGCGCAAAAATTTACCGGTGTTGTAAACTTTTCAGGAAAAATCCTTCATAATACAATTTATCTCTTTCAATTTGACAATCAAATTTATCTGATTAAATTGAGTTATCAGGGAAGCGATACTGATGAACAACTCGAACAGGAATTTATCCAAACAGTCAATACAATGAGGTTTAATTAAACTTAAGTTGCAAACTTACTTGTTATCTATAACCCCGCCCCATTCAACTGAGACAAAGCCCTTTCTGACAGGTTTTTGAGGTAAAACTAGTGAGCTATCATATGCTTCTGGATTTGTCACTGGCTTGAAATATGCAATAAATTCGATTTGGGTATCAGGTTTGGGTGAAATGTTGACGTTATCGATTGTGTCTTTTACCTGTTTATCTATAATAGAAAAATAGATGTATGGGGCGTTTAATTGTGATAATCTGGGAAGCCAATAGGAGAGAAATTCTTCTTTTTCATTCGCTTGCAGTCCGAGTTGGTCGAGAATTCCGTTTAGATTATCTTTTAGATTGTTTTTTGCAATAATAATTCCACGTTGGGGTTTATCAAAGGTTGTCACATCAGTTTCATAGAAAAGTTCGGTATATGGTTTATTATTATAATAAAGGTTGCCATCAGGCTGTGCGAGGACATTTTTCCATCCGCCCTGCGGGTAGTGCGGATCTGACACAACGACTTGTCCTGTTGACTGAACACTTACTGAGATCAGCTCAGTATGCTGTGGATAAAGATATATCACCGGTTTTGCTACACAAAATCTCCCATCAGTAGGCGCAAGAGGACTACCACAAACGGTACTAACTGCCAAAGGCGGATCGCCAATTTTCCCGGTTAATGGCTTGCCGTTATCGTCAAATGGCTGACCGTTTTTACAGGTTACTGACGCATCAATGCATTGGCAATCTGTGGGTACCTTTATTCCGTTATCATCGTTGTAACTACATAATTTAGTAGGGCCTTTTGGTTTGGAGGGGGTTTGGGTTGGAGTAGGAGTGATAGTGACAAAACCGAATGTCTCAAGCTGCAGACTCTTTTTTGACGATTCGGGGGTGGGAGTGATTATCATAACTTGTCCCTCATTTGATGTTGAATGGGTATTGGGAGCACCGCCGACAAAGACGTACCCGCCGACAACTAACAAAGCGAGGATAGCCAGGGTATAAAAAGTTCCCAGTGAGCCTCGTTGAAGCTTTTTGACATTGGTTTTTGTTTTTTTGCGTGTATGTTTCATAAGATATTTTTAGTATACCAAATAGTTGAGGCAATGTTATATGAAGTTTTTTAGATTATTTTTTATATACCCACAACGTCTTAGTTGCGCCTGATTGGATAAGGCCTGCGGTTTTTAATTGTTCTCTGAGCCATTCGAGATAGATTGCCGGGACGTAGGAAAACGAGACAAAGGTGAGTTTTGGATCGACAAATCGTTCTACAATAAGTGCAAGCTCCGGTGTCATCAAAAGAAAATTACCAGGATAGCCGCCGAAATAATACATAAGAGCCAAAGCTTTCTCCAGATCTTCTTTGGCAACAGGAAAAAGGATACTGACCCGTTCTTCCTGTTTGCCTTTGTCTGAATCAGAAAAACGAAGCCCTTGCATAAGAACCATCCCGAGATTGCGTCCGGTTGAGATACGTATGATGGTGTTATTTTCAATTTCATCAAGTTCCCATTGATTTGCCAATTTTTTAAGCGTATATCGTACTTTTCCCTGGCATTCATAGGAATATTTTTCTTCACGGCCGCCACGAATATGACTATTTGCAATCCTGTCGCAAAAAGCGATAACTTCAGGGAACGTTTCCGTTGAAAAATGATTGCTGTTATGGAGTTTGGGATGCTGATCCATGCAAGTAGACTCTATTGGATTAATAGCATATTTAGGATACATTAGTAAATACCTGAGATTGTTATTGTTGACTTTGCATTATTTTTTTATTGTGTTATAGTGAAAAAGCACTTCCTATGAAAAACTTAGCTTATCTATACAAGATAATCGTATTTAGTCTTTCATTAGTTCTTCTTGTGCCTCAGCTAGCATTTGCAGATACCTCAGTTGATGTTTCCAATAATGCAGATGGCTCTTCAAACAGTGTCAATGTTAATTCACAGTCCCAGGGGCAAAGTATCACGTGTGTAAATGGTAATTGTACGACTACTGGCGGAGGCAGTAAGACGACTGTCTGTCACAATGGTCAATGCTCGACGACTGATGATGGCAATGTAGACTATTCATCACCAGATGGTCATACGCAGGTACATGTGCATAATGATACTTCAGGCAATAGTGTGAGCAACTCTCCTGAACCGACAGCAAATTCGACGGATGTAACGCCTTCTCCGACTGATACACCTGAGCCGACAATGACTCCGGATCCGACAATTACCCAAATGAGAAATGATATCAATGAGCATGTACAAAAAGAAATAGCGGGAGTCAAAGAGCATATGAAGAGCCAAAATGATGCGATTTCGCAATTATTCAAGACGCTTCAGGATATGTTTGATAATATGTTCAAGTAAACTATTTTCGTACTTTGTGACCAAAGAATCAAAGTCTGCTCGCAACGAAGTCGCGCCATAAGGAAATTTTTTTAATTGGATTTTTTTAGTTTTTGATTATGTAGAGGTCTTGGCTGTAGCCGCCTACTCCTACGAATTCGGCTTCTTTGT
>CAZILC010000010.1:0-2699 GCA_964540055.1 uncultured Gammaproteobacteria bacterium | reverse complement strand
ATTATGTAGAGGTCTTGGCTGTAGCCGCCTACTCCTACGAATTCGGCTTCTTTGTTGATTATTTTTTCGAAGGGGCGACAGGCATAGCAGCCTCCTTTTTGACAGACATACTCACCTTTGAGTCGTGCTTCTTTTACTTGTTTGGCTGTTTGCAAAACGATAGAAAATGCTTCCTCAACATCCGGCAATTGAATTGAAACGGGTTCATTATCGCGGTCAAGATACCAGTAGCTGGCTTTGTTTACTTTGCGTTTTTGCAGATTGTGGACAAGCAGGAGATAAATAGGAAGCTGAAGGGATCCTGCAGATTCATCATTTCTTCCGGTTTTAAAATCGATGATGTGAACTGAATCATCAGTTTCATTATATTCAAGCCAGTCGATTTTACCGCACAGAATAATATTTTCTTCTTCTGAAAGATAATAATTTGGCAGGTCTTTGTGGATTTTTACCGCTTTCTTTTTCAAGGGACCTGGGAAATCCATCACTCTTTTGAGCATTAAAGCGCCGCGTTCTTTTGTCATTGTTTCTTCTGTATCATTTGCAAAACCGCCGAGCTTGCCACGAACTTTTTCCCACACTGCTTCATATGTTGTTAACAGCGGAGTTGTAAATCTGTCCTCAACAGGAATGATTGATAATGCTTCAAGCACTTCATGAACAGATTGGCCAAGAGCAAGAGATGGGTTGATGATATTGATTTTATGTCGGGTTACCGGATCTTTGTAGACATTTCTCAGATAATAGAGTCTCGGACATTTCGTAAAATCACTCATACTCGAGCTGGAAACCCAAACAGCTGAGAATTTATCCTGTGGCATGGGATTAGTATAGCAGAGAAGTTTGAAAATTATGTTATAATCAAGAGGTGGCAGACGATCAAAAATTAATCATTGAAGATATCACCAAAGGATCCGGTGAAGAGGTTAAGGAAGGGGATCATGTGGTGATCCATTATACCGGTTGGCTTGAAGAGAAGCCGGGATCTAAAAAACCTGGGAAGAAATTTGACAGTTCTCATGATCGTAGTGAACCATTTGCAACTCCTATTGGGGTCGGCTATGTCATCAAAGGTTGGGACCAGGGAGTAATCGGTATGAAAGTTGGAGGGAAAAGACGTCTTATTATTCCTCACGAATTAGGCTACGGTAAGTATGGCGTTGAGCCTGATATCCCCGGTTTCGCTACACTCATTTTTGATGTTGAACTCCTCAAAATAAATGGTTAAATACAAACAACAAGTCCAAGACATGCTTGAGGTACATTCTGAAATTTTTAAAGAATTCAAAAAGATTCATGATGCGTACGCGTTGGATCCAAAAAAATGGCAGAATGTATTCAATGAAAAAGGGCGGGAAATAATTCCGATTTTGGCACGCTGGGAGAATAATTTGTGTGCCAAATCCGAATCCGGTAAATATGGTAAATTTTCAAGCACGCTTGCTGACAAATTTCGTGAAGAAATAAAAGTACATTTTCCTCAAATTGATTTTATTGGAAGAAAGTTATAGGTGATAGCGTTTAGTTTCTTCCAAACAAAATTCTCATTTCTTCTTTTGCAAATGCCATAATAGTTTTTTTGTTTTTAGGGAGGTGTTTGGTTGCTCTGTTGAAATATTTCTGGAGTGTGTTTTTTGTAGTTTGGAATGATACTATTTTTTTGTGCGGCATATGCATTTGTTATATCAAATGTGAAGAAAAAATCAACTAATACCCCGCAGTTAGTGCTTAGTTAATGATTTCTAGAAGGTCAATGCCTTGTTCTTCGGCACGTTCTATGGCTTCGTCTTCGTAGCCTGCGAGATAGGCATCCCTGAGTTCTTTAATGAACTCTTCGGGGAAGTCGATATATTTTTCTTGGTCTGAAAGTTCTTCGTAATTTCCCATGAGAGGAGATAATACTATGAGTTGCTTAATTTGTCAATAGGTAATCTACATATTAATACTATATATTATTATAGTGTTTTTATGTGCTATACTTACTATCTTTATGGCAAAATTAGAGGGCAGGGGGTTTTCATGGGCTCCAATATTGCAAAAATTAGACAGAGGAATAGGAAAAGGTACGGTATCGGGTATGGGTGGAACAACCCTTGAATTTATCATTGGTGAAGTTCAACCAAGTGCTTCTTTACAGTATAGACAGTACAGTATTGATATCCATGATGTAGCATCTCCGGGTACATATTATTTAAAATCATCGCTAACGAGGAGTGGGGAAATGCGACTTAGTTTACGAACACGTGGTTCTCGATATAATCGAAAAGAAAATCCAAGTGTAAGGCACCCAGCACTTTTTGCTGGGGATTTTATTACCGACGCAATTGCTTTGTATGAGCGTCAATGGAGTATCGTGCCAACGAATGTTGTGGGTTTATGGTCACATCAGTTGGGTTATAGTGATAATTTAGGGAAGTTTCACGAAATTTATTCACAAACACATGATAAAGTGTTAGCTGCAAGAGGAACATGGACAGGAGAGGAAATGAAAAAAAATGGGTTTGTTGATATTGAACCTAGCGATATATTGCTTACGCCGGCCAATTCTGCACAACCGTGGGAAGTAGAAGCGAGGTTTTGGCGCGAACGGCCCAAGAGTAAACGTCAAAGGTTTTAAAATATGCTATAGTCATTGATATGCAGCCGCTGGTTTTTGTCATCCATAAGCATCATGCTACTTCGCTTCACTATGATTTCCG
>CAZILC010000009.1:0-53790 GCA_964540055.1 uncultured Gammaproteobacteria bacterium | reverse complement strand
TCAGTAAAAGAAGAAGAGAATAGTTAATACTCCACCAACGATACAACAATATACTCCAAAGGGTGTTAAGGTTTTTGTTTCAAAATATTTTATAAGGAATCTTACTGAAAAATATGCTGCAATACCTGCTGTTATTGCACCTATTAGGATGGGAATAAGCGTTGCTTTATCATTGGCACCAGCAAGCTCGGGTAATTTCAAAAGAGCTGCAGCACCAATGATTGGCGTTGCCAAAAGAAATGCAAATCGTGCTGCATCTTCATGAGATAAGCCTTCCAATAAACTTCCCGTTAACGTTGCACCCGTTCTTGAAAAGCCGGGAATAAGCGCAATACATTGCAGAAGGCCAACTTTAATTGCTTGCATCCACGTGAGTTTTGCAATACGTTTATTGCTATGTGTTTCTTCTCGTTTTTCAGTTTTCCTTTTTCTAATTCTCTCAGCACCCAAAAGCAGTAAACCATTAAGAACAAGAACGCCAGCCACTAGCTGAGGATTTGCAAAAAGTTCTGCAAACGTTTTTTCAAATAAAATTCCAAGTATTCCCGCGGGGATAGTTGCGACAACAATTAACCATCCCAACTTAGCATCTGCATCACTCTCTCTAATTTCGCGTTCTTTTAAAGATCGAAAAATTCCGGCAAATATACGTTTCCATTCTTTAAAGAAATAGAAAAATAAAACGAGAGCTGTTGCGAAATGTGTGGCAATGAGGAAGGTTAAAAAAAATGGTGCATGCTGATCGATATTCCAACCAAGAAGTTTTGGCAATAGTACACTATGTCCGAGACTTGAGATTGGAAAAAGCTCAGTGATGCCTTGCAATAAACCAAAAATTATTGCCTGGAAATAGGTCAGCATTACATAAGTATAACAAAAAAGTAGTTTGTTTAAAAATTATTTTGTCATTCTCGTAATGACTATTTCATCCGGAGAAAGAGAGGGATCCGTCTGAATAAGCTGAATTAGTAATTTTGCTATGTCCAAAGGATCCATATATTTTTCTTTCGGAACATGCGGGAGGTTTCTATATAAAGGAGTGTTAATCCCTCCTGGGTGGAAACTGGTAACCCGAATATTATGAGATTTTGCTTCGTGACGAAGCGCATCGGTAAATCCTTTTAAACCAAATTTTGCTGCGGAATAAATAGTATGATTTGGTTTACCTTCTTTTCCGGCTGCTGAATTAACGTTTATGATATGGCCTGATTGTTGCTTTACCATGAGCGGGTAAAGTCTTTGGGTGAGAAGCATTGGGGCTTTAAGATTTATTGCCAGAAGTTCATCAATTTTTTGTTCTGAATTTTCTGTAATTGGATTAATATACGTAATTCCAGCATTGTTGATAAGAATATCTATTTTCCCTTGTTCTTTTACAGCATGCTCTAGCAGATCAATTGTAGTTTTTTTCGTTAGATCACCAATAATGATTGTGACATCAGGTGAAGATTTGAATTCCTCAAAACCCTCATTGTTTCTTCCTGTCACAATCAATACATAGTTACCAGTTGTAAGAAGCTGTTTTGCGATCTCTTTACCCAATCCGCTCGACGCGCCGGTAATGACAACAACTTTTTTCATAGCATTATTATACTACAGTTATATTTATTTCGTGCCAAAAAAAGTTAATAGAATAAGACCGATTAGGGTAACAAGAATACCGAATACTTGCTGTTTGGACAATTTGTCTCTATAGAATAAAAATGAGGTAACCACAAAAAGAACTGGCGCTGCATTTGCAATTGGTGTTACTATACCGCTGGCGTTTGGAAGAGTGATTCCATAATTAAAAGCAAAGTCACCGGATCTAATCAAAAGCGCAACCATAAACAAAGAGAAAAGAATTTTAGTGTTTTTTGGCACGGTAAATTTTTCTTTGCCTTTAAAAAAGAGGAAAAATAAAATAGGAAAGCACGCTGTTGCAATAAATGTGGGAAGAAACCACCCATAGGTATGTATCAAAATTCTAGAAAAGGTAAAAAATATGGTAAAAAATGTTATTGCGATGAGAGCGAGTGTTGTACCTCTATCAAATATTTTTTTGGATTTTTTTACCAGTGTAAAATTAACGCAGCAAAGGCTAACACCAAAAAGAATAACTAGAATGCAAAGCATTTGTAATGGGGTTATTGTGTCATGATAAAGTATTGCGTTGAGAACCAGAACTGCTGCGGGAAATGACGGAATAATTACTCCAATTAACGGCGCACTGGAAATACGAAATGCTTCAGCAACGAGGACATTTCCAAATACAAAGAATAATCCTAAGATAATGTTAAAACATAATAAGGGAAATGTTATGGCTGCAACATTATGTGGAAAAAAAGGTAGCGCTACAAGAGCTAACAAAAAACTAAATAGATAAATCCAAATTATAGTAATTTTTGTTCCGATTTTACGAACAGAATAGATAGTAAATAAATCTCCTGTTCCCCAACCTATGAATGTTATAAATGCCAATACGAGCGCAAGTTCCATGAGCTCTTCGATTATACTATAGTAAGAAGAAAACAATTCCCCCAGCGATTAATAGGAAAGCACTTGTGCCAACTAAAATAACTGTTGGTGTCGTATTTCCTGTTGGAGGAACAGTCGGGACAGGCGTAACAGGTGAGTATGGTTTGGCAGTTGGCTGTGGCGGTTGGGTGACGACGACAGTCTGCGGAGGTAATTGCTGAACAATAGTCTGGGTTTGTCCCGGAATTCTCACAATTGTCTGTTTTGGAGGTGATGTAATTACTACTTGCTGTGGAGGCTGTGTAATGATAACAACAACCGGCGAGGGCGTTGGATGCGGTGTTGGTTTAGCTGTTGGCACGGGAGTTGCCGTAGGTGCCGGGGTTGCGGTTGGAATTTGGGTGGGAACAGGCGTTTCAGTTGGAGAGAGTACGGGGGATGGCGATATACTCACTGCTGTTGATGGAGTAGGTGAAAGGGTTGGCGTTGGACTAATTTCACTTGTCGGCGTAGGTGTCGGAACAGTACAAATTTTCTCTGAACTTTGAGCCGGTGTTCCCCCACCACATTCATTTGTTGGTGTAACAGTACAAACATAGGGAACGCCTGGTGTCATGGGGAAGGCACTTTGTGTTGCATCAGGAGATAAACTGATAGCTTGAATGATAGCACCGTTATCTGTTTCCTTGACTACGACATTGTATCCTTTCGCATCAGGTATTGGATCCCAAGAACACGTGCCTTGACCGTTTTGAGTAGTATCAGGACAGAAATTCACCGTCGGTACAGGACAATCATTGATTGCATTATAAGAGGCACTAAATTGGTCAGTTCCTTTAGAACCATCAGTCCACGTCAGGTGGAAGATAACGGAACCTTTTGCCAGTGATTTTTTATTGGTAACGATATTTGCTGATTTTTGTTCCTGAGCCTTTACTGTTCTCATATCGACAGTCGCCCCCGTCTGGATATCCGAGACAATGACATTCATATCCTTATCTGCCTCGGTATTGGAAAAAGTAGCAACAATTACGGCGGTTCCATCAGGGGAACATTGCGTCAATGCAGATTGCTCGGTTGTCCATGCAAATTGTTGAAAGATTTGTTGATGCTGCAACGCATACAAAGAAAGCGAAATTCCGACCAAGAGAATACACAGAAAGGTAAATACTATTGGTTTTGATAGTTTAGGTTTATTCATATTTTTTATACTTATTGATCCGGACTAGGGCTTAATTGACAGTTCGGACAAGTAATTTTGACATTCTTCACAGGACCTAATGTCGGACAAATCGTAGGTGTTGGCTGACCAGGTGGAGTAGTGGGAGTAGGTGATGGCTTTTTAGTCGGTGCAATTGTTGGTGCTTTAGTAGGTGTTGGTAGTGGTTTTTTAGTCGGCGTGGGGGTCAGTCCGGGCTTGTTAGTTGGTGTGGGAGTAGGTTTTTTAGTCGGCGTGGGGGTAGGTGCAGGTGCTTTGGGAGTGCCAATCACAGGATTTCCGCAGCTAATAAGGATTGCAAATTTAAATTTGCCATTGACCATAACGACATAGGCACTTAGCGAATTACTCAAAAAGGAAACTTTGGGTGGACGTGTATAAAACACCGTCCCATTGCTTGTTCGTTTGGTACTACCCGATATATTCAGACGGCCTGCTGTGACAGCATTGGTTGCGACGACTTTGCCCCCCACAATAACATCACCGCTTTTTGTGACCGAGCCGACTTTGGCAGTACTTCCTAAATTTTGGATTTCTGAACTAGTAATACCGAAAAAACCAGAACCATAAATATTCTGTATACTTTTTGCTGAGTTGTGTCCATCACCGTGGTTATACGTGTAGGTAATTCTGCTTGGTTGTGCAGAGCCATTACTGTTTGCGCCGCACCAAATAATTGCATTACTATCACCATTATAACCAGAAGGACAATTTGTAGCTGCAGATTGTTGGAACGTTTGCGTATTTCTTAATTCTATGAGAGTTAATGGGAGAATAATGAGTGCGACTACTGCTAAAGAAATTGAGATAAATTTTGATGATGTCAATAATTCTTTCACACGTTATGGGTAAAAAGCTCCTTATTAAAGGATAAGCTTAAGTCATTTTAAAGTCAAGGAATCGCATATGGTATTGCTATCTTTTTTAAATTAGGTACTATTAATATATGGAAGAAAAATTTGAAAATATCGTTGCCGCGCCTTCCGTTGCTTTGGAAAAAAGTGTTGACTTAACAAAAAAATTAGGTAAAGACGCTGCTGATGTTGCTCATTTACGTAAGGCGCATAGTTTTTGGTCTGGTTTGGGACCAGGTTTGATAACGGGTGCTGCAGATGATGATCCTTCCGGAATTGCGACGTATTCACAAGTCGGCGCTCAATATGGTTTTCAACTCTTATGGCTTTCTTTATTTACTTTTCCTCTTATGGCTGTTGTGCAAGAGATGTGTGCGAGGATTGGTTTGACAACCGGTCGTGGACTCGCAGGAAATATCAGAATTAATTATCCGAAATGGGTAATTTATATGTGTGCAGGCTTACTTTTTATTGCAAACACGCTAAATATCGGCGCCGATTTGGGAGCCATGTCAAAGGCAGTACAGTTGATTTTTCCTCACTTTAATTTTTTGCTCATAACAACAATTTTTACGTTATTTTGTCTTTTGCTTCAAATTTATACGCCATACGAGCGTTACGCAAAGTATTTAAAGTATCTTGTACTTGTTCTTTTATCATACGTTGCAACTGCATTTATTGTACACATTGATATTCGACAGCTTTTCACTCACTCTTTTATGCCATCGATTACACCAACGAAAGATCAGTTTTTTATCATCACTGCGGTTTTGGGTACCACAATTTCACCTTATTTATTTTTTTGGCAAACGTCACATGAAGTGGAAGATGAAATCGCGAACGGTAAAACTTCCCTCCGGCTTCGTGAAGGCACATCTGATGAAGAAATTAAAAAAATGCGAATAGATGTATGGACCGGGATGTTTGTTTCCAACGCAGTGATGTTTTTTATCATTGCAACGTGTGCAGCGGTGCTTTTTTCTCACGGAATAACAACAATACACTCTGCTGCTGATGCAGCCGCAGCATTGAAACCACTTGCAGGTGATCAGGCATTTATCCTTTTTGCGTTTGGAATTGTTGGAATGGGACTGCTTGCTGTTCCAGTACTTGCAGGTTCTGCTGCCTATACTATTGCTGAGGGATTTAGATGGAAATCAGGATTATATCGTAAATTGAAAAATGCCCGGTCTTTTTATGGAGTAATCATTCTCTCAATGCTCGTTGGTCTGGTCATTAATTTTATCGGATTTGATCCGATTAAAATGCTCATTTATTCAGCGGTTGTAAATGGATTGGTTGCTCCGGTTATTTTATATTTCATTGTTCATATGGCAAGCAATAAAAAAGTCGTTAAAGAAAGAATTAATCCGCCTTTTGTTGCAGCGTTAGGCTGGTATATTACAGGAATAATGACGATTTCCGGTATTGCCACAATTGTGTCATTATTTATGTAATGCAACAGGTTACTATCTCGACTACCAAAAAGAAAGAAATTGTTGATATCACAGACAAGATTCTCCGTTTTCTTGAAAAGAAAAAGGATGCTAGTATCTGTTTTCTTTTTATCAAACATACCACTGCAGCTTTAACAACTGCGGATCTGGATCCAGGAACAGATCTTGATATGCTGGATGCCTTTGAGGCAATTATTCCTAAATTATCATACCGACATCCCCATAATCCAGCTCACGTTCCGGATCACATCATGTCATCAATTATTGGATCATCCATTGTAATTCCCGTTTCAAATGGTAAGTTGACACTAGGTACCTGGCAAAGAGTTGTGTTGGTTGAATTGGATGGGCCACGAGAAAGAGAGCTCGTAATACAATTATTGTGATTGTTGAGATTCTCTGTTGATGAAAAAATTATTGATTTCATCAACAATCTGCTGTGGAGAAACTTGTGATTTCAGAATATAGCCGTCCATTCCAAGCTTGAATGCTTCCTCAATCACGTTTTGTTGTCCAAGATTGGTAATAATAAAAATAGGTGTACTTTTTACCGTTGTAGTCATTGAGCGAACATTTTTCAGAACATCAATGCCGGTCATACGCGGCATCATAATATCAAGCAAAATCATATCAAATATATCTGCTTTTATTTTTTCTAATGCATCCGCGCCATCAACTGCGACTTTTACATCGTATCCTGAAAGCGAAAAGACTTTGCTGTAAATATCTCTGATGAAGAAATCGTCCTCTGCAATTAAAATTTTTCTCATACGCTTGTTGTGTTCGTGCTTTGTTGCACGTTTTCACTTGCCACCTTCATTGGTGAGTTTCTAATTATGATACTCTGTCCATTTTTGACTGTCAAGAATGCATTGTTTGCAAGATTATGTGTATCGTTCGCTTTTTGTTCTTCTGTTGCCATGGGAATAGTAAAGGTAAAAGTAGTTCCATGTCCCAGTATACTATCTGCCCAAATTTTCCCATGATGCAGCTCAATTATTGATTTTGTGATATACAGTCCAAGTCCCGAACCCTTGGATCCTTGTTCCAGTGAACCTGAAACGCGGAAAAATTTCGTAAAAAGGCGGGGCATAGCATCTTTGGGTATTCCTTCACCGGTATCTTGAATTGCAAATTCAAGATGATCAGTTTTCACCGATACAGTAATCGTTACTTTTCCTCCTTCTGGAGTGTAGGTAATCGCATTGCCAATCAAATTGATAAAAACCTGGCCAATTCGAAAAGGATCTGCCATAACAAGTGGTAGATTTGGAGGGAGATTGAGAATAAATTGTTGCTTACGGATGGCTGCTTCTTGTTTGTAACTGGTATAGATATCTTTGATAATCACTCCCATATCTATTGGTTTACCCTCTATTATCAAGTCATTTCTTTCTATTCGTGAAACACTTAATAAATTATCAATAAGATTGGTAAGCGTTGTTGTACTAACAATAAGCCTGGTTAATAGTTCCCGTGCCGAATTATCAAGCTGTTGCGCGTAGTGCATTTGCATTAATGAAGCGTATCCACGAATTGCTGTTAAAGGCGTTCTTAGTTCATGAGCTGCCATAGAAACAAAGTCTACTTTCATTTCTTCAAGTTGCTTTTCCTGTGACGTATCCAGCAGGGTAATAAGGGTTTGATTTGCTCTGCCGATAAGATTTTTAGAAACTGACATCAAAACTTGTGTTTTGTTCCCGTTATCCAAAAGAAGACTGAAGGTAAAATTTTGTTTTTTTGTAGCATCTGAAGAGACTCCATAGACTGAGTAAGGGATGAGGGTTTCATCAGTATACAATTTTACTATTGTATCTATATTTTTTCCGATTGCATCTTTTGTGGTTATATTAACTAATTTTTCAGCTCTTTCATTAAATAATAGTATAGTTCCTTTAGCATCCAGCACGATTGCGGCTTCATTTAACGAAGAAAAAATTTCAACTTGAGCTTTTTTAACAGCATGTGAATAACTATAATTAATCACAAAAACAATGAGAGTTAAAAAAAGTAAGATTAAAAGAGCCAATAGATAAATCATCATGCATATATAATCTTGGTGAATTATGAATTGTTTGTCAAGGGAAGATAAGCGGGAAAGGGGAATGTACGCCAAGATTCTTGAGGGTTACCATAATTACTACAGCGGTAAAAGTAAAAAGAAAAATTTTTAGTTGCTTTGGTGAAATCTCGATTGATTTGAGAAGGTTTTCTAACATGGCAGGTGTCTAATACTATATGGAAACAATAACGGTATGTCAAGACCTATATAAAAATTAGGTAGTAACAAAGTAAGAATTAAGTAAATAAATTTCGATTTATTTCTATGAGTCATGTTTGCTTTTACTATTTTATTAAAATTTACGGTTAAATTTCTTACAATGTTACCTGAAAACATATACTATAGTATATATTGCATTCTTGCCCAAAAAGCTAAAATAATCGTTTTATTAGTTGTACGTTCTTACAAAAGTTGCTATAATCATCTGTACTTATGACGCAAACCGTATTAGTTGTCGAAGACGATAGAGGACTGCAAAAATACCTCAAAGAGCTACTCTTAGATAACGGTTATTCGGTGCAAACCGTTTCTGACGGCATAGCTGCGCTTGATTACTTCAAAAAAACTGTCCCCGATCTTGTTGTACTCGATTTGGGATTGCCCGTCATGTCAGGTGAAGCAGTTTGCCGGGAAATCAGGAAAAAATATAAAGACACACCCATTGTTATTCTCACGGCAAAAGATTCTATCAATGATATCGTTGAAGGTTTGAACCTAGGTGCTGATGATTATATTACCAAACCTTTTATCGCCGATGAATTTCTTGCCAGAATTAAAGCAAGACTTCGCAAGCAAATGAATAGTGATTCTATTTTGAAAGTTGCGGATTTGGAACTGGATAGTAAAACAATGGAAGTAAAACGAGATGGATCGCAAATTCAACTTACTCCTCAGGAATTTAAACTGCTTCAGTATCTCATGAGTAATAAAGGACGGATTTTGACTCGAGAAATGATCCTCTCTAGAATTTGGCTTTATTCAAGTGATGTTGAAACAAGGGTAGTTGATGTCTATATGGGATATCTGCGAAAAAAGATTGATTCAAATACAGAGAAAAAATTATTGCATTCAGTCCGAGGATTTGGATACGTAATTAAAGAATAAACCCCTCAAAAATTCGAAGTTTTAATCGTAGGTAAGCTTACTGTTACTGAAGTTCCTTTATTTTCCTTTGATTTGATTTTTAGTTTTCCTCGGTGATTGTCAACGATATGTTGCGCAAGAAGCAGTCCCACACCCATACCTTCTATATAACTGGCATTTTCCGCTTTGTAAAAGCCATTAAAGATTGCTGCAATATCTTTTTTGGAAATACCTTTTCCTGTATCTTTCACTTCTAACGAAATTGCATTTGGGGTTTGCTTAAGTGAAATTACTATTTTTTCACCCGGTTTTGAAAATTTAACTGCGTTTCCTAATAATCCTGAAACCATTTCTACGAGTTTGTCAAAGTCTCCAACCACCACTGACTGATGATTCAGTACTTTTGATTGTAATATAAAAGGATGATCTGCATTGGTGAGTCTATATCGATCAATTGCCCTCGTGACAACTTCATGCATTGGCACTTCACTAAAAACGAATGCGAATTGTCCTTGTTTAATTCTATTTACATCGAGAAGCTCTTTAACTAATTGGGTCATCCTGATGCTTTCGATATATAATTCCTGAACCCATCGTGACTCCACTGAGTCCTTGTCTTTTACCTTTGTATGTAATAATTGAATATATCCATGTATTGAGGTTAACGGAGTTCTTAGTTCATGAGAGGCAAGAGAAATAAATCTATCACGGATTTCAAGCGCTTTTTGAGACTGTTCCTGCAATTTTGCTTTCGTCAAGGCCAAAACAGCAGCATTTTTATAAATTGACAGCAGTTCAATTTCATTTGTTTCAAGACTGTTTTTATTAGTGTAATAAAGAAAAATAAAACCCAGCGGTTGCTGAGCATGGATTAAGGGCACTATGACCAGGAGTTTAATTTTTGGTGAAAAATGCTTCAATTGCATTTTTTTCAACTCTTGACTCGTAATAGTAAAAACAGAACGCTTATTAAGCAGTTTGATAAAACTTTTATTATTTACGAGGGTGTTATGTTTTACTTCATCACAACAATAATAAGCACGTTTTAAGTGATCTTTATTATACAAATATAACTTGCCATAAGCAGCAAGCATAAATGACTTCGCAGATTCAACAATTTCTTGATTTAATTGTTTGTCAGATTTTGCGTTGACCAATTCTAACACTGCTTTATTTACCTGTTCCAGGGCTACTTCGTTGTTCATAAAATTACTTTAATCTTACCAAAAAAAACAAAAGATACAAGCAGTTATAAGCATTTCATAATAGATTCTTACGTTTTTTGAAGATTTAGCACTTTTGAAAAGGGGAACGGCTTTTTACATTCTTTTTCATAGTTTAGGTACCCAGTGGTTCATCTTCTCTTTTTTCTTCAGTAATTTTTTCTGTTCTTTCTACAGCATCCATTACTTTGGGTTTATGGTGTTCAACCATATGTAATTTATCCACACTCCAATCCTGCAGAGATGATTTAAGGTGATTGGCTTTTTTGCCAACCTTTTTCCTTATTTCTCTATCTGTAAGAGCTATTGCTGTAATACTTGCGGCACCTGCAAGAATTCCTGCGAGTCCTGCCATTACAACATCTTTATTATGATGATGTGGATGATTTGTATTGTCATCTGTATGTAACATATTATTCACCTCCTTTCAGGTAGTATTTTTTGAAATTCGAAATAACGTTTACCATCGAATTTCGTTTGTAATTTTATACTCTTCTCATTGCTTTTCCGAAGAAGAGTAACAATAAAGATCCTGCAATCGCTACTAAGAAAGTAGTGATACTAAATCCAGTTACAGTAATTCCAAACATCAGATTTGCGAGAAGTCCTCCGACGAGTGCTCCTACTACACCTAATAATATTGATCCGGTTACGCCGCTTTTGTTTGGTGATGGGTCAATCGCATTGGCAATGATACCTACGACTAGACCGAAAAGTATCCAAGATAAAATATTCATTAATTCACCTCCTTTCTTTTAGAAGTAACGATTGCTCTGTCTATACCAGGACAGAATCTGGTTTGGCACTATGTTCTTTTCTGCCGTGCCCGACCGCCGAGTTGACCAGCTTTTCTTGCTTCTTCACTCGTCCATGTGTGAGCAGTTCCTTTTTTGTGTGCGGCTTTACCACCTTTACTGGCGATCATTCGCTGTTTACTCTTATCCATTGACGCAAAACCGCGACCTTTTCCTTTTTTTGTTGTTGCATTTGCCATTGTTATTTTCACCTCCTCTCTGCAATAAAGGATAATTTTTTAGCATAAGAGTTCAAAGAAAATCCTGTAAGGAAAACGCAAGAGTTTATTTTAGAACCATATGTATGAGTTTTATATGATTCAGGTTTACTGGGATGTAAGAAATCTGACATATTGTTGACTGAGTATGTAGGGTATGTTAGGATAGCCTTGATTACTTGAGAGTTTTGATTATATTGACAGTAACTAGTTTTACTTAAAATAGTCTTAAAGATTTTATTAAAGGAAGGAGGTGATAATATGATCAAAAAAGCCGTAATCGCAACAGGTGTTTTCGCAGTATCTGCTATGGCAGCAGCAACACTTACATTTGCTCAAACTGCCACAACTGCACCGACTACTTCTACAACAACAGTTACTCCGACAGCAGCAGCTAGTGCTCCAACAGCAGCACCAGCAACAGGTCGAGCTAAATAATTTGTAAAAAGAGTCGTTTTGAAAAAGAAGGGAGCAAAACGAAATGAGACGTGAGGTATTCTAAAAAATGGCGTTTTGCTCCGTAGAATACAATGTATGAAGAACAATCTGCTCTTAGTTATAATATTAGTTGGTAGTATAACCGGAATTATTTTCGGAAGTATGCTAACCCATACTACGAGTCATGCGAAGCAACAAGTTGAGGCAATTTTGGCCCAAGAACAGAAGCAATTGCCAACGCCTGATCCAACGCCTAGACCTTCAGTCCCTCCTGGAATCCCTCTTACCATAACCATTCCCAAAATCCATGTTAGTGCTGCAGTAGAATCTGTAAAAATGGATGCTCAGGGAAGGATGGATATACCTAAAAGGGCAGACGATACAGCATGGTATAGCCCAGGGTACAAACCAGGAATGAATGGTAGTGCGGTAATTGATGGACATTTGGATAAGGTAACAGGTGCTCCAGCTGTATTTTGGAACTTAAAGTTGCTGAGCGTCGGGGATCACATACTAGTTTCTGAAAATAATGATAGAAAATACATATTTGCAGTAAGTCGGATAGTGAGGTATCCTTATAATAACTTTCCAATTCAAGAAGTTTTTGGAGCCTCTCAGACTCCTATGCTCAATCTTATCACCTGCAATGGCGTTTGGGATAAAAATACCAAGAACTATTCGGATCGACTTGTGGTATATTCTACATTAGTAGCACAAAACTGAAATTACGTATGAAAAAGAAAATTCTTATTGCAGAGGACGATAAAGCTATAGTTGATGTAGTAAAGATAATTCTAGAAAATGACGGGTATGACGTATTTACCGCTGATCAAAGTAAAACAGTCCATGAGACAATCGCAAATCACAGTCCTGATATGATTCTTATGGATATATGGCTCTTTGGTGAAGATGGAGGCAAAATTGCCAAGCATCTCAAATCGAAAGATGATACAAAGACCATTCCGCTGGTCTTGATGTCGGCCAATAACGCAACAGAGAGAATAACAAAAGAAGTTGGAGCTGACGATTTTCTCCTCAAACCATTTAATATAGACGATCTCCTCTACATTGTAAGAAAATACGTGAAAAGTTGACAGTTGCTTCTTTCCTTGGTAGATTATGCACTAAGAGATAGTTGACAATTAGCAGATAGTGTGATAGATTGCTAATTACAACAAATGGTTAGACAAACTCTCCACAAAAGTTTGTAGAATATATATGGAAAAAGTAGTACCAGTAATCCCAATCAGAGATGGCATCATCTTCCCCAGTACCGATTCAGTATTGACTTTCGGTCGACCTAAGAGTCTGGCGGCTTTGGAATCCGCTTTCCAAAAAGAACGCGTCGTTTGTTTCGTATTACAGAAAAACGCACGCTTGAATGATCCCACAACTGATGATCTCTATCAAATAGGTACCCTTTCACGTATTGAACGCATGATCAGAACAGATGGTGAAATCAACGCGCAAGTCCGCGGCATTTCCCGTGTAAAGATTCTCTCTTATGAACGACATGATTCCTACTTCATGGCAAAAGTACTTGAAATGCCTGATGATGTTGAAAACAATGAAGAAATCAAAGCGTTGTGCAATCATTTGACCAATGAATTCAGAAAAGCCATGAATTACGGCAAATCTGCTGATTTTCTCCTTTTCATGAATATTATGTCTGAGACGTCACCTTCAGAACTTTCTGATTTGATCGCATCAGCTTTGGATCTTAAACCTCATGAACGACAAGAACTTTTGGAAATGACCAATGTTAAAGAGAGGCTTCAGAAATTATCAGAACTCCTCTCAAAAGAAATAAAAATTCTTGAACTTGAGAGACGAATTGCTTCAAAGACACAGGAGAGATTTGAAAAAGGTGCACGTGAAGCAATGCTTCGAGAGAGACTCCGAACGATTGAAGAAGAACTTGGTGACAAAGAAGAAAATTCTGAGATCCGAGTTTTACTCAACAAAATAAAGGATGCAAAGATGCCAGCAGAAGTTGAAGAAAAGGCCAAAAAAGAATTGAACAAGCTTCAGAATATGAATCAATTCAATCCCGAAGCAGGATACATTCGTAATTACCTTGATTTGATGGTTGCGCTCCCATGGGGTAAGGAAAGTAAAGATGGCTCAGATATTGGCTCAGCAGAGAAAATTCTTGATGAAGACCATTATGGTTTGAAAAAAGCAAAAGAACGTATTGTTGAGTATCTGGCAGTTCACAAATTATCCGGCAAAATGAAAGGTCCGATTTTGTGTTTCGCAGGTCCTCCCGGAGTCGGTAAGACGTCAATTGGTAAATCAATTGCCCGAGCACTTGGTCGCAAGTTTGTACGTGTCTCACTTGGTGGAATCCGAGACGAAGCTGAAATTCGAGGGCACAGAAGAACGTATGTGGGTGCATTACCAGGTCGTATTATTCAGGGTATTAAAGATGCTGGGACAAAAAATCCTGTCTTCATGCTTGATGAAATTGATAAAGTCGGCTCAGATTTCAGAGGCGATCCATCCAGCGCGCTTCTTGAAGCACTGGATCCTGAACAAAATGGACAATTTTCCGATCATTATCTGGAAGTTCCTTTTGATCTTTCAAATGTCATGTTTATAACTACTGCTAATGTATTGGATACCATTCCACCTGCTCTTCGAGACCGTTTGGAAATTATCACTTTTTCAGGATACACCCATGATGAGAAATTCAAGATTTCAAAAGACTTCTTAATTAAAAAACAACTTGAAAATCATGGATTGAAAGATACACAAGTTGAATTGACGGATAAAGCACTGCAATTTATCATCCATCATTATACACGCGAAGCCGGTGTTCGAAATCTTGAGAGAAAAATTGCAACTGTCCTTCGAAAAGTAGCGAAAAAAGTCGCAGAAGGGGAAAAAGGGAAAATCACTATTACCGAAAAAGAAATTACGAAATATCTTGGACCTGAAAGAATTCATGGAAATATGATTGAGAAGAATGATGAAATTGGTCAGGCAACCGGTCTTGCATGGACTGAAGCAGGCGGAGATATTCTCTTTATCGAAGTTGCACTGATGCCGGGGAAGGGTCAGCTCATACTGACTGGACAACTTGGTGATGTCATGAAAGAATCATGCCAGGCTGCTATGTCGTATATCAGAGCACGTGCGAAAGATTTGGGTATTCCTGAGAATTTCTATCAAAAGATTGATGTCCATGTCCATGTACCTGAAGGCGCAGTGCCAAAAGATGGTCCATCGGCTGGTTTGGCAATCACAACTGCCATTGTTTCAGCTTTGACTAAAATAGCGATTGATAGAAAAGTTGCCATGACAGGAGAAGTTACCCTTCGCGGACGAGCTTTGGAAATCGGTGGAGTTAAAGAAAAAGTTATTGCAGCACACCGAGCCGGACTCAAAACTATTATCCTTCCTAAAGACAATAAAAAAGATCTTGAAGATGTGCCAAAAGAAGTGCTCAAAGATCTTCATTTTAAATTCGTCACTCACATGGATGAAGTTTTGAAAATCGCTTTAATCAAACCATTGAAAGTGGAACCAAAGAAAAAAGCCAAAAAAGAAGTCGAAATGCCTCCGGTAATGCCAATCTCCCAGGCCTATTAATTTTAAGTCTTAAAACTCCTCTTGAATCAACTTGCAAATTGTAATATGCTTGATAGTGCTGGCAAATATGAGCGATATACCCCAAGGCAATACGCCAAGTTTTCAAAAGAGAGTAGTATTATTTCCTGAGGCAATTATTATTCTTGATCTTAAAGGAATTATTACGAGAGTGAATAAACAAGTTCTCAATATTTTCGGATGGGAGACTGAACAGGAGCTTATCAATAGAAATTTTGCAGAATTTTCCTCAGAAGAGGATAAATCGACAATTCAGACAGCAATTGCACGAATGGTAACAGATGGATCTGTTTCAAATGTGCAATATTTGGCGCTAAAAAAAGATGGATCAATGCTTCGTGTGTCTTTTTCAGGTTCAGTATTCAAGGATAATCAAGGAAATCCGCAGGAAATTATCTGTGTACTTCATGATATAACACCGCATCTTTCAGAGCTTGAACAAGTACGAGAGGCGCAACGTCAGCTTTCAGAGGCGCAGCAAATAGCTCATTTTGGCAGTTGGGTGTGGGATATTCAAACGAATAAATTTCATTGGACTGAAGAGATGTTTAGACTATTTGGAGTAACTACGCTGTCAGAAGTTAATAACGATACCCTTATGGCGTATATTGTTGAAGAAGACAGGGATAAAGTTAAAAGTTTTATAGAGCAGTCACTTAAAGAGGGGAAAAGTTCTATTGATTTTCGTGTCATGCTTCCTGAGAATGAAAAAACGCAATGGTTTCATTCACGAACTAAAACCTTTTTTGATCTGGACCATAAGCCATTACGAATGGTTGGTACTGTCCATGATATTACGCATGATAAAGAAATTGATCAGGTTAAAACCCAGTTTCTCTCAATGGCTTCACATCAGATGCGAGGACCGCTTACGACAATCAATTGGAATGCAGAAATGTTACTGCAACAACAAGCTCAGGGTTTGACTGACTCACAGCGCAAGTATATTCAAGAATTATATAATGCTTCAAAGCGTATTGTTCAATTAACGAATGATCTTCTTACCGTTTCTGAACTTGAGTTAAGTAGAATGCCATTCAAACCTGAAACCTTGTCACTTGAAAAGATAATCAAACGAGTACTTGAAGACTTTCAACATACCATTACCGACAAAAAAATTACTCTTAAAGAAACCTATGCTGAAAAATTGCCAGATATACAAACCGATTTGTTTCTTCTTAAAACGATATTTCAACAACTTATCGCAAACGCGGTTAACTATACTCCAGCTCAAGGAACCATTTCCATAGGAGTGAGTATTGATCAGACGAAGAAAAATATGTTTTTAATAAGTATCAGTGATACAGGATACGGGATACCCAAAAATGAACAGGAGAAAGTATTCTCCAAGATGTTCCGTGCGACAAATGCCAAGGCAAATGTTATGGGAGGTACAGGGCTTGGTTTGTATATTGTCAAACTAATAGTCAAATTAAATGGAGGTGAAATCAGGTTTTCATCAGAAGAGAATAAAGGTTCAACATTCACCATAGAACTTCCCTTTGTTCCAACAAATTTATCATCAGCAATTAAACTGCCATAGTAACACTTGAATTTGATGAGGTAGTCAATTATACTCAGGGTATGGAAGAAAGCAAAAGTAAAAAAATATTACTCGTTGAAGATGAAAAGCCAATGCTTGATGCAGTTGCAGATACGCTTAAGCAAAATGCGTTTTCAGTAATTACTGCAGATAATGGTCAAGACGGATTGGCGCTTGCTTTAAAAGAACATCCAGATTTGCTTCTTCTTGATATTTTTATGCCCAAAATGGACGGGTTAACAATGCTTGAAACCCTCAGAAGTGATCCATGGGGACATAATGTACCGGTAATTATACTCACAAATCTCAATCCCGACGCTGATCAAACAATTAAATCAATTCTTGAACACAAACCTGCATTTTATCTGATTAAATCCAATGTGACGCTTGAAGCAATTGTCACCAAGATCAAAGAAGTCCTCAACATGCCAGCCTAGCCTCACTACTCTTTTACATTTGTTTTCTCATATCTTATAATGGGGCAATGATAAAAACCATCGTGGCTTTTTTATTCTTGGTCATAGTATTTGGGGGAGTATGTTACAAATTATTACAGTATCCAACTTCAGTCTCACTCGCTAAAAAAACAATTTCATTAACACACAAAAAACCCGTTACAACTACACCTACAAACACAATCTCATCACCTCTTGCCATTGCATCCATGCGTGAAAAAACATATCCCGGAAGTGCTATTACCATTGACCAAACACTAACTCCAGGCGTAAATTATAAGCAATATCTAGTATCGTATAAGTCTGACGGATTAAAAATATACGGACTATTAACGGTACCAACTGGCAAAAAACCAAAAGGTGGATGGCCTGTGATTTTATTTAATCATGGTTATATCCCACCCGCATCATATTCGACGCTTTCGAGCTATCAAAGTATGGTTGCTCCTCTGGCAAGAGCCGGTTATATTGTATTTAAACCGGATTATCGCGGTAATGGGAATTCGAAGGGAACTCCCACACAGCCTTACATTACTCCAGATTATGTCACCGATAGTATGAATGCGCTTTCTTCGATTAAAGAATATAACGATGCAAATCCTGAAAAAATAGGGGTTATTGGACATTCCATGGGTGGTAATATCACGCTTCATGAAATTGTTTTAACGCATGATATTAAAGCCGCGGAATTTTTGGCAGGCGTTGTTGGTACTGAATCGGATTTGGCGAATTGGTGGAGTCATCGATATGCAGATCATAGTATTGTAGGCAATGATCTAGATACGTATTATGTATTTGAAAAAATGATTCAGGATAATGGCGCACCTGATGCAAATCCGACCTTTTGGAATGCTCTTGATCCGACCAAGTTTGTCGACTTTATAACTGCACCCGTTCAAATACAAGTTGGAGCGGCAGATGAAGACGTTCCCGTAAATTTTTCCTCAACACTTACTGATGTACTTACACAAAAAGGTAAAGTTGTTGATTATCATGTCTATCCAGGAGCAAATCATAATTTGGTCCCCGACACGACTGTTGTAATGAATACATCCGTTGCTTTTTTTAATCACTACTTACAATAATGGAGGAGTACGTTGTGAGGCTAATTTGAAGTAAGAAGGGTAGTTTTTGATAAAATCGTAAACAGTTGTTTCTTTTCTGCATCAGATAATTCTTTAAAAGTCGCCGGTTGAAAAGTATTTAGTGCGTCAGTTAATTTTTCACAAAGTTTTGCGCCTTTCGTGGTCAATGTTATTAATTTTGCCCGCCTGTCACTGGGATTTTCTTCTCGTTTAATAAATTTATGCTGAAACAATCTATCCACAATTCCTGTAACATTGGAAGCATCACAATGCAGCATTGCAGTTAATGAATTCATTGGTATTGCAGCATCTTCATCTAAAAGACAAAGTGTGTACATCTGCATAACAGTTAAATTATGTTTTTCTGCAATATTCATTAGATTATGTTTTGCATTGATTGCAACTCGTAGTAATTGCCAATAAAGATTATTTTTTAATGTTACAGTGGACATATTGTATATTCGTATAATACACTAAAATTCTTACATTGTAAATACTTGACAATATCAACTATTTACATTTATAATGATTGAATACAATAAATATGAAACAACGATCTCCCTGGCTTATTTTTATATTAGTAGCAGTAGCGCAATTCATGGTAGTTTTGGATATCTCAATTACCAATGTAGCATTACCGACGATAAAACAAACGTTGCATTTTGATGCAAATTCTTTGCAATGGGTTATTACTGCCTATGCACTGACCTTTGGCGGTTTTTTACTCCTTGGAGGACGTGCCGCGGATTTATTTGGTCGTAGAAAAACATTACTATTTGGCATGCTCGGATTTACGTTAGTCTCTTTTCTTATTGGAATCTCACAATCTGCAATGATGCTTATTATTCTTCGAGCAGTACAAGGCATTGCTGCAGCATTTATGTCTCCTTCTGCTTTATCAATTGTATTAACAACCTTTAAAGAGGGAAGTGATCGGAATAAAGCGCTTGGTTATTGGTCGACAGTTGCAACAGGGGGTGCTGCTGTGGGTTTATTATTAGGAGGATTTCTCACACAATATTTGGGGTGGAGATGGAACTTTTTTATTAACGTTCCGGTTGGGATTATCATTTCTTATCTGATAACTAAGATTGTACCTCTCCATGAGAGTGAAGCGGAGCATAATGATTTGGATTTACCAGGGGCGGTTCTGGTTACAGGAGGTCTCATTGTACTGGTGTTTTTAATAAGTATGGCACCGGTTTGGGGGATATTCAGTTTGCCAATAATCGGATTATTTATACTAACGGTCGTATTACTCTCCTTCTTTATTTATAACGAATCAAAAAGCAATCATCCACTTATGCCACTTTCTATTTTTAAAAATAGAAATGTCGTTGGAGCAAATCTTGTTATGGCACCTGTTGCTGCAACAATGTTTGGTAACTTCTTTTTGTTATCACTCTATATCCAAACCGTCATGCACTATTCACCGGTAATTACCGGTTTAAGTTTTCTTCCCTTTCCTATTATCATGGGATATACCTCGACAAGAGTGTCAGGGTGGGTTTCAAAATACGGATTTAAACGATTTCTCATTGCAGGACCCATTGTTATTGCCATAAGTATTTGGTTGTTGAGTAGGTTACCGGTGAATGGTAATTATTTTATTAATGTGCTCCCGTCTATTATTCTTATGCCATTTGGTATTGGCATGACATTTATGCCCGTAATAGTAGCAGCAACATCAGGTGTCAGACGAGATCAATCCGGTCTTGCATCAGGTCTGATAAGTACTGCTCAGCAAATGGGAGGTGCTTTAGGATTGGCAATATTAGCAGGTGTCGCAGCAGGAGCGACAGCATCAGCATCTCAGTTTGGTAAAGTTGGATCTCTGGTATTCGGATATGATAAGGCGTTTCTTGTCGGAGTTTTCTTTATGCTATTTGCACTCCTTCTCTCTCTGGTAGTTATAAAGCAAAAAAATCCGAACCAAAAAAAAGAACATCATTCTTCAGCTCATCAACAAATTAGCTTCGAATAACATAGGAAACGTTGTTGAGGAAATAAAGTAATCAAAACCTCCTAATTACTTACTCTTTTCTTACCTTTTTATCTGTTCAGATTGGAATTTATAGTATATGATAGATACCGTTGTTAATGAAATGAAAAACAATTCACGACAAGCTAGTACTCATAGCATTTCCAAAAAGGTATTACAGGAGAATAACATATTTTATAAACATTTACTCGAAATAACACCTGAGGCAATTGTCATTCATAGTGGAGGAAAAATTGTGTATATAAATCCGACAGCGGTAAAAATGATTGGCGCTAAATCGGAAAAGGAATTGTTGGGTAGATCGGTAATGGATTTCATTCATCCGGATTCTCAGTCTCTAATTAAAGAACGGATTACATCAATGCTGAGTAAACAAAAGGTTGCTCCTTTTGTTGAGGAAAAATTTATCGGCGTTGGGGGTGATATTATTATTGCTGAGACAAAAGCCGTACCATTTATGTATCAAGGTAAACCCGCCATACTTGCAATACTTCATGAAATTACCGATAAAAAAAAGAAAGAAGAGAGACAAAAATTTCTCGATACATTAAGCAAATTACTTGGAACGTCCATAGACTATCGAACGACTCTTGATAACATTAGTAGAAGTATAGTACCCGCACTTGCTGATTATGGACGCATTATTTTGGTTGATGACAATAAACATATCTCAGAAATCTATGCACATCACGCAAATCCAAAGAAATTAAAAGAAGTAGAGAAATTATACAATGCGTATAAAAATGATTCTGGATCTACCTATGGTGTTGATCATATTTTACAAACAGGTAAGTCTGAAATAATGAGTTTGATTTCATCTCAGACATTTAAATCATTTAGCACCAATAAAAATGTACAAAATATCGTTAATGAACTAAATCTCAAATCCTACATGGGTGTTCCGCTGAAAATTAAAAATAAAGTAATCGGAGCAATTACTTTTTCATCAACAAGACAGGATCGCACCTATACAAAAGATGATTTAGTATTTGCCGAAGAAGTCGCAAGACGTGTTGCAAGTGCCATTGAGAATGCACGAATATTTTTAGGTTCTCAAAAATCTCTTGAAGCAGAAGAGCGGTTATCTGCAATTGTTTCTTTCTCAGATGATGCAATAATTAGTAAAACGATTAATGGCATTATTACGAGTTGGAATAAGGGTGCTGAACGTATGTTTGGATACACTGCTAAAGAAGCAATAGGTAAACCAATGACCATAACAATACCAAAAGAATTACGAGGGGAAGAAAAAGAAATTATTAAAAGAATAAAAAAAGGTTTACATATTGAGCATTATGAAACGACACGAATACGAAAAGATGGAGAAAGAATAAGTGTTTCAATTTCAATCTCTGCAATTAAAGATAAAAGAAACGTAATTGGAGCCTCAAATATCACCCGAGATATTACAGAAAAAAAGAAAATTGAGAATGAGCTTGTGCATCTTGCATCTCTTGTGGAGTCCAGTTCTGATGCGATTTGGAGTAGATCACTTGATAATAGAGTTCTCAGTTGGAATAAAGGAGCTGAAAAGATGTATGGCTATACTGCTAAAGAAGTACTAGGAAAAAAAATTGATACGCTTGTGGTACCTTTTGATAAATATGCAGAACTTGAAAAAATTACAAAAAGAGTTGTTAAAGGAGAATCAATTCAATCTATTGAATCAATACGGATAACAAAGGAAAAGAAAAAAATTGATGTCTCGATGACTCTTTCTCCTTTAAAAGATCCGCAAGGACAGGTGGTTGGGGTTTCAGCAATAGTTCGTAATATTTCTCAACAAAAAGAACAGGAGAAATTGAAAGATGAATTTATTTCAATGGCATCACATGAATTAAAAACTCCTATAACAAGTATGAAAATGTTTCTTGATATATTACATAATTATTTATCTAAAGATGAAAATTTTGAGGCATTAGGATATGTTAACAGAATTAAAGACCAGGCAAATAAAATTAGAGATTTAGTAAATGATTTACTTGATGTTTCAAGAATTGAGACAGGAAAAATGCGTTTTAATAATGAAAATTTCTTTTTGGACGAAATACTACGTGATACTATTGATGGAATGCAGCCGGCAGTGAGAAAACATGAACTACTATTTAATCAAAATGAAAAGATAGTAGTATATGGCGATCGTTTCCGAATCTATCAAGTAATTACAAATTTATTAAATAATGCGGTTAAATATTCACCTAAAAAAGATAAAATTATTATCACTGCTAAAAAAATTAAAAACGAAGCAGTTGTTTCAGTTAAAGATTTTGGGATCGGTATTCCTAAAGACAAACATCAAAAGATCTTTGAAAAACTGTACCAGGTAACAGATCCTGAAGTAAAAACATTTCCAGGACTTGGAATGGGACTTTATATTTCCAATGAAATAATAAAAAGGCACAGTGGAAAAATGTGGGTTTCTAGTCAGAAGGGAAAAGGCTCCACATTTTTTTTCAGTTTACCGTTAGCTCAGAATAAAGAAAAGTAAGAGCAAATTGTATGTAGTTGGATTCTTACAGAAAAAGGTACTTATTTCACTATACTTTTTACTATGCTTAAAAATACAATTTCCATTGGACGAGATAGTAGTGTACATCGTATTGGTTTGGGAACTAATAGAATTCATGATACTGAACAATCAAAAGAAGCCCTTAGACATGCTGTAGCATTAGGTATCGATTTTATCGATACCGCATCCGCATATTCAAGTGGGCAGAGCGAAGAGGTAATAGGAGAGATGTTGGCGCCGTATGGGAAGGTACTAATTGCGACCAAAGGGGGAATGGTTGCGCCTGATTTTCGTATTGATGCAAGTCCTAAAACATTAGAAAGACAACTTGATGCAAGTTTAACAAAACTGAAACTGAAAACTATTCCTCTTTATTTTCTCCACCGTGTTGATCCACAAGTCCCGTTAAAAGAATCACTACTGTTCTTAAAAGAAATGCAAAAAGAAGGGAAAATAAAACATATTGGACTTTCTCAAGTATCCATTGAGCAAATTGAAGAAGCAAGGAACTATGTTGAAATAGTTGCAATAGAAAACGAGTACAATTTATCTGCCAGAATGTATGATGATGTGATTGCGTATGCGGAAAAAGAGAACATGGTTTTTATTCCTTTTTTCCCATTACATTTTGATGCATCCCAGTTTAGGATTTTACAACAGATGCGAGAGAAATATAACGCAACTCCCGAACAACTTGCATTAGCGTGGCTTCTTAAGAGATCACCTGTAATGCTCCCAATTCCCGGATCATTGTCCGAAACACATTTGCGGGAGAATAGTCAAGCTATGCATATACAACTAAGCGATGAAGACTTTGAAAGACTCTCAAATAGGTAGTTAGCTTGTTGCAAAAAAAGTACATAAATAAACTTGTGAGGAGTTGGATAAATAGTTTACCATTTACTATTTTCCATTTGAGTGGTGTAAAGAGGTTTGACTGTAGGCAAGGTTGATTCTTTTCCATTATAGCCAAGTGCTACGACTTCATAATAATAAGTCACTCCGGGATTTAAGTATTTAATAGTAATAGAAGTTACTTTATTGGATACACAGCGTACAGCATATTGTTTTGGGTTAGATTTTGCTCCATAATACACATTGTAACATTTCGTTCCCGATGGTACATTCATTTGCCACCAGCTTGCCATTCCCTGATTATATGACTGGGCAAATGATATACCCGTGAATACCAAAGCCATTGATGCTGATGCAATTATTCCTACTGATAACTTGGTTAACTTGTTCATAACTCTAGAATTAAGTATGTGATATTTATCACATGCTTGTCAACGAGGGAAATTTCTATAGGTTTAGAGGGGTAAATAATGTATAATACTAGCCATGTCCACACTTACAGATTTATTTAAAGACGGCAAGACGGTCCACTTTAAAAAAAAAGAATTTTTTATAACTCCCAAAAAAGAACCTCTGGGAATATATCAAGTAACTGAAGGGTTTATTGTTTCGTATAGTCAATCAACAACGCATAAAAGAAGAATTCAAACAATTCTTAAAAAGGGTGATGTCTTTCCTTTGGCATGGACTATAAATAGTAATACTGTTCGTCATGATATGTATATTCAAGCCATTTCTGATGGTTCAATGCAATTGGTTGAAAAAGAAGTGTTTATTAAGTATATTAATACATCACACAAGGCTGCTTTGGATGTTATTGATATTCTTCTGGTGTATCTAAGGACCTATGTGGACCGCGTAGAAAATCTTGAAGAAGATACCGTTAGGCAAAAATTAAAAAATAGATTGCTTTTTTTTGTGAATAGGTTTGGTATACCTGATGGAGAGACTATCCGTATAGAGTTACCCATAACGCACAAATTAATTGCTGAATCCATAAATGTTTCAAGAGAAAATGTCACAAGAGAATTAAAGATACTTGAAAAAAAGAAAATTATTTCATTTACCTATCGCCAATTGGTTATTGTAGATTTGCAAAAATTACAAGAAGACTATTAATTTTGGTTGGTACCAGTAAAGTTTTAAATATATCCGAATATTTGTGTTATACTGAAGCTGAAGTATAGAATATAAAACAGTAACGTTTCTTGTTCAATGAAACATTCTCCTTTTTTACATAAAATTTCACGCATGCTTCGCCGCTTTTGGCCTGTACTTATTTTTTTAGTAATCTATATTTTTATTTTTAGAAAAGTGTTCATGTCTCATCTTGTACCTTTCCCCGGTGATTTATTAGTATCATGGTTTTTCCCGTATAACAGTGGCGGATGGGCGGGATTTTCTCCCTGGACAACGCATAAGGAATTTATCCTTGCTGATGTGGTGCGCATGATGTATCCATGGAGACTGTTAGCTATGGAATATATAAAACAAGGAATTATTCCTTTATGGAATATCTATTCTTTTGCCGGCAATCCGCTGATAGCTAATTTGCAATCTGCAGTTTTTTATCCTCTCAATATTTTATTTTTATTTCTGAAACCTCAAGCAGCTTGGATTATCTACATTATGATCCAACCAATTCTTGCAACAAGCTTTATGTATATGTTCATTCGAAGTATCGGACTTTCACGATTGGCAGGTATATTTGCTGGAATTGGATTTGCCTTTTTAGGTTTTTTAGATGTCTGGTTTGAAATGGGAATTATCGGTCATGCTGCTTTGTGGTTTCCATTTATTTTATGGGGAATTACAAAATTTATTAATACGAAAAAAGGATATTTTCTGGTATTGGCTGCAACAGGAATTACCTGTTCTCTGTTGTCAGGATATCCGCAAGCAACCGCATATGCTCTATTATTTTCTCTATCGTATCTTATCTATATTGGTTGGAATAAACTCACAAAGGCCCAATTAATTGTAAGTCTTTTTATTCTCTCTTTAGGTTTTTCACTCGCAGCTATACAAGTTATCCCTACGTACGAATTACTTTCACACTCAGTACAAGACAAGATAACTGCAACAAGAGTATTTCATAAATATATTTCACCACCATCTCATATTGCGATGCTATTTGCCCCGGATTTTTTTGGTAATCCTGCGACAAATAATTTTTGGGGGAAGGATTATGGTGAATTTATGAGTTATTCCGGAATTGTTGTACTGCTTGTAGCATTTATCGGGTTTTACACACAGTTTAAACATAAACTTGTTCGGTTGTCTGCAGTACTTGCAGTCATTGCATATCTTGTAGCATTTGTTCCACCGGTTGCAGAATTATTATTTAGATCACCAATTCCTCTTCTGAATACGGAACTACCTTCCCGAACGACGTTTCTTGCGGCGCTAGGTTTTGTAATTACTTCTGCATACGGTGTAGAAGCAATTCAATCAATGAAGCTTCGGAAAATTATGCCACCAGTACTTTTTTTTCTAGCCATATATCTTGTGATGTGGATACTGGTTTTGACGTTACGTATTGATCCTGTACATCTCACGGTAACAAAACACAATATCATTTTGCCAACAGCTATTGCATTTTTAGCGGGGCTTACTATTTTACTTAAGAAATATACCAAACATTTTTTTGTTGTTTGGATAATTCTTTTTGTTTGTATGGGTTTTGAATATTCATATTTTTTGAATAAATATTTACCGTTAGCGCCAGCGCAATATATGTTCCCTCCACATCCTCTTATGACTAAACTGCAAGAGATAGCAGGAAGTGATAGAGTCTATGGGTATGACACAGCAGATGTTGAGACAAATCTCATGGTGCAGTTTAGATTGCAAACGCCTGAAGGGTATGATCCTTTATATATAAAAAATTATTCAGAACTAGTGTATGCAGGAAAAACAGGAAAACTTGAGACAGATCTTCCCCGTTCTGATGCGCTTTTGCCCTTATCGCTTCCTGTTGCGGATACGTATAGAAAGCAAGTGTTGTTAAATCTGTTAGGTGTTAAGTATCTGATGGACAAAGACGATAGTGCACCCAGGAATTGGGATCCACGGCCAAGCAAATTCCCTCCAAGCAGATTTCATTTGGTCTACCAATCGTACAAATGGAAAATATTTGAGAATACAAAGGCACTTCCTCGAGCTTTTGTCAGTTATGACTATACGGTAATTAGTCAAAAGGATAAGGAAATACAAACACTGTTTGATCCGGCATTTCCGTATCGGCAAAAATTAATTGTTGGCACTGCACCAACATTTTCTCCCCATCCCTCTGCAATAACACCAGTTACGATTTCCAAATATGCAGCAAATGATATTGAAATTAAAACTACTACTAAAAGAGCGGGACTACTTTTTCTATCAGATAATTTTTATCCGGGATGGCAGGCAACAATTGATGGAAAATCTACTCCTATTATGCTTGCAGACTATTCGTTTCGAGCAGTTCAGGTTCCTGAAGGGAAACATATAGTTCATTTTAGCTATAGACCTACATCTTTTTATCTTGGCGCATTGATTAGCTTTGTTTCCTTACTCCTTTTAGGGTTTGTCGCAAAAAAATATAAAGCGTGAGTTGAAAATGTTGAGCTACTCAGATATCATTAATAAGCTTTGATGAAAAAATTATTTAAAAAAGAACACTTTTTGTTACTCCTTTGTGTTGTAGTCTTTATTTTTGTCAGATCAGTTTATTTTACACAGCATTTGAATTTCTCCGATGATCAGGGAATTCAGGCAACAGATATTTTGCAGGACTATAGAATGCATAAAATCCCACTGATTGGAAATCGTGCCAGTTCCCCAAATTATCAAGGCCATTTCATCTACCAAGGTCCTGCATATTATTACATGTATTTTCCGTTTCTTCTTTTGACAAATTTTGAGCCAATCAGCTCGTCCTATCTTTTTATGCTTTTTTGTGCGGTTATGGTTATTCCCTTGTATTACGGAGTGAAGTTATTACTCGATAAAAAAAGTGCAATACTTATGGTTATTATCTATTCGCTTCTGCCGTATTATGTGGCATATACCCGTTTTCACTGGAATCCAAATTATCAGCTTTCCCTTTTGCCGATATTACTTTTGTTGATGGGACTTTATAAAAAACATGCATATAAATCGCAAAAACTTTTTATTTTGATTGCAATATTTCTTGGGATTCTTTTTCAATTTCATTACCAGTTCATTTTTGTAATTGGAGGAATTGCGTTTTATTATTTTGTGATCAAAAGAATTTCGCCACTTCTTCTAATTCATTTTTTCGTAGGACTCGCAATCGGCTTTTCTCCGCTTATTTTATTTGAGTTAAAACACGATTTTTATCATATTCGCACGTTTCTATTATTTTACCAACACAGAACGGAACTTAATTCTGCGGGGAATATCTATACACCGCATTATTATTTAAGTATTTCATTTATGTTACTGGTCGTGTTACTGGGCGTAATCAAAAACAAGCTTTCTAAGGGCAAAAATTTCATCGTACTGAGTGGAGTACTAGCTGTTGTACTGTTTTCTTGGACTGCAATAAATAATTTTCACAAACCACAGCAGTCATATTGGTCACCAGCGCCATTTTGGTCCTATCCTGATGAATTTAAAGCGTATCAAATTATTCAGTCGCAACATCTTAAGGATTATAATGTTGCCAATTTAGCCTATTACAACACTGAGGCATATGTCATAAAATACCTCTTAAAGAGGGATAACGTTACCATTAATTATGACGATTATTATCACAATACCTATTTATTTGTTGTTAAAAAGAGTAATTCCAATGTCTACGATACCATGTCCTATGAAGTAGCATTTTTTAAGCCGTCAAAAATACTCAAAAAATGGCCACTAAATGACCACTATACTATCTACTTGTTAGAAAGAGAAAAAACCCAACAATGATCAAAGCGATACTATTTGATTTAGGCGGAGTAGTATTTACAAATGGCACAAAAAAATTTATTGATTTTATCGCAACTACCTATTCTCTTGATAAAGCATTTGTAAAAGAGATTATTGATGGGCCTACAGCAACCCTGTATAGAGAAGCAAAAATTACCCGTGATGAATTTTGGAAACGATCGTTGCATGAGCTTCAAATTGATGAAGATATAGATACATTGGAGGAAAAATGGATAGAAGGCTACGAAGTAATTGCAGGGACAAGAAGACTTATACAGGAACTTTCACAAAGATATAAGGTATATTTTTTATCAGATAATGTAAAAGATCGTGTTGAAAAAATAAACACTCGATATCATTTTATTGACTGGTTTGAAGATGGTGTATTCTCCCACGAAGTAGGAGTGAGAAAACCAAATCCTCAAATCTATACATTTGTCCTTAAAAAAGCTCACGTTGAGCCTGAGGAAGCAGTATTTATTGATGACAAGGCTGAATTCTTACCATCTGCAAAGGAGATGGGAATACATACTTTTTTATTTAAAAGTCCTGAGAAATTGCACGCTGATTTAAAGAAAAATCACCTTTTATGACCAAATGCATTATGAATGATATAATCATTGTATAAACTACGATTGCAATGGCAACACAAAGTTCTTACCAACTGCCTGTTAAAACTACACAACGACGTGATCTACCGTTAACGATTCTTGCTTGGATTGGTGTTATTGCCGTTTTGTTTTTTATTATTCAAAAAATTTGGCACTCATTGATTATTCTCATTTTTGGCTGCGTTCTTGCCTATATGCTTTTTCCGGTTATGAAATTTCTCCAAAGGTATATGAACCGTATTTGGGCAATTCTTATTATCTATGTAGTTCTCATTTGTGCTTTTGGCACATTTATCTATTTTTCATTACAAATTGCTATTTCACAAATCACCGCGCTTATCCCAACAATTCATAAAATCTTTTTTTATACCAGTCCACAACAAGTTCCACCAATTTTTCTTTTTCTTAATTCTTTTGGCCTTTCTCAAGAATCAGTACTTGCTGCAGGGCGGGAACTTACGAAATATCTTGAACAGTTTGCAACCAATATCCTGCCACTCATAGGTCATATTTTAGATTCTGTGTTGAGTACAACAATTGTTATTGTTATTAGTATTTATTTATTAACGGATGGGGAGAGAATTGCAAATTGGCTCAATGATGCATCGAATATCCCGCTTTCTCACAGAGGTAAAGTGCAGTTTTTTCTTCAAACCTTGCACCGGGTGGTCGGTGCCTATATCCGTGGACAATTACTGTTATCAATGATAATCGGCGTATTAGTGGGAGTAGGTATGGCGATTTTCCATGTCCCGTATGCCATTCTTTTGGGATTGGTTGCATTTATTATGGAATTTGTCCCCATATTGGGAACATTCATTTCGGGAACTGCCTGTGTGCTTCTTGCCTTAACGCAAGGATGGCTCATAGCTCTCTTGGTATTACTGTATTTTATCGGGTTACATATCATTGAAGCTGATATCGTTGGCCCGAGGATTGTTGGCAGGGCACTGGGTATTCATCCGTTAGTGTCCCTTCTTGCAATATTGGTTGCATCAGATTTGTTTGGATTCTACGGCGTTCTTTTTGGTGCTCCTGCAATAGGTTTACTCCAAGCAATTTTTACGACTATCTGGAAAGATTGGAAAAAACTCCATCAAGAGGAATTCAGGTGAGATTTACTCCGAAAGAATAACTGTTATGAATCAAAAAAATGTTTTATATACACAAATTAGCGATGAAGTAATCGAATCAGAAGTGAAATTCAGAACGATTGCAGAACAATCACCCAATATGATTTTTATCAATGTAGGTGGAAAAGTTGCGTATGCTAATAAACGTTGCGAAGAGGTTACCGGATATAGCCTGAAAGAATTTTATTCACCGACCTTTACTCATTTAACCATCACAGCTCCTGAATACCGAGATTTAGTAATTAAAAATTTTAGGCTTCATGCAAAAGGTAAAGAAGTTAAACCATATGAATATGCGTTAATCACAAAAGAAGGAAGAAAATTAAATACAATTCTTGCTACTAAATTGATTAACTATGGTGGAGAAAAAGCAATTTTGGGCACAATAACTGATATTACAGAAAAAAAGAAGGCTCAGGATGCACTTATAGAAAGTGAAAAAAAATATAGAACGCTTTTTGAGTCAATGCAAGACGGTATCGCAATTTATAAAGTAATTCGAAATAAAAAAAGAGAAATAGTCGATAGAATTGTTATTGAAGCAAATACAGCATATGAAAAAATGGCAATTGTTGATTTATCAATTATGAAGCAAAAAACAATAGCACAAATCATCGGTACTTCTAGAGCAAAAGAATCATTACCGCAAATCAGGCTTGCAATGCAAAAAAATATTTCTCAGACGATAAAATCGCAATACTTCATTGATGGCAAATTATTTGATTTTTTGAGTGTTATTACTCCAATAAGTAAAGACATATTTATTGCAAGAATAATCGATATTACATCGATGATGGATCAAGATAGAAAAAAAGATGAATTTATCGGTATCGCCAGTCATGAGTTAAAAACGCCTCTTACGAGTTTGAAATTATATGCTCAAATTTTAAGTAAAAACAATGCCAATCTGGGACACTATCTTCCCAAAATGAATGAGCAAATAGAAAAACTTGATTATCTGGTAAATGAATTACTTGATGTATCAAAAGTACAGTCGAATAATTTGCAATTAAAAATGGAAGAATTCTCACTTGTTGATTTAATCAAAAGTTGCGTAGAAAATATATTATTTATTTCAACGCAACATAAAATTAATTTCCAGTATAATGTTGATTCTAAAATTTCGGCAGATAAAGGACGGATTGAACAAGTCATTATTAATCTTTTAACGAATGCAATTAAATATTCGCCTAACGCTAAAAAGATAGAAATTATTTTAAAAGCAACACAAAAAGATGTTTCCATAAAAATAAAAGATTTCGGTATTGGAATAAAAAGTAGTAATATTGATAAAATTTTTGATAGATTTTTCCGAGCAGAAGGATCACATGTGCATAATATTCCAGGATTCGGTATGGGGTTATACATTTCTAAAGAAATTATTATGCAACATCATGGGAAAATTTGGGTAAAAAGTAAAGAAAACAGAGGTACTACTTTTTACTTCCGACTTCCGATTACATGAAATTTAGTTGTTTTTTACCATCAGGAGTAATAGAATACGTATAGTATGCACAAAGGTGATAAAGAATTTGTCGATGTAATTCCCCAGATTTATGAGAAATATCTTGTCCCACTTATTTTTGAACAATATGCTCACGATCTCATAAATCGCCTACGTAAATATTCACCCACACGAGTATTGGAAATTGCCGCAGGGACAGGTGTGGTGACTCGATTATTAGCCTCAGAATTATCCGAAAATGTCTCAATTGTAGCAACAGATCTCAATCAGGCGATGCTTGATGAAGGGATTAAAAAAGGAACAAGTCGTCCCATTGAGTGGAGACAAGCAGATGGCATGCAGTTGCCATTTGAACAAGAGTCATTTGATGCAGTTGTTTGCCAGTTTGGGGCGATGTTTTTACCCGACAAGGTGAAATTTTATCAAGAGGTACAAAGAGTGTTAACGCCTCAGGGTGTGTTCATTTTTACTGTATGGGATCGTGTTGAAGCGAATACGTATGCGGCAATTACGCAGCAAACACTTAACACTCTTTTTCCCAATGATCCTCCTTCGTTTCTGAGTCGAGTACCGTATGGCTATTCCGATAAAAACGAAATAAAAAAACAATTAGGTAAGGCGGGTTTTAAAAAAATACACAGTGAAACGGTCACAAAACAAACTCATGCTACATCAGCGCATATCCCAGCTTATTCGTATACGCAAGGAGTACCTGTCAGAAATGAAATTGTTGCAAGGGGCATGAGTTTGAATGATGCAACCGATGCAGTAGAAAAAGCAATGATAAAGCATTTCGGCCATGGAGAAATACATACGACCATACAAGCGATTGTCATAACTGCAGAAAAATAAATAGGATATGCATGGAGTTTTTACTAATGAAGTATGAATGAAGGTGGAGATATTGGTGAATCAACAAAACAAGAAAATGTTAGTAATGGACAAAAATCTCGGGAACATAAGGAAAAAGATGCAATACTTGAAAAAAAAGTACTAGCGGAAAAAGCTCGTACCCTTATAGAGATGGGGGAAGCTACATTAGCTGGACACTATGATGCAGATTACTCACTCGTTGGGAGAGAAAAAAGTACAGGCAGAGAAAGTGATGGAGAAGCGGATGCATCTGATTTTGTCCTCTTTGACGAAAATTCCCAGGTTCAACAAGAAGTTTTACAATGGGTAGCTGAAAAGTTGGGGCTTTCGACGAGTGATGAACTTAAAAAAGCGCCTGTATTACAACTTCCTTATGATCAACACGATGCCATGAAAATGGAAGTGATGGCAAGAAGATTTGGTGAAAAAGCACATCCATGGTTCATTGCCAGGTATTTTCAGAAAGATGCTTCAGGTCAATTAGTAAATCCGCTGTATGTACTGCGCTCAGGCCAACAAATTAGTGAACAAGTAGATACGTTTCAAGAATTTCAAGAAGCTAGAGGAAATTAGTAACTGCTGTGTTCACGATAATTACTATAGGTTGACTTTGCATGGTCATATTGTTACAATACGCCTGCAATGAGTAAGTTTGAAAGGCATGTTACCGGGTATAAGGATGCTTATGCGAAAGTAGGCGGAGGGATTGATTTGAGTTTAGGAGTTGGCGCTTTACCGCAATCAAGACTTGTCTTTGATAAAGAATTTGGTGTGGTGAGAAGACAACCACGTCCAGTAATTGATATTTCTGCTGAAAGTGGTGTTGCGAATGTACCTTTTTTACGCCGAGGTGCTGGTTATTACGATGCTAATGGGCTTCACTATATAAAGACTGAACCATTGGGGAAATGTGTCGCTTTGACTCTTTATGCTCCAGATATAAAATTTGGACAATTTTCACATTCTGCCATAATAACTGATGCGAGACAAGGTACAAAAGATGCAATAACATCTCTTTTGGACATGGGACATCCACTAGATGCATTTGAGGCAAGAATGGTAGGGGGTCGAAAAGACAAAGTTACAGGGTCTCACACTGAAAGTGCATTCGTCGCTGAACAAATATGGGATGTAATTTCACAGCATAAAATTCCATTGGTAGAGGTTGATTTGTTTGGTGATACGGTTCGTAGTGTTGCTTTATCTCTGAGAGAAGGAACGTTATTTGATTATCCTTTTACTGAATTTCCACAAGCAAACGAAGGGTTTCCAATTGCACTTGACTACTTACCGCCGAGAGCTTTACCTATGTGATTGATGTTTTATGCATTATCCCAAACAGCGGGCACGAGTAGGAGATATCTGGCATATTCCTTGTTTGGGACATGTTTGCAGCTTGCTTTGATTTGAGTTATTTACCATTTCCAAAAGTATGATTATGATACAAAACTTATTAAATTAAATATTATATGTTATGTAATTATTTTTTTATTCTATTATTTTTTCTTCTCTCTTATATATTTATATATAAGAATATAGGGAAGAAACTTTTTCTCAATTTAGCTTCGTTTTTTCGTTTTTTTTGATGGTTTCCGCACCATCAAATTGTATAATAATTTTTACTTACTATATATACTTTTCGTAATGGCATTTGTTTGGTATATGTTTGCATATACAAAGTTGGGGATTTTGATACACGTATTGCTATCGAAAATAACCTATTGACAGATTGGGTATATCGTTATAACATCGTTATAATATGATGCAGAAATTAATAAATGTAGGAAATTCAAAAGCAATTACCATTTCAAGCCAAGTATTAAAACAAGTCGGGGACGTTGACGTGGCAAAGGTGCAGTTCGAACCTGACAAAAAACGATTAATTATTGATTTTAATCCGCAGGAGATAGTGGATGAAGTAATAGACCCTGAAGTATATAAAGTTGCAAAAAGCCTCTTAAAGAGATATAAAGGTGCATTTGCCGAACTCGCCAAAAAATAACCCCATTATGAAATACCTGACAGTTGCAGATATTCTGCTTTTACACAGTATTGCAATTGATGAGTTTGGTGGTTCACATGGATTGCGTGATTTAGGACTTTTGGAATCAGCAGTAAAGCGTCCGCAAGCAACGTTTGATGGTATCGATCTTTACCAATCAATTTTTGATAAAGCAGCAGCATTGGTGCACTCACTTCTTATGAATCATCAATTTGTAGATGGTAACAAAAGAACGGCAATGTTTGCCGTTATGACATTTTTAGAATTAGATGGATATATCTTTGATGCAACACAAAAAGAGGTAGTGGAATATGCGCTTTATATAGAGAATTCTCATCCGGAGATTGAAGAAATCTCTGCATGGCTGAAAACACATTCCAAGAAATAAAAATCGGAAGATTTATTTTGAGCTATTCTCCATACTTCCTTCTTACTCTCATCAGTAGGTATCTCTTACATCCTTTCACTATTATAAGTAATAGATAAGTTCAGGTAATCAAAAATAGACAAACCCGTTGGACTACTTAGGCAGAAATAATGAGTAGTAATCCGCGGGAATTGTCGTTTAATACGATGTAATTTTAGCTAGCCCCACTCTTTTTTGTACCCAAAAATTTTTTTCTGGAAGAAATTATTTTTTATCCACTTGTATTATGTGGTCGGAGTCTGGGGTTTGTGCATTTTTTTCATGTCTCTGAATTTTTCAATAACGAAAAAAATAGCACTCAGCATGGCGCCGATTATTTCGATTACGACTATAATAGATTTGATTCCTCTGAATACCTTTCCCATACAAGTAATCTAACTTCAATCCACAATTCATTATAACGAATATATGTAATGATTGTGCATGTAATTACATTACTGCAAGTCGTGTGGTGAATGAATAAAACGTCATCTTTTGGTACTTTTTAATTTTATAATCCGAATAGATGTGCTGTATACATACAAACTAAAAAGAATAAAGGGGAGAGCTAGTTCAATTTCTTTCAGAGCTTCATTAGTGTTGATAACCGTTAAAAATTTATTTTCCAGGAAAGTAATTAATTGCTGGGGATTTGTAATAATAGTTTTTTTATTAATAAAGTAAACACCATCCATACTGTTTTTTTCATTATCTAACAAAATATATTCAGAAGATGAAGGAACGAGTTGGGATAATGAAACAATATACGTCTTTCCTGCTGCATTACTAATGACAGGAAAACCATAGGATACAGGTAACATATCTGTTGGGTGTGTTATATAAAATGTAGAAGTTGAATACCAATTGGCTGCCCCTTTTTCTTTAATTTGAAAGGTATATTGTTGGGGAACAAATTTTTTATTTGGTAGTGAATTGTGTAACAGATGAAGCGTCATAATACCCAAATTGTTATAAGCAGCAGTAAATTGCATTGTTACCGATGCATTCTTGCTCAATGATATTAAAGGATCTGCATTTTTCGGGATAACTATAGCATTATTTTCTGGCTGAGCAAGAGTAAAAAAATTTACATTAGATTGATAAATGATAAAGATGAGAAGTAAAAGTCCCAATGAAATACTTCCAAAGAGTATTGGTATATTTCTGTTGGGTGTATAAAGAAATACTCCTGATTTTTTCTCTGCATATTTACGTATAAAGTATGGTCTTTCAAGCAGAAAATATAAAACACTTGAAAGGAGAATAGATATTCCAAAGGTTAGAAGTATATAAAAAAACGTAGTAATTGCAGAATTTGGCTGATGTGTTACATGAATCATTGTATTTAATACCAACATATGGCTAAGATACAACGAATAGCTAATAGTCCCAATATAGACAAGCATTTTTGAGCGGAAAAATTTTGCTAATGCAGTATCATGGGATAATGCTACTGCCACAAGAAAAGTAAATGGAAGCGCAAAGAAAATCTCAAGCCATATCTCAAGCGTTTGGTTATTCTGCCCCAAAGTATGTGCAAGGTAGATACATCCAAAGAACACGATTATACTTAGAAAAGAGAATCCTTTGGGGAACAAATGTTTCATTTTAGAAATGGTATCTGGAGTCTTTCGATATACATAACCGAGTGTCATTCCGGTAACAAAGTAATAAAATAATTGAAATCGAAAAAGACTGAGATACAAAATATGTTGTGAGACCATATAAATGCTCAAAAAGAAGGGGATAAGACAGATTAGTAGTACTATTTTTGTGCCTTTATTTCTGTTTGACATATAGGATATGATTGGAACGCAAATAAACGGGTACAGAATATAAAATAATACTTCAGCGGCAAGACTCCAATATACAGGATCAAGCATCGTAACATATTTGCCTATGGGAAATGTTAACGTAGCATTAACGAAATAATTTGTAAAAGCTCGGGTTATCAGGGGGAGTTGTTGATAATAAAAAACCGCAGGATGACTCACAATCCACAAATAGAACATTCCAGTTAGTATCTGAATGCCAATAAAGGCATAGAAAATTATTTTAGTGAAGTTACCTAGTACATATCGCTTTACGATAAAAACCCAAATACTATGCGAAAAAATAGCGATACTCAGTAGTACTCCTAGAACAATATACCATTGAGCAGTGGGCATGAAACTAAGAATAAAATTAATCGTACACATGCTTAAAAAAAGAGGGAATATACGGGTATATCTTTTTTGTAAGAATGCCATTTTATTTTGGGTTTGAGGATACAAATAAGCCATTAAAAAACCTGATAGGATAAATAAGAAGGTTACTCCAAGAACGCCACTTTCAAAAATATAGCTTTCTATGAAGTTTGATCGATTGATGAACGTTGCGTTAATATGACTTAAAAAAACTAATATAATTGCCAAACCCCGTAATCCATCAAGGGCATGTAATCTATTTGCTTTGCTATTTTGTTCCATTGGAAATATTGTAGCAGAGATTATATGCGTTAACTTTATTTAATTTATAAACCTATAAGAAGCTGTGAAGTATACTCACAGATATAAAGAAGAATTGCTGTTTAGAAAAGTCATTTGCTATGGTACTTACTATTTGCCTACCCCAACCTACTCCCTTATTGGTAAAGGTAGGCGATATAAATTTCGTCGATTTTAGCCTTAAATCATCATGTTAATCCTCACCAACGTCGGTGAGGATTTTAGTGTTTTACATAACAGTTTTTTTTGACTACATTAAGGTTGACGTTGTGAGAAGAGCTTAATATAATCGAAGCATGATGGTACGGTCAGGACAACAGATTGCGGAACAAGTAGATGGTTTCAAGAATATCAGAGAGGTAAAGGAAGTGAAATGAATAACTATTTACAATATGACTAACGACTTTGTTAAAAAAGGTTACAATAAAGCTGCTGATAACTACTAGTAGTAGAGGTCAGTTTGAAAGTTTAGAATACTTAAAGATTTTTAGTACATTAGTAGATACAGGAAAAACGGTGCTTGATGTCGGTTGTGGCGCTGGGAAACCGGTTGATGAATTTCTAGTAAAAAATGGTTTTGCCGTAAATGGTATTGATATCTCTGAACGGATGATTGCATTGGCAAAAAAGAACGTTCCTCAGGCGTTTTACGAAGTGAAGGATATGTCATCATTACAAGAAGGTGAGTACTGTGTTAATGGCATAGTTTCATTTTATGCAATTTTTCATACACCTCGGGAAAGACATCAAGAAATGTTCAAAACATTTGCTTCTTTTATGCCAAATGGAGGTGCTCTATTAATTACCATGGGTGCAAGTGAGTGGGAAGGAAAAGAGAATTTTCATGGTGCGGAAATGTTTTGGAGCCATTATGGGGCAGAGAAAAATAGTGAGATGGTAGAGAAAGCAGGTTTTGAAATAGTATTAAATGAGATAGATGGATCTGGAGGAGAAAAACATCAGGTGATAATTGCAAAAAGTTAATATCGACTTAATTTTCTCTCCGACGCATTATCTAAGTAAGGTTTGAAGATTTTGGGTAGTCTCTTGGTTTAGTTTAAACATATCAACTTTATAAGAGCCAAAACCGCTTCTTTGTACTTCTAGGACATAGAATGTTTCAAGATTCTTTTTACACTTAAGCAGTATATACTTTTGTTTTCCGCCAAACTCTTCACCAATGATGCCATAATCTTCGATGACCTCTCCAAAGGCCAAATTTCTACCAATGCTTCGACCTTTATTTGTAAATAGAAAGAAACCAATTACTATTAAAAAGGCGATGGGCAATATAGTCCCGAATAAGTTGCCAAGTAATTCCATATTCATGGGCATTATACACTATAAGATTTATTTATGCTATAATCTCAGCTATGGTAAGTCATTTATCGGATATTGGTTTTAACGTTAAAGATCAATCCGAATTTATGCAAATTGCTCAACATACTTTTGAGAAAGGTAAACGGGTTGGTGCATATAATGGTTCATATATAAAGTGGCAACTTAAATCTGGTGCAGAACTTTGGCTTCAATTAAATGATCAAGGTGAAGTTATAGGTATGACGCCTGGATTTTTAGGAGAATCTTCTAGAAAAGTTAGTATTATTTACTCGGCAACGGGACATGAGGGAACTCTAGATGGATCATTTAAAGCATGGGCTGATCCCGTTGACGAAAATCCTGAAACTGGTCAGTATCCCTTTTTGTTTGAATCGCCTCACTTTTATACAGTACCTAATTTTGATTTCCCCTACCTTACAAATATTCAATTAACTGCATTTGCAGAAAAAATTGAATGTTTTGATATAGAAAAGGAATACTACAAAAGTGATATTGCTCAATTAGGAGGTAAGAATAAGGAAGGAAAGCCTCTTCAATTCGCTTCTAATTCATTTATTCCAATAGGCTCATTTGTCAGTAAAGGCAAAAGGGAACAAGCGGTAGCAAAATTTACAGGTAGAATAATCAAATTTGAGGAGAGGAAAAATGAATTTACAGAGAATTCATTTATATGGATGATAGTTGATACTTTAGGTGGGGAGATAGATATAGTTACTGATCCATCATTACTTAACAAAAAGCCTGTTGTTGGAGGTTATGTATCTGGAACTTTTTGGTTATCAGGGAAGATCTTGAAAGATAAAAAATCATTTTTTTCAAAACTGCTTTCAAAGAAAAATTAGTCCTTAATAAAGACCTATAGGTTGACGCTAGAGGATGTCTGTGGTAAAATCCAGCCATGGCTCAGCTACTTGGACAATTGAGGTTATATGCCCTATGGGGTCTTCCCGATTTTGCGTCCTTTTTCAGAAAAATTCTCCTATGGCGTTTATTTTTTTCTTTAGCGAAAAAAATATTTTTCTTGTTTAAAATCTGCGGCATAGTTACAATTTTTCCTTTTTTTATGTTACGGCAGATATATAGTCACCGTGAAACAAAAAAAAGAATACATAGCCGTCTAATTTTTTTCGCCGCAACTGTTTTTAATGTTTTATTAATGCCTATTTGGGTTGGTGCATATATATTGGCCTTTGTTATATTTGTCAATTTGTACGGTGGATTATTTGGGTATTCACCGATAATGGAGAATATTTTCGGAACTGGTTCAATGTCTCCGACATTCCCAAAAGGTACAGGGGCGTCAGATAAAGAAAATTTTGGACAAGTAGTCGTAACACCAGAGTTCAACCGATATCCGACAGGATTTCGAGTATTTGGCACGCAATTTTTCAACCATACTTTAGAGCGAGGGGATATTGTTATATTTGAAAATAAAAAAACTGACGAAATCTCACGCAAACAATATGGATCACCGAGTGGATTTGTTAAAAGAGTCATTGGATTATCAGGAGATACATTGGAATTGAGGGGTGGTATTGTGTATCTTAACGGGAAACCACTGAAAGAACCGTACACTGCAGGCCCGCAAACGACATTTGGCGAAGAATTTCTTAGTGAATGTAAAAGAATTACTGTTCCTACGGGTAAAGTTTTTGTGATGGGAGACAACAGAAAGGGAAGTGGCGATTCGCGTGAATTTGGATTTGTAGATGTTTCGGACATTCAAAATGTTTTGACATTAGCAGCTCAAAAAGGAATATGGGATAAATACTGGCGTGATACTAGCAAAGATTTTGACAGTGCATCAAAGATAAAACTTGATAAACAAGAATTTCTGAAGTTATTAAATAAAAAAAGAAAAGAAGCAGGAGTTCCGGAATTAAAGTATGAAGACAAACTTGAACAGACTGCCCAAAAACGAGGTGAGATGATTATTAAATATGACGATTTTTCGTTTGAAGGAAAAAAAAGCGGTTATACTATGCTTCAGGCAATGAATGAAGTTGGCTTTTCTGATCCAGAATATGGTGAATCTACAACTCAAGGATATTTTACTGCTGATGAATTTATTGACAATCAATTTTCCTTCCCTGACACGCAGAAGTTTTTATTAAATAAGGACTATGATGAAGTTGGTATATCAGAAGTTGAGGGTCAAATAAATGGTTGTCCTACACAAATTATAGTTCAGCACTTTGCTGGATATGTTCCACCAAATTATTCCCAATCGGATGTTCAAAGTTGGCAAACTGCACTTGCAAATCTCCAAGGTATCCAACCAGGTTGGGCAGCTTTAAAAGATAATGCAGATTTTTATGGACAACATAAAGCTGATGTTGACCGGATTAATGAACTTGTTGCACAAAGAATTGCCAATGTATCAACAGTGCTTACAAAAATGCAAGCGAATCAGTGGCTAAACGCCTCTGAGAACCAAATGGTAAAAAATGATGCTTCTCTTGCCAATGAAATAAATGCACTTGCTGATAAATTAAATCAATCACAATAACAAAGGTGCTTTCTATAGATTCTTGCCTATTAATTGAAACCAAAATAACCACGAAGAAATAGAGAAATTAATATAAGTTGTCCAATCAGCATTTTGTGACCCCACGGGAATTCGAATCCCGGTTAGTGGAATGAGAATCCACTGTCCTAGACCACTAGACGATGGGGCCGAGTTAGCTATGGGATTATTTTACCTTATTTAGCTTTGGAAGACAATAAATTGCAGAAATACTCTCAGAACATATTCCAGAGGACCTGATTGGTAACTTCATGGTGGTAAATAATTTCAGACTCCTTGATATGTACACCAAGCGCTTTAGGGCTTCTATCAGCAGCGATCTGCTTATATGCAATATATTTTTCCTTATTTTCTTCGCCAATTAGTGAAGTTATGAAGTTACTTTGCTTGAACAGTCTTATTGCGTCATTGATATTGTCAGGAAGGAATCGAAGCCTTGGACGTTTTACTTCATCTGTTTTTAGTTGATTGCCTTCATTGCCGGTTTTTAAAATGGTATAGAAAACGAGATAAGGATTTGCATCTGGTGCAACTGAACGGATCTCAATTCTTGCTGTTTTTTCATTCGCAACTGGTATTCGTATCATAGATCCACGATCAATAGGTGAGACTTTGATTTGATTTGGTGCTTCAAAATGCGGGTCGAGGCGGCGATACGCATTAACTGAACTATTAAGAATCAAACAAATTTCCGGTGCATGATTTAAGATTCGTGAGATATAACTCCAGGCAACTTTCGATAAACCATCTTGTCCATTTGCGTCATAAAAAATGTTTTTACCATTTTTCGCTATAGAAAAATTAGTATGCATGCCTGAGCCATTGATCCCCATCACGGGTTTTGGTAAGAATGTTGCGGTCAGTCCCATATTTCGTGCAACTTGTCGACAGACGAGTTTGTATAACTGCACCTGATCGGCAGCTCTGAGAACATCTGTATAGGAGAAATTCATTTCAAACTGTGAAGGAGCAACTTCCGGATGATCTTTTTCATTTCTAAAACCCATGGCACGTTGTGCATCAGTTGAGCGGTCAATGAATTCTTTTAGTTTATCCAAAGGTAAGGAATGAAAATATCCCCCTGTGGAAATAAGTTTGAAACCGCTCGTTGACAGATATTGCTGCTCTGCATGAATTCCATCAACAACAAATCCTTCAATTTCCGTTGAGCCGTACGCAGTGATACCAGTTTTTGTCTTTAATTCATCGGTGTAATGCTTTAGTTGACCGCGAAAATCTGAGATGTACGGTTTTCTATCTCGTCCTAAAACCGATGCAAAAACAAAAATTTTACCCGGTCCAAAAACATCAGCCGGAAGCAGTCTAATCGAAGACCAATCAATATTCAATCGTAAATCAGATTCGTGTTGGGCTGAGAATCCTCTTATTGAAGAACCATCAAACGTTAAGTTTTCAAGAGACTCCAACAAGAATTTTTTGTCGTAATCCAGCATCTGAAATCTGCCTTCTATATCGGTGAAACAAACAGTAACAGCTTTTATACGATTTTCTTTTTCTAAATAAGCGATGTGTTCTTTTTGGAGAGCTTTTGGAGTTAACGAGTCAGCTTTTGCTTTGAGTTCTAGATTCATTTCCTCGAGTTGGTCATAAGATATCTCAAGAGAATTTTTTAGAGGAGCATCACTGATTACCATATCAATCTAAATTAAATATATGCTTTACTAAATTAAATGTCAAGATGTTTATTATTAATTATAATTTATTTAATCTAACTATAATTAATTTAATGATTACTAGCTATACATTTGGTTTTATACAATACGGTGGCATAGTAAATGGGAGAAAATAAATCCACCAAATGCTAAGTATGGTGAGAAGTAGTATTATTACTAATTTCAGTTTCCTATTTCCGTGAGTCAAGAATTGATAAATTCCATACAATGAAAATAAACAAAAAGGCGCCCACAAATAAATACTTTTAATTACTAGTGAAATGTGAGGTCCTTTCACAACTTCAAAAACCGGCAAAACTAAAATGAGTATGACCATAACCCAGTGATACCAGCGTTTTTTATTATTTGAAAAAATATAATAAAACCCTGCAAAAATTCCGAAATAGCCAATTAAAGAAAACCAACTTGCGCCAAAACGTATATCCCAAAATCTGAAATATAATCTGAATAAATCAAAAAATGAATTGACAATTTTATTAGTAAACAAACGAGTTAGAAAAAGAGGTGTCCCTTTTTCCAAATGAATATAGTCCTCAATTTGTAATGTGATATTTATTGAAGCAAGATGGAAAAGATCAGTAAAACTTTTGCAGACGAACCACGCCTTTACTGTCAAAAATTCAACAACCGCAATTGCTGCGATACATAGGTATGTTATTTTAGTTCCCATAATTGTGCAAAGATTGGATTGGTTGTACCATTCAGAGTAATATTTTTTATGACTCCATCGGGATGATCTTGTCCATAGAAAGGTCGAATATACAGTGTCTTACTGCCTTTCCATGAAGCCGGTTCATGCCAGGTGACGGGTACTACAGTGAAATTAATGGAGTCATCATAAAAATGAAAATAAGCAGGAGCAAATGCCAAATTTTGATCGACAATAATATGATTGTATTTATGTTTAATTGCAGAGGTTGATAAAACAAGGTCTTTGTAATTGCTTCCCCAATCTAGCTGGTTAATGATAGGGTAGTGAATATAATAAAAATGAAGATAAAGGAAAAATTCAAAGAGGGCAACTAATCCAATAATTACCACACTCGCAACTCGTAATCGATATTTATGAATACTTTGAACAAAAGAAATAATACCTACAGCAATTAGTATTATACAAGGTAGAACGAGGGGTAGTGAACGAAGCGCGTGGGGACTGGGAACTGCAACTGCTCCGGCAAGTGGTGCTGAGAAAAAAAGTAAAAAAGTGGCAAATTTCAAGGTCGATCGTTTCATTTTAACCAGAACAAATATGCCACCAAGTAAGAAGGGCAGCTGCCAACGGAAAAGATCACCAAAATCAGGCATCTGATGTCTGCCGATACCGTCACCATAACTAAAAAGAAAGTCAAAAGAATAAAATGATAAATAATTTCTAATATAATCAATTGGGTAAATAAATAATTGTTGCAAGGGACTTGTAATATTTAATTCCCCAAAGGCAGATGTCCCTTTGAAACGTTCAATACCTTCAGGAGATAGAGAAAAAAGTACAATTGGTAAGAAAAATATGATTGCAAGTAAAACAATAGGAAGTGACTTCGGTTTTTTATATATTTTTTGATGGATTGCAATAAATATTAGAGCAAGAGGTGATAGAATTCTGAAGATATGATAGGTATAGACTGCTAATGCGAAAAAAAAGATGCCAAAGAGTAGTAGTTTTATTGATTTTTTTTGAATGAAGAACGCATAGAAATAACAGCCTAAGAGAAAGAGTAACGTCCCAACAGTTATTTCAAATCCACCTCGGGAGAATTGAATATGCCATGAAGATGTTGCTAAGAGTAATGCACCAAGTATGGGTAGATATGCAAATCTCTTTTTGATGTCTTTGTCTTTTTCAAGTTCCAAAAGTTTCTTAATAAAGAGATAGAAAATAAATATAGTCAGCGTTCCCGCAAGGATTGATGGAATTCTGACTGCAAATTCGGTTTTACCAAAAATGCTCATCGCACCGGCAACTGAGTAGACATACACAGGCAATTTATAATCTCCAAAAGAGCGAAACCACAACGGATGTGGCACGCCATATTCATCCTTTCCGGTAGTTAATACTTTATATGCGTTATATCCGATAGATACCTCATCGCTATAGAGACCGGGTGGGTTATTTGAGACATCAATGAATCTGAGGAGAAAACCAAGGACAATGATAATCACTAAAAATATTGTTTGCAATTTCATATTTAGATTTTATCCTTGGAACATTATTTTCTATTTTATCATAATGCTGACTTTATTTATTGGATGGTTTTGAGTAGACCTCATCAATAGCGATAAGATTGTTGAAATGCTTATTTTTTTGTATAATTCAAGCGTGGGTAGTATTTATCTCTCTGTTATTATTCCCTGCTATGATGAGATGGCCAATCTCCAAAAAGGCGTGCTTGATAAAATTGACCATTTTCTTACAACAAAGAACGCATCTTTTGAAGTAATCATTGTTGATGATGGATCAAAAGATGGGAGTATCGAGTTTATTGAAAAATTTGTCAAAGATAACTCCCATTTTACACTTATTAAAAATCCTCATTATGGAAAAGCCGGTGCAGTGACAACTGGGATGCTAATAGCAACTGGAGAATATAGATTATTTACGGATATGGATCAAGCAACACCCATTGAAGAGGTTAACAAACTGCTTCCATTTGTTGAAAGTAAGAAGTTTGATGTCGCAATTGGTTCACGAAATACTGTCAGAAAAGGAGCACCGTTTGAGAGGCTTTTTATTTCCAAAGGTTCAATAATATTGCGAAAATATATGATTGGTATGCGTGAATTGTCTGATACACAATGCGGTTTCAAATTATTTACCGGCATTGCAACTGATGATATCTTTTCTCGATATAAAAAACTCAAACACGGTTTTACAAAAATTAAAGGAACCGCGATTACTTTTGGTGCTGATATTGAATTGTTATATCTTGCCAAACAACGCGGATATAAAATAAAAGAAGTACCAATTAATTGGCTACATGTCGAAACCAGGCGAGTTAACCCAATTAGAGATTCCATAACCGGAGTACTTGATCTTGTTACCATTAAGAAAAATATCCTTGCCGGACTTTATAAATAATGAAATTACTGCTCAAACCATTCACTTTCTTGCAACAACAGTTGCAGTTATTGTTTAGAGAAGGAACCATTACTGAAAAATGCATCTTTCTCTTTTATTTTATTGCAAGCATTGCATTATTACTTTATAGCTATACACAAGTCGATTTAGGATTAGTAATTACCAGAGTTCCGAGTTTATATTCTGTGGAAAAATTATTTCAATATATTGGGTATTTCAATAGACCACTTTCCGCAGAGCTATTTATTCTACTAGCATCAACTTTTCTTTTATTGTATTTTATTGTTTGGAAACATCTTAGTCAGAAAAAAATGCATTCCTATACAGTTTGGAGTATCATCGGTGTCGTTTCGATTATCTTATTATTTTCTTATAATGCTTTTTCTTATGATTTATTCAACTACATATTTGATGCAAAAATCATAACTCATTATCATCAGAATCCTTATATACATAAAGCCTTAGATTATGCTCAGGATCCGATGCTTGGATTTATGCATTGGACGGAACGCACCTATCCATATGGACCGTTATGGTTGGTAATCACTGTGCCGTTATCGTTTATTGGAGCAAATATTTTTATTGTCACTTTCTTTTTATTTAAAATATTGATGGGCGCAAGTTATCTATTTGCAATATATTATTTATTTAAGATTTTAAAAAAAGTAAATGAAACTAAAGCTGTAGAAAATCTTGCATTCATAGCTCTTAATCCTTTATTGCTTTATGAATGTTTGATCTCAGGTCATAATGATATTGTTATGATGGCATTTGCAATTGCTGCACTCTATTATCTGATGCAGAAAAAATATTGGATAAGTCTGTTACTGTTGGCAATTTCAATCGGTATTAAATTTGCAACCGCTGCACTTATTCCAATATTTCTTCTTGTTCTTCTGCAGCACGAGAAATGGAATTTAATTAAAGAAAAAATTTACCAGCTAAGTTTTGCTTTCATGCTTTTTCCACTTCTTTTTGTAACTTTACGAACGACGTTTCAACCATGGTATCTTTTGTATGTGTTGCCATTTGTTCCTTTTATAAGTAATAAATATATACGTTTCAGTTTTATTGTGATTCCCAGTATCAGCATTTTTCTTTATATTCCGTTTCTTGCGACAGGGGATTGGCATAGCATTTGGTATACCTTCCCTGAAAAAATTGTGTATTGGATAATATTGGGTGGAGTTATTGGTAGCGCCATATACCTACTAACAATAGGCACAAGAATGCTACATCTGAGATTCAGATTTGCGTATAACAAACAACATGCATAAATTTTTGCAACCAACCGGTATTTTATTGGGAGTTTGTTTAGTAATTTTTGTTATCCTCTCCTGGATATTATTTTATCAGGATACTCGTGCACTTCTCGCAATTAGCAATTTTTTCCCCACTCTTCGAACAAGTTTATTTGCTACACAAACAACGCTGATGCATTATAAAATAAATACAGTTCCAACTTTAATTTTTGCTATTTTTGCGATTGCATCTTTTTTCTTTTACTATTATTCACTCAAACAAAATATTTCTGTCAAAAAAACAATTATCTCAAGCTTGGTATTTGGTTTACTTCTTTACTTCTCCTATCCCGGATTATCTTCTGATATTTTCTCGTACATTTTTTCAGACAGGATCGAAACGGTATATCACCAAAACGTCTGGCAAGTAGTTCCCTTAACACACAACTCTGACCCTTTTGCAATCATGGCAGATTGGAAAAATACAACCAGGGTGTATGGAGGAGTTAACCAACTGATTTATACATTACCGTCAATGATTGGAAGGAATAATGTGGTACTCCTTGTTGCTTTATATAAAATTGTAAGCAGTTTATTTGCAATTGGAATTATATGGGTGCTTTACTTGTGTCTTTTAGATACTGAGAAAAATAAACAACATATTGCAAGAAATTTAAGAATGGTTATTTGGAATCCTCTTTTTCTTGTTGAACTCTTTGGATCTGGTCATAATGATAGCATTATGATCTTCTTTTCGTTATTATCTTATTTTTTCTTCCAACGTAAAAGATTTTTACTTGCAGGAATTGTCCTTGCATGTGCTGTGCAAGTGAAAATAATTCCTGTTCTTTTGTTTGCCTTTTTGACTATTTCCTTGTTGAAAAATAAAGCATTCAAAAACACTCTACTCTTCGTCGGCAGTTTTCTTATCATTAATTGTATTTCTTTTTGGTTAATGGCGGTAAGTCCGATTACTTTTGCTCAACGAGTAAGCTATAACGCAGGAGTCTATTGGCAATCCCTTCCAAATCTTTTACGACAGGTTGACCCTCATATTAATATACTATTTACTGGTACCTTTATACTCATTTTATGTTTGTTTATTGTGTATCAAATAAGAACCAAACAAAATCCACTTTTAATATATGCTTATTCGTTAGTTTTTTATCTTTTCTTTTTTACAACAGCCTATTGGAATTGGTATGCATTATGGGTGTTAACCCTTATTCCATTACTAAAGGTTGCGAGATTTAAATTATTCGTCGTACTGTTCTCGTTCACATCTTTATTTGCCTATCCCGTTTTATGGCTTTCTTTTCGTTATGATTATCATAATAGTATATGGCCCATATTCACGTATCTCTTTATTTTTGTTTTACCGGCAGTGATCTTTTTCTTATCTAAAAACAAAACATTTGCAAAGCACGTTGCTCTATTTAGTTAGCTTGTCGTTGCAGTAAGATTATTTATTTCGTTATAATAAGATAATTCTATGAAGAGTTTACAAAAAAATAAATGGGTTGCGATTGCGTTTATCGGTTTAATAATTCTTTATTTTTTTACTCGTCTGTATCATCTATCTACTTTTCTTCCAATATTTACTGACGAAGCTATATATATTCATTGGTCGCAAATTGCTCTCAATGACGCAAGCTGGCGGTTTATTTCTTTAACTGATGGCAAACAGCCGATGTATGTCTGGCTTGCACTTATTTTCCTCAAACTTATTCATGACCCACTTGCTGCAGGAAGAATGGTATCAGTTGCTGCTGGATTTTTTTCGATGATCGGTATATTTTTCCTTGGGAGAGAATTATTTAAAAACACCAAAATTGGAATGCTTGCAAGTTTACTCTATGTTCTTTATCCCTTCGCCTTGGTTTACGACAAAATGGCACTGTATGATTCTCTTGTCGCGATGTTTACTATTTGGATATTTTATTTTTCCATTTTGCTGGTTCGATATGTACGTTTGGATTTAGGGATGATTCTTGGTATTGTTGCTGGCCTTGGCATGCTGACAAAAACCAATGTAAATTTGGCACTTGGTATGTTGCCATTCACGTTAGTACTTTTCCCTTTTAAGAAAAAATTTGACAAAAACAGATTATTTCATTGGACGATTTATGCATTAGTTGCGGTTTTTATCGCAAATGTTATGTATCAAATCCTTCGATTGTCTCCTTTCTTTTACATAATTGCACAAAAAAATCTAACATTTATTTATTCTTTTCATGATTGGATAAGGGAACCATTTGCATTTTTTTACGGAAATTTCAAAGGTTTATTTGGTTGGTTTATCGAGTATATGACAATTCCTTTTTTGGTTGTAACTATTGTTGCCTGCATTGTGGATAAGAAAAATTGGAAAGAAAAAGTATTGCTATGTGCGTGGTTTATCTTTCCCTTTATCGCTCTGGCGTTTTTCGGAAAAGTTATCTATCCCAGATTTATATTATTTATGACAATACCGATACTTGTATTAGGCGCTTATGCATTGTTTATTCTTATGAATAAAATAAAACAAACTGGGTTAAAAATATTATTAGCACTTATTTTTGTGAGCATGTTCTTAGTGAATGATTTTTTTATACTGACTAATTTTCCTCGCGCGTTTATAGCTAGTGGCGATCAGGATCAGCTCTATTATGGTTGGTCATCGGGGGTTGGAGTACAGCAAACAGTCGATTATCTCCAAGAACAAGCAAAACACGGGAAAATCTATGTGGGAACAGAAGGCACCTTTGGTCTTATGCCCTATGCACTGCAAATTTATCTGGATAAAAATCCTAACATTATGACACAAGGGTTCTGGCCTATGGAAAGTATTCCGCCTAAAGAACTTACTGATGCGAGTAAAAAGATGCCAACGTATATAATTTTTTATCAGTCATGTCCGACATGCACTGCAATTGGTAAAGCTCCGACAACCTGGCCGGTCACTCAAATTTTTTCAATTAAAAAGCTCGCTCCAAATACATATTACACATTATATAGAGTAAATCCCTAGAAAATATGAAAGATAGATTGCCGGCTCTTGACGGTTTACGAGGATTTGCCGCGCTGGCAGTAATGCTTTCCCATATCGGCTATCATCCAGCATCTTTGATTTCTGTTCCGTTTGTTATTGCGGCTTACAACACGCTGCAGGTAGGTCCAAATTCAGTGCAGATACTTTTTGTTCTTTCAGGTTTCTTAATGGCTTTTTTATATCCGCAAACTAAAAATCCAAGAAGTTTTATACAAAAACGATATGCCCGTATTTTTCCAATTTATGCAACAATTGTGTTATTTCTTTGGGCAATCTCTATAGAACAGGTTACCACAATTTGGTGGTTACAAATTATCCTCTTGTTAGCTCTTGCAATGCTTATTTTTATACTTTGGAATCTCATAAAAAAGATTCCAAAAATAGGAAAGATAGTGTTTTTTAGCTTCATCAGTCTCCAAATAGTTATGTTTTTAATTGTTGCCTTGATATTACCTCATTTTGTTCAATCTGATGTAATTCAATTACCAACCAACATAAAAAATATGGTAATACTGCTGAGTAATATTACGTTGACTACGCCTTTCTCAAAAGATATTCCACGATTAAGTCTCGTATTTTGGAGTTTGGCTCCTGAAGTGTATTTTTATCTATTATATCCATTTATTGTAGTACCCTTGATTAAAATCGGAAAACAGTATGGCATGCTTGTAAGTGTACTGATTATTATCGGAGTAACAAAAATATTATTTGATTTAGACAAAGAATTCGTCGCAGTAGGAGGGCTGCAAAGTATCAATATTGCGCGATCAAGTGGTTTTGTAGCAGGAGTGACAATTGGAACTATATATCAAACAAAGGGGAAAATTTGGCAAACTCTTGAACCGTTGTTAAAAAACAAATTATTTTCGTTAGTTGTTTTGTTACTCTTTATTACAATTCAATGGGGAGATTGGGCTATTCGGGACGGACAAAGTATATTTATAAATAATATCTATTATTGTATCTCCAGTTGGGTATTTAGTCTTACTATTTTAGTTGCCATAATTCCACGAACATATGTGTTCAAAATTTTTAGCAGTAAAATGTTTGTTTTCTTAGGAATAATAAGTTATTCGTTATATTTAATTCACCCGCAAACGATTACCTGGGCACAAACGCTAAAGGAATATTTCCGTTTTGTTGTTCCTTCCGATAAGTTTCTTGAGCTCATTTTTCTCATTATAGCAATAGTGTTAAGTATCGCAGTTGCATCAATACTTTTTAGGACGATTGAATATTTATATTTTTCGACCAAAAAGAAAAAAGCTGTACTTATGACAACGCTCGCAAAAGATGGTGAGGGAGAACCCGTAACAAAAGAGAGTAGTGTGTTGCGTCATCCTGGCTTTAAGCTTGGATTTGGGATACTTGCTTTTTTTATATTGTACGTTGCAGCGTATACCCCATCACAATTAGTTTCAAGGAATGCTTTTACTGGCGTTTCTTTGAGTGGGGAACAATCACTGCTTACTAAAAGAATCCGTATTCCTTTTACTTCATATAACGAAAATTTGAGCGCAGTATCACTGTATTTACGATATGCAAAAAATGCAATGTATACACAAACTAATAGAAAAAATCCAGCGACATTACAATTTAGCCTACTGGACACAAAGAACAAAAAACTTTTTTCATCAGCTAGAAATGCCTATATCGTAGAAGGTAGTCCACGGTTTGGATTTGGATTTCCTGCAATTTCCGATTCTAAAGGAAAATCATATATTGCTGAGTTATCCCTCTCAAATGGTAGACCGGATGACCAAATCTTTATTGATACAACTCCCTCAAGTTTTGTTTCAATAAACACAATACCAAAAAACATATTGTTGCATTCCCCATGGATAGTATTTTTGAATAGATTACTCTTTGTGCTTACAAATCCGGAGTTTATTTTCGCAGTTATTTTTATATTCTTTACCGTTTATTTGGACTGGCGTTTGTCTCTTAAAAAACATACGGAATAAGCTGATATGAATTACGCTTTTATCCAAAACCTTGTATAATATTTATACGATGAGCTTTCTTAAGAAATACAGTGATTATCTTGTCATTATAATACTTTTGATATTTACCGTATCGCCACTTTTCGTACCCGGGTGGTTTTCGGTTCATGATGATGAGCAAATTGGCAGATTGTTTGAGCTGAATAAAGATGTATTAGCAGGTCACATGCCCCCGCGTCTTGCACAAGATTTAGGTTTTGGATTTGATTACCCATTATTTAATTTTTATCCTTCTTTTGTCTATTATGTTGCCGAGATATTTCATTTAGTTGGTTTTCCCTTTATTTCGTCAACAAAACTCATGATTGGTCTCGGATTTATACTGGCTGGGATCTTCATGTATTTGTTTGCCAAAGAGTATCTGGGTCGAATTGGTGGAATTGTTGCAGCGATTGCCTATTCGTATGCACCGTATCATTCGGTTGATGTGTATGTACGAGGAGCGCTTCCTGAATTTTGGTCGTTTGTTTTTATTCCTGCACTGTTTTGGAGTTTTCATCAATTGGCAAAAAAAGGAAATTATACGTTTATTATTTTATCGGGCTTTTTTGTAGCATGTTTGGCATTGACACATGATCTCATCGCAATGATGAGCAGCTTTTTCCTAGCTTCTTATTTTCTCTTTCTCATAGTGCAAACAAAGAAAAAAAAGGTCTTATTCAGAAATATTTGTCTTAGTATTTTGTTGGGATTAGGTTTATCTGCATATTTTTGGCTTCCTGCTTATTTTGAGAAACAATTCACCATGGTTTATTTATTAACAGAGCAAGGTGCAGATTACCATTCTTATTTTGTTTGCATTAAACAATTTATAAATTCCCCGTGGGGTTATGGAGGTTCAATACCCGGCTGCTTTGATGGACTTTCATTCCAAGTCGGTCAGGCACAATTACTACTGGCGGGATTATCAACGATAGTTTCTTTGTATTTTATATGGAAAAAAAGAAAAGACTACGGCATTTTAATTTTGTTTATATGTATGTTCCTTTTCTCACTTTTTATTCAGACAAAGTATTCTCTTAGTATTTGGAATGCTATACAGCCTTTTTCTTATATTCAATTCCCTTGGCGATTTCTTGTTTTTTCAGATTTTACGATCGCATTTATTGTTGGGT
>CAZILC010000008.1:0-62779 GCA_964540055.1 uncultured Gammaproteobacteria bacterium | reverse complement strand
CTTCAGGAAATGCTGACAATCAAATCTGATGATGTTGTCGGACGTGCAAAAGCTTTTGAGGCAATTGTTAAAGGAACAGACATTCCTACACCAAAAGTTCCTGAATCATTTAAGGTTTTGATTAAAGAATTGCAGTCACTTGGTCTTAATGTTGTTCCGATGGGAGCAGTTGTTGAGACAGAAGCTGAAGAGAAACGAGATGAGGAAGCAGCTGAGGCTATAAAACAAGAAGTTCAGGCGCTTGAAGAATCACTTAGTGCAGAACCTGAAGCGGATGGCGAAGCAGAACCAGAATTTCCGGAAAGTATTGAAGACAATGAATTGACCGCCGGAGAAGAGTTGGTTGAAGAGAGTAAAGAGCAGACTGAAGATGGAGTCTCAGTTGAAGAACATTCTAACGAAGCATAATATGAATAATAAAAACAAAAACATCTTAAAAGACTTAAATATTTCAGATTTCAAATCATTGAAATTGTTACTCGCCAAAAATGACGACATCATGAACTGGTCATATGGTGAAGTAACCAAGCCTGAAACTATCAACTACCGAACCCTTCGACCTGAAAAAGACGGACTTTTTGACGAAAGAATTTTCGGACCTACGAAGGACTGGGAATGTTATTGTGGAAAATACAAGAGAATCCGCTATCGAGGCATTGTTTGTGACAAATGTGGAGTTGAAGTTACCCTTTCCCGTGTACGACGAGAGAGACTCGGGCATATCAAGCTCGCATCTCCTGTTGCGCATGTCTGGTTCTTCAAAGGTGCATCAAGTGCGCTGAGCCTTCTTTTGGACATTCAGCAGAAAAGTCTTGAATCAATTATTTACTATGCATCGTACCTGATCACTAATATTGATGAAGAAAAGAAAAAAGAAGCGCTTGAAGTCTTCATTCAGACTATTACCAAGAGAAAAGACGGATTGAAAGAGCGAATGGATGGCGAAGCAGCGAAAATTGAAAAGGATTCAGCTGACAAGAAAAAAGAAGCTTCTGATAAAAAGAGTCCTGAGCAAAAACAACTCATTGAGCAAGAAATTGAACTCGCAGCACGCCAGAAACTGACAAGAAATGCAGAATCACTCGAGAATGAATCAAAGAAACTTGATGAGATCTCAGATACCTTTACAAAACTTTTGAAAAGTCTTCGAGTTGGAAGTGTTCTCTCTGAAGATGAGTATTTCAAACTTCTTGAATACGATATACCAATCTTCTTTACGATCAAAACCGGATCTGAAGCACTTCTGGAAGTTGTTTCAAGACTTGATATTACCAAACTCATTGCTGATCTTCGAACCGAAGCTGAAAAAGCATCCAGTCAGAGATATCTTAAGATCGTCAAACGCTTGAGACTTCTTGAATCCATGAGAAAAGCAGATGTCACGCCAACTGCGATGATCACCGATGTATTGGCAGTTATCCCACCTGATCTTCGTCCGATGGTTCAGCTCTCAGGAGGTAGATTTGCAACTTCTGATTTGAATGATTTGTATCGAAGAGTTATTAATAGAAACAACCGTTTGAAGCATCTTCTCTCACTCGGTGCGCCTGAAATTATTTTGAGAAACGAAAAACGCATGCTTCAGGAATCAGTTGATGCACTTATTGATTCATCACAGCGCTCAAGCCAGAGTCTCTCCTCTGCACTTCGCTCACTTTCAGACATGCTTCGCGGAAAACAAGGTCGTTTCCGACAAAATCTACTTGGAAAACGTGTTGATTACTCAGGACGTTCAGTTATCGTAGTTGGTCCAGAACTTAGACTTAATCAATGTGGACTTCCTAAAGAAATGGCACTTGAAATGTTCAAACCTTTCATTCTTCGCGAAGTTATTGTTCGAGGTCTCGCGACTAATATTAAATCAGCAAAACGCTACATCGAAAAACGTCCACCTGAAGTTTTTGATATTCTTGAGGAAATCACAAAGAACCATCCGGTACTTTTGAACCGTGCTCCAACCTTGCACAAACTCGGTATCCAGGCATTCTATCCTGTTCTAATCGAAGGATCAGCAATTCAATTGCATCCATGTGTGTGTGCTGGTTACAATGCTGACTTTGACGGTGATCAGATGGCTGTTCATATCCCACTTTCTGCAAAAGCACAAGAAGAAGCAATTGAACTGATGATGCCAAATCACAATTTGCTCAAACCAGCGTCAGGTGATCCAATCACGCTTCCTAACAAAGAAATGGCTCTTGGTACGTATTACCTGACAACCATTGATGAAGGCGTACGTAAAAGTGAAGATGATCAACCTTACTTCAGTGACACCAATTCAGCACTTTTGGCTTATGATATCCAAAAGGTCAGAATGCGCGAACCTATTAAAGTTAAAATTACCGATCACCAAGGCAACACTTCAGTTATTGAAACAACAGTCGGACGCATCAGATTTAATGAACTTCTACCAGAGGATTTCGGGTACGTAAACGACGGAATTAATGCAGGTGCAATCAAGAAAATCATTACTCGATCAATGAAACAATATTCATCAGATGTTGTTGCAGCGCTTATCGATAAGATTAAAAATCTTGGTTTCTTCGGCGCAACAATTTCAGGTATTAGTGTCTCTGTTTTTGATAATGATATCGCTCCTGAAAAAAATGCAATGATTGGTGAAGGAGAAAAGAAAGTCAAAGTTATTGATGAAGAATACAAGCAAGGACTTATTACATTGTCTGAAAAGAAGAGACTTTCAAATGAAGTCTGGCTTAAAGTGACCAACGAAGTTGCAGATCTTACTTGGAAAGCTATCAAACCACAAAATCCAATCAAACTCAGTATTGATTCAGGAGGAACACGTGCAGGACTTGAGCAGATCAAACAGTTGTCAGCGCTTCGTGGACTTATCGTTGATCCTATGGGTAAAATTGTTGAATTGCCTGTTAAATCTAACTTCCGTGAAGGTCTCTCAATTTTTGAATATGTCGCTTCCGCTCGAGGTTCACGAAAAGGTCTTACCGATTCAGCTTTGAAAACGGCAAATGCAGGATATTTGACTCGACGTCTTGTTGATGTCGCTCATGAAGTTATCATCAGACAAGAAGATTGTGGAACAGCCGAAGGTATCCAAATCGTTCGCGGTGAAAAAGATCGCACATCAGCATTTAGTGATCGTTTGATGGGACGCGTCCTTGCAGCAAACGCGCTTGCGCCAAAATCAAAGAAGATTGTTCTTAAAGCAGGAGATGAAGTCAATGAAGAGACTGTCAAACTCCTGGAAGAAAACGAAGTCCAGGAAGTACTGCTTCGAACACCACTTCTCTGTGCTCTTCCTTATGGACTCTGTGCATCATGTTATGGTTGGGATCTTTCTACCAAGAAACGAGTTGGCCTTGGAGTACCAGTTGGTGTTATGGCTGCACAAAGTATCGGAGAACCAGGAACTCAGCTTACCATGCGTGTCCGCCATTACGGAGGAGTTGTTATGTCTGACGTTACGCAGGGTCTTCCCCGCGTTGAAGAACTTTTTGAAATGCGAACGCCAAAGAATATGGCAGCAATTTCTGAAATTACCGGTAAAATCAAAATTGAAACAACTGATGAGGGCCACCACATTCATGTCAAGAACACAAGGATTAAACCAATCGAATCACAAGAATACTTTGTTCCGCTGTCATCAACACTTCGCGTTCAGGATGGTGAGGAAGTTAATGCAGGAACTCCACTCGCAGAAGGAGATTTGGATCCGAAAGAAGTACTCAAGATCGGTGGACTTCTCATGGTTCAGCGCTATTTGATCACAGAAGTACAAAAAGTGTATGAGTCACAGGGAATTGGTATTAATGACAAGCACTTTGAAGTTATTATTCGAAAGATGTCTGACAAGATCATTGTTGAAAGTGTCGGAGACACATCACTTATCCCTGGAGATTTTGTCACCAAAGCTCGATTTGAAGAAATCAATGCTGAAGTTCTTTCAGAAGGCGGAGAACCAGCAACAGGACGTCAGGTTATTCTTGGTATAACCAAATCTGCGCTCTTCTCTGACAGTTGGCTTTCAGCTGCATCCTTCCAGGAGACAACCAAAGTGCTGACAGAAGCTGCACTTGAAGGAAGAGTTGACAAACTTTTGGGTCTGAAAGAAAATGTCATTATCGGACGGCTAATTCCGGTCTCAGGTCTTGATGGGAAATTTGAAACAGAAGAATCAATTGAAGCAAAACAGGAAGCAACAGAAGAACCAGTCGAAGTAGTTCAACCTGAAATGCAACCAGCTGCATAAGAAGTATAAAGTATTAAGACGTAAGTATTAAGTATACTGAAGCATAAAACCTTTTTATACTTGATATTTTATACTAATCACTAGCCTCTTTATACTCGTTTATGCTATAATACAAACCTATGCCAACGCTTGCACAATTAGCAAAAAGAGGAAGAGCAAAAAGGATCAAAAAGACCCGATCTACTGCGCTGAAAAGATTGTTCAACGCGAAAGACCGCAAATATTCTGACACTGCATCACCACAGAAACGTGGAGTTGTAACCCTAGTTAAGACAATGACACCAAAAAAACCGAATTCCGCGCTTCGAAAAGTTGCTCGTGTAAAACTTTCCAATAAAATGGAAGTCACCGCCTACATCCAAGGAGTCGGACATTCACTCTCAGAGCACGGTATTGTTCTTGTCAAAGGCGGCCGTGTCCGAGACTTGCCAGGTGTAAAATATCATGCAGTCCGCGGTAAATTCGATCTTTTGGGAGTTGAAAAGCGTATGACAAGTAGAAGTATTTACGGCACAAAGCGGCCACAAGCAAAAGCAGCTTAATAACTAAAACCTAAACATGAGACACGCAAAAGTACAAAAAAGACAAACTAATCCAGATACCGTTTACGGCAGTGTCCAGGTTGCCAAACTTATCAATTACATCATGCGTGATGGCAAAAAGACTGTTGCTCAAGCTCAAGTTTACAATGCCTTCAGCATTCTTGAACAAAAAGGCCAGAAACCTCTGGAAGCTTTTGAAAAAGCGATTCAGAATATCGGTCCAAAAGTTGAAGTTAAAGCACGACGTATCGGCGGCGCAAATTATCAAGTTCCTGTTGAGGTCAAACACGAGAGAAGAATGGCACTCGCGCTTCGCTGGATGATTGATGCAGCTCGTAAAAGATCCAACAAAGAATTCCATTCATTCGCTGACAAATTAGCAGCCGAAATGCTCTCAGCGATCAACAACGAAGGAGAAGCAGTAAGAAAGAGAGAAATCGCCCTCAAACAAGCCGAAGCCAACAAAGCCTTCTCACACTTCAGGTGGTAAACTAATTTCTATTTATCTGGAAAGTTGCTTATCAAAGCCTCTAGCGATATGAATCTGATTAAATACATTTGGAAGTAACAAACCTCCATTTTTAAACTGCCTCACTTGCCTATCAGCGTACCATCCCGCAGTGACTTCAGCATTGAGTTGAAAAGGACTGAATTTTTTTGGTCCAGTGTATAAATAACTTTTATGAGCAATTAATCGTTCTTTACCATTGGATCTTGGTATAAGTGAAGCTGGAGGATCATTGCCTGCAAATTCTTCCAGATATTCAGGTATGGTTATGATGCCTGTTTCCTCTTCCAGTTCGGCAAGAGCAGTCATCCGCAGTGTCTTACCACGATCTCTAATTCCAGCTGGAAATCCTAACATGCCAACTTTATTCCCAATACCTCTTGGCGCAATTTTATGACACACCAGTAAAACTTCATCACTAGCATTAAAAACAATTACTCCAGCAGCTTGTAATGGAGTTTCATTTTGTACTAACAATCCTTTATGTTCGACTTTCATGTACACAATTGAAAATATTATTATAGTATATTTTACCTTGGGAATCAAACTATGGGATTATTTTGATTGTAATTTCTAACATTAATCACAATTGAGATGTATTAAAATATTTTTTCTCCCTGCCTTACAATGCATTATCTTTCTTCTTACACACTTTCCCAAACCTCTGCGATAAAACATATATATAAAATAAATAAAAAAATATGAGAGTATATATAAAACTAGTAACGCTTCTAAGCTTAATTGCATTTGCTCTTATTAAAAAAGCAAATTTTCATCTTGATCCGGATAATGTTGGGTTGTTTGCAGGACTTGTAGTTGGAGTATTTCTTGCAAAGTATTTCTCAAAACTACTAAAAAATTCACAGTATAAAATATATCTCAACAACCCATTGCAATTTGTACAAATGTCCTCATAGCAAACCGATTAATTAATACAATTAATATCAAATATGAGCCATTTTCCATCCTTATTCTCCAATACAACTCGGAATAAATCCTTTGAAGTCGTGGCATCGCTTAAGACTTCCTGCGATAGATACATATTGCCATAATAATACGTCCGTTCCTGGCTCGCGGAGACATTTTTTCTGATATTTTGCGAGCAAAATACCGGTACGTTACCATTTCCTGCTGAGACAACCATTTGGAATTCAGGTGATAAATATGGACTCGATTTGTACGCACCATTTGCGAAGGGATTTTCCGGAGCTGTGGTGTAATACTTGTAAAACTGTACCGCCACTTGTTTGGCACTTCCTGTAAGTGGAGGAAGAGCCAATGTTGGAACTGCGCCACTTGGTGATGGGGTAATACTGTGAGGAGTATTTACAATAACTTTCTGCTGCGTTGTAGTATCCGGCTTATCTTGAAAAATAACCATAACGACAAAACCAATAAGCAGTACAATGACTGCTGCGAAAATTACTACATATTTTTTATTCATAACTGTTACTGCTTTAAGCGTAATAGCAAACTTGATTTGTGTCAATATCTTTTAAATATTTGACAAGTGTATTAAAATCAATTTAGATTAATATATGCCGGTAAAAGTGAAAAAGAGAAAGCGCCCTGCTAAAAAATTACAAAAAGGCTCTGTTGGTAATTTTTTTGTCTTCATTGTACTTGTCATTCTCATTATTGCCGGATTAAGCGCAGTCGGAGGACTTCCTACACAGATTGCCAACAATAATGGTCAAGTGGTAGCTGTAGTAACACCGTCTACTAACGGTAACTCGTATAGCAATCTTCAACTCAAAACGTTCGGTTACGTCACACTTGCTCCAACTCCCACTCTTGCAGCCCCTCCACCTCAACAGGTGCCACCAGTTACCGGTGGACTTTGTCAGCCAGGTGGTGTCAATAACGAATCGCAAATTATCGCTGCAACTCTCCCTGCAAGCGGTCAATCAATTAGCCCCACTGGACAAGTTAAAGTATGGGTTACCGATGAAGGTGAGCCGATGATAGCACCGGGGGAAACTGTCAATTCCGATGGCAGTATCGCAACTGCGGGTAACCGTGCCTCAAAAGCAGATGATAATTATCTTTATGAGCCGGCATTATATCTTGATTCATTCACCGCCGAAATGGGAGGAACTCCTCATTTTCCCAATTATATAAAAGGTCAGGTCAATAATGACCCATCACATCCTGTGATGACTGTTATAACCTCTGCCGCCGTTCCTGCAGACCCTCTTCCTGCTGGGAAAACCTCAACATGTCTTAATACAAACTTTTTCAAATGCTACACCGCAGAATATATCTGGAATATTGCATCCCTAGGTCTTACCTCAGGCAATCATAGGGCAGAATTTGTCATCCATGATGGGGATTTTGATAGAGGTGTCGGCTGCATTGATCTACAAATCCAGTAATAATCTATACATCTCGTGTGTAATAATTAAAAATATCAGGTAATTTTGTCTCGTCCCAACCCTCAACAGGTTTCTGATCAAACTGTTTAAACCCGTTTTTTTCAAAAAAATGAATCGCCCTTTCGTTATTCTTGCTGACATCAATGAGCAATCGTGCTACATTGTGCTCCTTTGCAGTGGAGACCAATTTGTTAAATAGTTCCTCTGCAATCCCCGATCCTCTGACTTCCTGGGCTATAAAAAAACGTTTAAGCAGTGCATCCGTATCGGTCAGTTTTATCCAACCGCCTGTTCCTACTATTCTGTTATCAAATTTTATGAGAAACAAAACTCCCCCATCCGGCAAATGAAAAAAATTCGCCAGATCTTCAATGCCGATCAACGGATGCTTTGACCATTTCATTTCTAAATAAATTTGGCGCATAAACACAGCAGTAGCTTCCTGATCCGGGGGAATAAACGGTACTATTATCATTTTAAACTTCTATTACAACCGGCAAAACAAGTGGGCGGGTGCGGAGTTTTTTGGAGAGATATTTTTCCGAAGTCTCACCAATATTTTTTCGGATATGAAACCAGTTCGTCACTTTTTCTTTATGCTGTGAAAGCACCCTTTCAATCTCATCAGTCAAAGGTCCGGATATTTCATTGGTGTCTGTCATATAAAATCCACGTGCGATTACTTCCGGCTTTTGTGCCAACTGCCCATCGGATGCTTTGACTTCTGCCATTACAATAACCACTCCTTCTTTTGCGAGCCGTTCACGGTCTCTGATGACAAAATTCTCAACTTCTTCACCCGATACTTCATCCACATAGACATGTTTTATTTCAACTTTTCTTCCGAACTTAATAGCATTTCGGGAAATTAAAAGCTCTTGTCCATTTTCAATGATAAATACATCATTTCGCTTGTATCCCATTTGCTGGGCAGTCAAACGATACGCTACCATATCCCGATACGTTCCGCTAATTGGAACAAGAAACCGTGGTTGCGTGAGGGCAATTAAAAGCATATGATCCCCGGCCGATCCATGACCCGAGACATGATAAATTCCTTTTCCATTTGAATATAGAACTCGCGCACCACGTTTTGCAATAGTATCACTCAACGCGTTAACTGAAAGCTCGTTACCCGGAATAGTATCTGACGAAAAGACAACGGTATCCTGCGGGTCCAATTTAATATCTCGGTGATCGCCTTCTGCAATTCGCGTCAACGCGGAATTTTCCTGTCCCTGGCTTCCCGCAACGACCAAACAGAGTTGCTTACTTTTAAATTTAGGCAGCTCATCGATGCGTATCTCAGTGCCGTCGTGGATTTTAAGGTAACCCAGCCGATCAGCAACTTCTTTTACCTTGATAACTGATCGTCCGACAAAACATACTTTGCGCCCCGTCATCTCAGCAGCTTGAATTGCCTGATTGAGACGTGAGACATTGGATGAGTACGTTGTAATGATAAATTTGCCAGGGCTCGTACGCATTTCTTTTTCAAATTGCTGGCCAAGAGACTGTTCAGATGGAGTGAAACCGTCACGGGTTGATCCGAGACAATCAGATAGTAGTGCAATAAATCCTTGTTGTGCAGTTTGAGTAATTTTGAGAAAATCAGTTCTTTTCCCATCAGCCGGAGTAAGATCAAATTTATAATCACTTCCATGATACAAATTTCCCAATGGTGTCCTGATAATAATATTGGAACTATCAAGAATTGAATGGGTAACGTGAACTAAGGAAAAAGCAAAATCCCCCAGCTGAATTTCCTTATCAGTGAACTGAACGGTATTGATAGTTGATTGCACTTTATAATCTTTTAATTTTTCATTGGCAAGTGCCGCGGTCAAAGGTGATGCGTAAATGGGAAACTGTGGCAATTGGGGCAGAATAAATGGTAACCCCCCGATGTGATCTTCATGTCCATGAGAAAGAACCATACCCACAATTTTCTTCCCTTTTTTCACCTGCTCAAGAAGATACGTAATATCCGGAAGCATCAGATCAACTCCAAGCATTGTCTCATCCGGAAAACCCAACCCACAATCAACAATAAATATCTGATCGTTATATTCATACAGATACATATTACGAGTTACATCTTCAAATCCGCCGAGGGCGATGAAGGAGATAGTACCATTTGGTTGGTTAGTAGAAGTTGAATTGTTCTCGTCAGACATTTTGTATAGTATAGCACACTCGAGTATTTTCCATTAGATTTCACTCGTGAACACTTTGTAGTTATCCATGGTGATTCGGACGTTTTTTGCTTCTCCTGAAACGATCATTCTTGCAGCTTTTCTGCACATCATGTTGATCAATCGCTCAAGGCCACGGATTCCGGGATCATACCCAAGTGGTCGAATTACCTCTTCCCAAACAGGCTCATCGATTGTTAACTGATCAGGCTTCAAACCAATAAGTTTTTTGGTTTTGGGAAACACAAAATCACGACCAATGACAGTCTTTTCTTCATCGTTATATGATGGCATTTGAATAATCTCCAAACGGTCCAAAACAGCGGTCGAAATTGCGGTTGTATTATTGGCTGTTGCCACAAAAAGACAATTTGAAAGATTCACGGGAAAATCGATATAGTGATCTGAGAATGCATTATTCTGCCCCGGATCCAAAAGTTCGATGAGAACGCCCATGATATCAGCACGTGCAGTCTCAGTCACACGATCAAGTTCATCAAAAAGTAATACCGGATTAAGCGTTTTGCCACGAACTAAACCTTTATATACCTGACCCGGTTCAGCATCTGGAAAAAACCGTGATTGACCACGAAGTACACGAGAATCCGCCATTCCTCCAAATGGAATGCGGGTAAACTGCCTTCCAAGTGCTTCAGCGATAGACATAGCAAACGTCGTTTTACCAGTACCGGCAAGTCCTACAAAACAAAGAATCGGCGACTGTGTAGCAAAATCAGGCCCGTTATTCTGAAGATTAAGCATAATGGATGCTATGTATTCAAGCATACGATTCTTAAGCATTTCCAATCCATAATGATCACGATCAAGAATCTGTTTGGCTTTTTTCAAGTCTAAAAAGTCTTTGCTTTTGTTTTTCCAAGGAAAACTGGTTACCCAATTGATATAGCGTTGTGTTGATTCATATTCGAGGATATATGTCGAACTCATAAAACCCGCACCTGAACGGATAAGTGCAAGACGCGCGATACGGTCGTTCAGAATCGTCCGAAGCTCATCAGGGACAGCTGATTTTTCAACCATATCACCCAATTTACGGATCTGATCGTAGGATTGTCCCTTACTGTCTTTTGCCGTTTCTTGAATAATATGCTGGGAACTTGACTGTAATGCGGCATTAGTCTTCTGAACACTAATCGCGTCCACGCTTTCCTGTTGCGTTACTACTTGATTGCTCGGGAGATTATCGATCGGCTTATCACCATTTATGGTGGAATTATCACCATTTGCCCCACCACCTGTTGATGGAGGAGCGGTGCTTGATTGCGAAGCAACTTGATCGGAGGTCGGAACCGATGGAATTTTTGAAGAAGGGTCTTGGGCAGAATCCATAGTCTTATTTTACACTATTTTCAATAAAACTGATATTACAATCTATCCCTTCAACGCCAGCAATACCTCCTGTGCAATAATTTCGGCTGTCCGTTTGTCATCCCAATAACCGGTATGTGCGCTTATCGGATCATCGCCAAATGATACTTGCCGCTCAAAAAGGGCAATCTTGCGGAAAAAAAGCGGGAGGGATCGGGCTATGCCATCAAGAGGATTGATGATATTCGTCCAGCGTTTGATATTTCCAGGCAACTCCAGATCCGAATCAGGATGACCCATGGCGCTGGTAAAAATCGGAATAGGCGCACCCATTGTTACAAAACTTTTAAGCGTTATATGCTTGTCCAATGCGCAGTCTTTACGAAATCCCATCACATAATCAAAAGCAATTACCGATCCCAACGAATGAGCAACAATGATCATGTTTTTCCCTTCTCCGGGAAGCGGATCATACCCAACATCTTGGTTATCTTTAGAAAAAATACGCTTCATATTCTGATCAAAATCTTTTAAGATATTCATGTTCCCTGTCTTCTCATCGCCTTTATCTTTAATATAATGCATAATTTGGATTGCGAGCGGATCGACATTTTGAACAATTTTTTGTTTAATCCACGGTGTCATTCTTTTGCGAAAGAAATTAAATTTCATAAGAAGCAGCAAAAGGGCAAGCGGAACAAGTGTCAACACAATAAATGACCCCTTATAATCAATCGGTGAAGAAGCCAGCTGCTCGTAACGATTGGTGAGATCAGTTGTGAGATTTGCCCACAATACCTCATGCTGGACAATTCTCTCAATTTCAACCCCTTTATGACCACTGCGCTCAAGTTTGTCACGACAAATTGCAATAACATTCTCGTACAAACCCCGAGAGTAGTTGGTTGCCTGATCATTTACTCCATGAACAAAGATCAATTTAAGATTGTTGAGCATATTTCTTAGCGTAGCGTTAACGCAAATATATTGCAAGAGTTAGGCAACAAGCGAACTCTCATTTGAGGTTAATGCGTTCTTCATCACCGCAGTTGTCAAAACCAAATGCGGGAAGTGAGAGGGAAACGTATCTTTGAGGAGAAAAACAATTTCGTCAGTATAGGATTTCCCCTCTGTCATCCGCATGAAATCAATGAAAGAGCAATCAAGCGGTGTTTCAAAAAGGTCAATTCGTTGAAATGTCATATGTTCCATCTCAACACGCAGATGCAGATATGCTGGCATATTTTTGAGATTCTCCATCTCTTGTGCAACCGTCGCAAAGAAATCCGGATAGTGCGAAATCAAAAGGGTATTATTTCCAAGAAGCGGGGCAAGCATTCGAGTCACCTGCGTTATATCATGTTTGTTCATCCCCTGCAGTCCCAACCGCTCCCGCTGCATCAATGTCCCCAACTGTTCATCGATATATGCTTCATCCTCTTCCAGAAGCTTCGCGATATGCGGAATTCCTTTAATGCTTTCACGAATGCCAATCGTTATAAGCATTAATTTAATATTGATATCATCCAACAAATTCACAACTTGAGTTATCTCATATTTTTCTGATGGATGAAGCCCCCAGACAAAATTTTTCAATTGATCTGATGGAGTTTTGAGCATTGGAATCGTCTGATACGTCACTTCTTTAAGCTCCGCACAGGATTCTTTAAAACTATCCGATTCCAGGTTACGCTTGATCCTATCCCAAATATAAAACAAATACTGTTCATACACAGCAATATATTGAAATACCAAAGGCACAGCAACAATATTCAACGTCTGAGTAATATCCCGAAAAACCTCCGCCACCCGCCCTTCAGCTTTCTCAGGTGAGATGGGTTTGATATGAAGCAAATACATAATACAGACATTCTATCACGTTACAATGAAACTTCAATTTCCTAATTGTATAAGAAAAAGATGGTTGTTACACTTATCATACATGGACGATCATCAAACAAAAATTGCACCTCCTGATAGTTCATCAATTACTCCACAAATTATTCAAAAAACATTAGATACTAATAACAATACTAAAAAAATTTACCCTTTTATACTTTTACTCTTTATTATTTTACTTTGCATTGGGATGTTATCTGCAATTTTTATTACTAAAGGAAACCACAAATCGTTTTCTTCCAAAACATACGAAAGTGCTATTCCTACACAATCTGTAACCCAACAAACTACTCCTGTAGAACAACCCATAATTGCAGTTAAAAAAACTATAACTACAATTCCCCAAATTACGAGTAAAACAGCTATATTCATCAGTAAACAAGGCAAATTTCGTTTTACTTATTTAACATCCTGGAAGGCATATGCGCTAAATGAAATTACTGCTGCACTAACAGTTCCTAATAACCCGAAAGCAGACGTATGCTCACAGGATCGAGAAACAATGTACTCTTGTGATATAAAAGTTTATCCTCTCTTTTATGACACTGAACCTGGAGCAAAGTCTCATGCAGAACAAATTAAAGATACTATAGCCTGGACAGCAGAGAAAGTAAGTGGTCCGATATCAGCAACCAACCCATCCCCTATAAGCAGTACACCTATCACGCAAGTTAACTTTGGAGGATTATCGGGATTTGAAGCACCTAGAATTGTTAATGACCCGAAAACTGGTCTTTTTACCCAAGATAATATTATTCTCCAAGGGGAAAAACAAATGTACATTTTTACATTTCTTGGCGAAACATCACCGAAAGATTTTGATGAGGGACGCTTATTAATACTAAAAAGTTTTACCGAACTATAACGTAAAATCTTAATGAATCATTCAATGAGAATTGAAATTAATATGGGATAGTAAACTTATCTACTAAATCTCTTCTTGGGGCCGTATTTGCGGGGGCCGCGGGTCTTTTCTTCATTCTCTCTTCGTAATTGCTGTGACAATGGATGAGCTGAGCGTTCACTTGGTGCGGTACGGTCAAAACCTGGTCTATCATTACTGCGGCCATACCCGGGACGGTCGTTGCGAGGTCTGAAAGGACGACCACCACGATCATCTCTTCGGAAACTTGACCGGTCACCCTGTGGTCTGTCAAAACTTGGCTGCTGATCATCACCTTGTGGTTGATGTGGCTGATCATTGTCATCACCCAAAAGCATTGTCAGATTGATGCGTCCCTGTGAATCGCGTTCTTCGACTTTGACCCGTACTTTGTCTCCAATTGCGACAACTTCTGCTGGATCTTTAACAAATCCTCGTCTCATCTTTGAGACATGTACCATTCCTTCACGACCTGGGAGATATTCTACAAATGCACCAAACGGTAATATTCTTTTAACTTCTCCCTCAAATTCTTCCCCTGGTGTGACATCACGAGTCATGCCGCTGATCCAGTCATATGCTTTCTGAACACCTTCTTCAGAGGTGCCTGAAACTGTCACTTTACCATCATCATCAATATCTACATCAGCACCAGTCTGAGCGATAATGTTGCGGATGCTTTTACCTCCCGGTCCGATAACTTCACCGATTTTTTCTGTCGGAACTTGAAGAACAGCAATCTTTGGTGCGTATTCTGATACTTCAGTGCGTGCTGTTGGAATTGCAGCAAGCATCTTTTCAAGAATCTGCATGCGTGCTGTTCGTGCTCTGGCAAAAATTTCAACGATTTCTTCGTCTTTCAACCCGTCGATTTTGACATCAAGTTGAATCGCGGTAATTCCTTTTTCTGTTCCGGCAACTTTGAAATCCATGTCTCCTGAAAAATCTTCCAAACCAATGATATCGGTAAGAAGAACTGCTTTTTCGCCCTCGGACATTCGGCCGATTGAGATACCGGCAACAGGAGCCGTGATCGGTACACCAGCATCCATCAACGCAAGCGTTGAACCACAGGTTGATGCCATAGAACTAGAACCATTTTGTGACAAAACTTCAGAAACCACACGAATCGTGTAAGGAAATACTGATTGATCTGGAATAACTGCTTTGAGCGCGCGTTCTGCAAGTGCCCCATGACCGATTTCCCGCCTGGAAACAACACCTACTCTTCCAGCCTGGCCGAAAGAATAAGGAAGTCCTGAATAATGATGAATATATCGCTTTGTCTCTTCGCCTTCTGCGGATTCAATAAGCTGCTCAAGACGAGGTGACGCAAGGGTCACAACACTGAGTGCCTGGGTAATGCCGCGATTAAATAATGCTGATCCGTGTGTTCTTGGAAGAACACCAACCCGTGCACTAATTTCACGAAGTTCATCAACCTTTCGTCCGTCTACTCTTTTCTGTTTGTTCACGACATCTGCACGGATCATCTTGAACATTACTTTTTCAAGTGCTGCAGCAAGAGACTTTTTATCTACTTCACCTGTCGGATCTTTAAGCTTCAAATCATCATACACGCGGTCAACCAGTTCTCCTGTTTCATTTCCGCCGCCTTCTTTTTTGACACGGATTTCGATCAATTTCGCGATGTCTTCTTTATAGGATTTTTCAAAAACTGCAACAGCCTTCGCAAGAGATTCATCTTGAGGAACCGGCAATTTTTCCTGGCCTGCTTTTTTCACCAATTCTTCAATTCCTGCAAGAACACGCTGCGTCTCAACATGTGCCTTCTGAACAGCTTCTGCAACTACTGCTTCAGCAACCTGCAAAGCACCGGCTTCGATCATAACGGTCTTTTCTTTACTTTGAGAAACGACTATATCAAGAATTGAATGTTCTGCTTCACTGGTTGTAGGATTGGGGAGAAATGCTGCTTGTTCGCCATTTTCTTCAACATAACCCATGCGGATTGCAGCAATAGGACCATTCCATGGAATTCGAGACATTGCAAGAGCTGCTGAGACAGCATTAAGAGCTACGATATCAGGATCATTCTCGGCATCAACGGATAATACAGTAACTATTACCTGAACTTCGTGTTTGAAACTTTTTGGGAAAAGGGGTCTGATAGAACGATCTATCAAACGTCCTGCAAGAATTGCTTCATCTGATGGTCTTCCTTCTCTTTTTACCCAACGGCTGCCTTTAATCTTTCCGCCAGCATAAAGTCTTTCGACAAATTCAACGCTAAGTGGGAAATAATCAATATCAGTACGCTCGCCACCTTCAACAATGGTAACAAGTACCATGGTATCGCCGAGGCGTGCCAAAACTGAAGCTGTTGCTTGTGGTGCTAGTTCTCCTGTTTCGAAACTTAATGTTTTTCCTGCAAATTCTACAGTTACAGTGGTTTTATTTTTATTCATGTAGTTCTTTTTTTCTTACTATCCTTTCGTTATGCGGCTACAAATCTTTAATTCGTTATGTTTCTATTGTAGCAGATAATTCCTCTAAACACAATTCTCTCAATTATTCATTATCCATGAGGGAGAAAATAGTTAGTCTTTCAATCCGATTTCTTTCAAAATACCGGAGACTCTTTTTTCATCAACTTTTTTCAAGAAATTGATCAAACGTCGACGCTTAGCAATCATTGAGAGCAGTCCGCGACGGCTGTGTACATCATGAGTGTGAGATTTCAAATGTTCTGCGAGGCGGGTAATTCTGGTGGTCAGAAGCGCGATCTGCACTTCAGGACTTCCTGTGTCGCCTTTTCCAGTCTGAAATTTATTGATAATTTCTTGTTTTTGTGTCGTTGACAACGGCATAAGGACTCTATTATAGCATTTAATGTAAGGAAGGACAAGTAGTGAGCAATTCTCTATTTATAATGACTCAATGATAAAATTAAACTTCAGAAGATCCTTTGTAGACTTTTGGCGTTAACCAATCAAGCGGCGGCTTTTCGTTTTGTTCTTCAGGTTGTTCCATCTGATCATAGTTATCATTCATCGCTGAATCCATTGATGGTTGTTGTGGCTGCTGGACTGATTGCGGTTGTCTTACCGGTTCAGGTTGTGTCGGGCGTTGAACTGGCTGTCTCATTTGTGGCTGGGGCATTGGCATTGGACTTGCACCATTCATTTGTGCAGCTGGCTCATTATTCACACTTGGCGCATTATTCGGATATTGTCTGCCGGTTGCTCTTTGTGCGCCTTGTTTCATAAGAAATGATGCGATTTCAAATGCAAGTGAGCTTGTTCGTGGATCTTGGAAATTCTTAGTTGCGAACATTATTCCGCTGAGCAAATTCTGCGCAGCATCTTGTTCGATTGCAAATCCAAGTGTTAAGGCAACATCTGCCACATGCTCACTGAGTGATGAAGCTTGTGGGTTAAGAACAACAACATCTCCATAGCCTTGATTGTTTGGATTGTTATCAAAATTGATAACTGAAATATCACGCAATTTTTGCGAATCAACAACATCGCCAATCTGATCAAGTGATGGCGCACCGACAACAATTAACAAATCGATACTTCCACTGCCTCTGGTATAGCGGACATCCTGTTCTTCAAAGGAGAGACCTTGTTCAGATGCTTTAACGATAATGTTAAGAAAATTATTTTCAAGGGTATAAGAAACTTTTTCGATTTCCCCTTCTTTATACGGGAAAGAAACAACCAAATCGCCGCTGTCTCCGCCAAAATGACGTTGTACTCGGTCAATGCCGACTAGGGAAGAAATCTCTACTATAGGGTCTGTTGGACTTGCGATGGTAACTCGTTTATTCGCGCTTCTGAGCATTAAATACAATGAAAGCGCGGCACCCATTTCGTCAATAGACGGGTTTTGGGCGACAGCAATACCTATATTATTGCTTTTACCAATCGCATCTTTGAGTTTTTGAATGGTATTTTTATCCATAGTGTTCTATAACGCAAAAGTTTAGCTTTGCAGTATTAACTATGGGATAATATCACATCTCCCACTTGAATGTCAAGTCCTCCATTTAAAACGATCCCGGCTTCGTTACCTTTTTCAACTTTTGACGTCGGATTTTTGCCGACACGAAGTGAATGAATAGTTGTTTCGCCTATTATTTCATCTTCCCGAATAATCCGGATTCGATCCCCGCGCGCGATTCTTCCATCTAAGACTGCTATGCCAAAAGCAAATGTTTTTTCAAACGGGAACTTGGCTTGTACTTTCGCGCTGCCGAAAATCTGTTCCATTTGCGACTGAAGTTTGCCTTCCAACGCATCTTTTATCTCATCCAGAAGTTCATAAATAATTTCATAATTTCGAAGTAACACTTTTTCAGTATACGCAAACGACATGACATCCGGTTTTAATTTTGTATTAAAACTCAAAACTATCCCTCCCGTTGACTTGGCCATAAGAATATCGGCTTCATTTACTTCTCCGGTTTTTTGCGATACTAATTTAATCCCTTCCGGCAATGCATGCATAATCGCTTCAAGTGAGCCTTTCGTATCTGCAATAAGTACAACAGAAATACCTTTATGTTCCTCTTCTCTTTGATAATTCATCTCACGGGTAAGTGGTTTTTGCTCACTATGTGCCTCTGTTAGCTCTGCAGATTTGTCTTTAATGATACTTCCAACAGAGGGTACCTCAGTAAAACCCAACACTTCTACAGCTTCTCCAACAGTTGCCTCCTGAATTGGTTTACCAGCAGTGTTAAAAAGAGATCTGACTTTGAAAATTTTCCCGTCCACATGTACATCTTCCCGGACCTTAAGCGTTCCTTTTTTGATAACAGCAGTCGCACGAGCGCCAGCCCGAGTATCAAGCTTGGATTCAATAACAACAGCCTCAAGTGGTGCACTCCCAGTTGCACTTGATGGATGCAAATCAAACATTAAAAGAATCAAATCCAAAAGTTCTTTGATATTAAGATTTGTCTTTGCCGAAACTTCCATCACGGGCACATCGCCGCCATACCCTTCGAGGGGAATTTGTTCAGCCAGAAGTTCCTGTTTGGCTTTTTCCGAGTTCTTGGTAGGTAAATCCGCTTTGGTCAAAACGACAATATAAGGAAGCTTTGCTTTTTTTAATACCTCGATACTTTCTTTTGTTTGTGGTTTTACTCCGTCAACCGCTGATACTATTAATAAACAAATATCCGCAGCCTGTGCTCCACGGGAACGCATTTGGGTAAATGCCTCATGCCCGGGAGTATCAATAAACGTAATCCATCGTTCTTTCCCTTCATGCATGATTTCAACTGCGGAGGCACCGATTTTCTGGGTAATTCCGCCCTTTTCGCGATCTGCAATAGAACTTTTACGAATTGCATCAAGAAGTGTCGTCTTCCCATGATCAACATGCCCGAGAACGGCTACGACTGGAGGGTAAGAGTTGGCTGGTGTGTGTGATTCGTTGTGTTTGGACATAATGCTAAACTCATTTCTCTGAAATTTTCAATTTTCAAACTGAAACAGTGATTCATTATATAGTAATTTGTAAATTGAAAATTAAGCAGCTGTTTTTTCTTCGTCAGCTTTTGAGGTCTCAGTTGGTGCTTCAGCATCTGTTGATTCTGCGATTTCTTCATGTGGAGTTGATGCGACTTCTTCTTCTGTCGGTTCAGCTGGTGCAGCCTCTGGGTCAACTGGCGCCTCTGCCATTTGCGCATCATCAGCAGCTGGTGCTTCAGATGTACTTTCTTCACTTGCTTGCGTAGTAGCAGGGACATCTTCATCTGGTTTTGCTGCCGAAACTACCGGTTTGGCATCATCATCGGCAACTTCTTCTGCAATTTCTTCCTCTGCTTTGGCTTCAGCATTTTCAACTTCTGCGACTTCTTCATCTTCTTTTTTCTCAGCTGCGGTTTCATCAGGTTTTGCTGGGCCGCCTTCTCCCTCAATTTCAATACGATATTGCGTCAACTTATAAGCCAATCGTACATTCTGACCGTCTTTACCGATTGCAAGTGATAATTCATCCTGAGGAACAAAGACATGCGCGATTTTCTCTTTTTCATCAAGCTCTACCCGGACATTTTTTGCTGGAGAAAGAGCTTGCGCGATATAGGTCTTCGTATCATCTGACCATTGGATAATATCAATTTTCTCAAGTCCTCCGAGTTCCTGGATGATAGCCTGGACACGAACTCCCTTTTGTCCGACGCATGATCCGACAGGATCAATACCTGGTTGTGCTGAAAAAACAGCAATTTTTGCTCGATTTCCCGGTTCACGAACGACAGCTTTGATCTCAACACTTCCTTGAGCAACTTCCGGAACTTCACGCTTAAATAGACCTTGCAAAAGCCCGATATGCGCACGAGATACGACAATTTCCTCACCCTTTGCACCTTCACGAATATCTGAAAGATAAAAAACCAATCGCTGGTTGAGATGATATTTTTCATTGGGGATTTGCTCTGAAACAGGCATTATAGCCTCAGCTTTTCCAAGGTCGACAATAACATTTGGCCCTGCAAAACGAAGTACCATGCCATTTACAATCCCACCGACTTTGTCACGATAATCACTAAAAATCGCTTCTTTTTCTTTCTCACGGATCTTCTGAAGGATTACCTGCTTTGCGGTTTGAGCGGCAATACGGCCAAATCCTGGAGGTGTGACATCTTTCTCACCTTCAAAAATCTTAGCTTCCCCGGTATTTGGATCAAGCTGTGCTCGATAATTTTCAACCTCTGCACCGGGATGATCCTTACGGTATGCTGCAAGAATCGCGTTCTGAACTGTATCAAGCACGACAGATACATCAACTCCCCGCTCGGAGGCGACCTGATTTAAAGCTAATGCAAATTCACTGCGTTGTATCGCTGGCATATTAGGCTAAGTATACCAGATCAGGCCTTTTGCTTCAACCAGAGAAGTAAAAAACTTGTAGACTACAATTGACAATATATTGACATATGTCAAGTAATATAGTATGCTGCGCTTGGAGGTGATTCCGTGTCCGTAAGGATGCTGAGCACTTCTCCAAAGAAAGCTAGGAGTTCACTAGCTTTTTTTGTATCTATATATCCTCATCAGTAACATCCGTAATTTTGATTTGGAATCGGTCTCTCATTTCCTTTCTTAATTTTCTAATTTCTTCTTTTAAATGCTCATTTTGTGCTAACTTACCTAATTCAGTTTTGCAATATTTGAGTCTTAAAGTTTGACAGCTAATATAAGAAATAATATCTGCCAGTTCAAGTCCACCATCAATTGAATTTTTAGTATGGAAGTTAAGACCAATAATTTTTTCATTATATTTATTTATTTTGTTTTTTAGCCTATGATAGTTTTTAACTGATTCTACATCACTGCCACTTAATGATTCAAAATTTATATATTCCTTAGTATTTCTTGTATTTCCTTTTTCAGCTTCAATTAATTCTTCTGCATGCCATTTAAAAAGAGCAAATTGGGTGATAGCCAAAGGCAATAAGTGATCGATTCTATTATTTTCCAGCATTATCTTATAATCTTTAGTCGATTTTTTGTAATTTTTTTTCTCTTGTTGACTATCAAATTTACTTTGATACGTGGGAGGCTCTGAAACTGATAGTTTATTTCTCAATTTAGGAAGATCTACATAATAAACACTCGCCTTAAAATCTACCATTTTTATTAAATCTATAAGTTCCTCTACAGCAATTTTAAAATGTTTTTCTATTTTTAAATGTGGTCTCTTATAATCTTTCTCAAAATCTTCAAAGAAATCAGTAGTATGGAAAGCAAGATCTGAATTGCTCAGGTATTTGGTTCTCCACTTGCTTAAAAGTAAATTCAATAATTCATGTTGGCTTTTTGAGAGAATTACTCCTGCCAAAATGAAATACCTATATCGTGCTTCTGTTAAAGAAAATGTACCAGATTCATCAACATATAGATTCAGCAGCCTGGTTTTAGAAGAGTTTACCATAGCGACATTTTATGCCTGTCTTGATTTAATGTCAAACTATCCCCGTCCGCAATGCCCCTGTTCCATCTAATGAAAACGTGACAGTCTTGCCCCTATCGATTTCTTTGGTGAGTTTCTTTTGGGCGATGATGTCCTCAATCGTATCCTGGATGTAGCGGCGAAGTGGGCGGGCGCCGAAGTCTTTGTCGAAGCCTTCTTGGGCGATTTTTGCAATTACGGCATCATCAAAGTATACTTTGATATCCTGCTTCTCAAGATCCTTTTTCAAACTCTCAAGCATCAGCTTCACCACTTGGGTTACTTGCTCCTGACCGAGTGGCTTGAAAATTACCACATCGTCAAACCTGTTGAGAAGCTCCGGCTTAAAAATGCCTTTTGATTGCAGTTGATCCATCAAAGCGTGCTCAAATTTGTTATCAATTTTCACACCCTTATCTATCTGCTCGCGGATAAATTCAGATCCAGCATTGGAAGTTGCGATGATAATTGCGTTTCGGAAACTGACCGTATTGCCTTTGTTGTCAGTCAATCTCCCATCATCAAAAACCTGAAGGAAAAGATTGTGAATCTTTGGATTAGCCTTTTCAAACTCGTCAAGCAAAATGAGCGCCGCCGGATTATCATGAATTTTATCTGTGAGTTCTCCCCGCTCATTGCCTTCTCCAGGAGGCGCTCCGAGCAAACGTTTAAGGCCGTTTTCATCCGTATATTCACTCATATCAAGACGGATCATATTCTTCTCACCGCCATAATAAAAATCAGCGAGGGATTTGGCTGTTTCTGTTTTTCCGACACCAGTTGGGCCAAGGAAGAGAAAGGAAATCGGGCGTTCACTTGTTGACATGCCGGAACGAAGTCGGCGCATTGCCTCACTAACGGCTTTGATTGCATCATCTTGTGCAATCACTTTTTCGTGCAATTTTTCTTCCAGATGTAACAAAACCTGAATCTCATCGCCAGTCGGCAACGCAATTGCCACATGGCTTGTCTGTTCAACTTTTTTCACCACATCTTCTTCAAGTACCATCTTGTGATGCGTGCGCTCATAGGTTTTTCGATCAGGCATTTTATCGACAGTATTGGCAACATCTTCCAAAAGGGCAACCGCACTTCCCGGCAGGACTTCATCCTGATAAAACCGTTCCGAAAGCTCTACCGCGCTAATTATTGCCCGATAACTAAGAATTACAGCATATTTTTTCTCAATTTTCTCAGCTTCCCCGAGTACCATCTGAATTGCATTATCCTGCTCAGGTTCAGCAAGTGAGATAATTGAAAAGACTTCTTTTATCGGATTTTTCTCCATATACGCTTTGAAATTGCCTGTAGACATGGTCGCAATGATCGGCATATTTCCATCTTTAAGATACGGTAATATCGCACCTGATAGATCCAACCCATACGCAGATGCTCCGAGAATATTTTGAAAATCCGGGATATACAGAAAAACATCCTGCGCATGAGATAATTCAGCAATGATATTTTGTAAACGGGATTCCAGGTCACCACGATTGGTCGCACCAGCTGTCAAAGCCCCGACCAGAAGTTGCAACACTCGTTTGTAATTCAGCCAGCCTCCTAAGTTTCCCCCGAAACTGTGATACGCGAGAGCTTTCACAAGCGTCTCTTTACCAGAACCGATGTCACCAATCAAAAGTACATTATTATTCTCGACTTTGGTGAGGGCTTCAAGCATCATTCCAAATTCCTTCTCCCGCCCCCCGATCAACGGCTCCTCCCGAATCGCATAACTTGTAAACTGCGAGGTATACTTCTTAGTTTCATAGGTCCAACCCGAAACTAACCCCTCACCAATTCCTTCACCATAAAAATGAATCAGCCATTTCTTGGGATTTTCCTCCTCTGGCATAGTAACGCGAACCCAATGGACGATATTTGCAATATCGGCTGTCTTGAGTTGTTTGGCAAAAAAGAGTTTGGTATCTTTTTCAATGAGGAACAGATAAGCGATAAAAACATCAAGCGTTGTCACAAATTTGCCCTTGAAAGTCTGCGCTGTCTCAAATGCGCTTTCTGCCAGCACATCTTTCTCAATGTTGTTAAACACCAGTTCTTTATGCGTGATATTCGCTTTTTCCATCACCAATTTAACTTGGGGATATTTAATTAACTCTTTGATGACTCCTTCCGTGGTAGGCTGCGTAACAAAGCCATATAGTGCTTGCATCGTGAAAGAATCATTCATGGTTTCTTTTTTATTTTTTGCAACTTCAATCGTGGGCACAGCGCGGCTTATTTTGTAATGAAAGAATACTTCAAGCATGACAACGAGATTGAATAGAAAAACCGCAAATTTGGGTGACTCATTATGCAAAATGAGATAGATAATAAGCGCAAAAAGCAGCATAAAAGCCATAGCCCTGATGCTACGAATCAGAGCAGATCTATAAAACTGATAAAATCGAACGTACAAAAACATATTAATAAAACAGCAATGCAACTGTCGCTATCGGGAACATCACAAAAGACACAAAAATCGCAATTTCCAAACCTAAAATAACAGCAAACATCAAAAGATCAACAAATATAAAAATCGTTTTGATAAAAATCCCAATTGCTCGAGAAAAACCCACCAAACCCTGCCGGTATTCATTTTTTAGTGGCTGAAAATAGGTCCGAAACATTAATGGCAAGGAAAAAAGTTCAAAAAATGCGGAATTAAACGAGGCAAAAAATTTAAAGAGTGCAACCGGACTTTCAACGAACCAGAACTTAAGTAGCATGACAGGCAGAGTCACATAATTCATAGCAATAAAACCACAATGCTTGCGGTTATATTATTAGTATAAGTTGATGGGTTGGAAATTACAATGAGACGAGTTCTCAACTATAAAATTTAAGGTCTAACACATGCAAGTCCTTCAAGTAAAACGTCTCTAAGACTATTTTTGTTTACTTGTGAGATAAAATAACCTTCATTATATTTGATTCGTAAATTCCTTACTCCTCGAAAAAAATTTAGATAATCTCCATTATGCATTTCACCGGACTTATACCTAGCTTCGAGATATTGCTCGACAGGTCCGGTTATAAAATCCTCATTTAGTGAATCTCTCCTTGCCCGATCTTTTTCAAAAGCGCTCCCATGTTTGCTGTATTGCTCTGTTTGAGCAGCGAATTTATCCATAAGACTCGCAACAAGGATAGGATGATGTGGTATTTCAGTCATCACTGGATGTGTACCATGAAAAGAGAACTGAAGGACAGCAGGTTCATCAGGAGCAACTGTCAATCTGACATAACGCAATGGATCTGCAAACGCACGTACATCAGGCATTTTTACTGTAACATCACTTATTCGTGCTCCAGGCATGAGTACAATATTGGTAAAATTCGGTTGTGTGGCTCTGAAAACTGATGGGAATATAGTATCTCTTTTCCAATGAGAATTTTCTATTGCATGTATATGATGAAATACAGCATGAGCAACACGTACAACTGTAGGATCAGAAGCGGATTTTGTTCTTGAAAGATTTGTACCAAAACCTTCAAGTAAACGAGCAGGTGATAGTAACAAACCTCTTTTTTCTATTCCATGTTCTAATGTCATTATAGGGATAATGATTGTATATTTTAATTATTGCTTTGTGATGGTGAGGTAATCGGGGATGGATTTAAATTTGAAAACTTTTGCATCGCAATTCCTTCAACAGAAGTCTTTGGGGTTTGGTACATATAAAACGTAAAGATAGTAATGATCCAGGCTATAAGTAATAAGATTCCGGGAAGTAAAATGTTAAGAAGTGCCTCTTTATTCATATGAAGAGGCAGTTGAGCCAGTATAAAAGATCTAAATTAAATTTGCAATACTACTCGACATCTTCCTGTCTGGTTTGAGGAGAGACATAACCCATTGGGCGGGCGCTTGCCGGAATGCCTGAGAAACTGTATGCATTATAGGCATTTTGCGGCTGCATCATTGAGCCATTGGGATTTACTGCTGCGCCACCTGGATTGCTGTCAACTGGGGATGATGTCGGCTGAGTTCCGATCATAGGACCTGCTCCGGGTAATGGCGGAGGCGGTGTGAAGCCGGAACCTGTTCCGACATTTGGCGAAGGTCGAACTACTGCACCAGTTGCCGTTTGGAATGACACCGATGGTTGCGGTGCTGATGTTGCAGTAGGTGCAACAGGTGCTGTATCAAAAGAAGAGTTTGCAGCCGGCTGTGATGGTATTGAATCCTGCGTTGGTGCAGCAGATGCATCTTGTGCAGGTTGAGGAGCGGTTTGTTCAACTGGTGTGACATTGCCAACCAGAGATAAGATCATGGATGCGACCTCATCATTTTTATCTTTTGCGTCCTGCAGTCCTTTGAGCAATTCTTTCATTTCTTCATCAGTTGATCCTTCTTTAATCGCGAGAACTTTGGGTGCGAGCTGATTACCACTTTGGCTAGCTGAGGTGATCTTTGTCTGTAATTCCGTATATTGATCTCGCTCTTGCTGCGTCTGGGCACTAACAGGATTTGAGATCAGAAGCATTGCCCGTTTCAATTTTCTGATAGGAGCCTGAGCGATAGCTTCGTTAATAACCGCCATAAGTTCTTTAGCAAATGGATCACCTTGTTTGTCAGCAGTCTCGAGTGCAATTTTGAGTTTCTGGATATCCGCATCAGAAGTGATATCGGTGATTGCCAAAATTTCGGCAGCTAAGGGATTTCCTGAATTACTTGCTTTGGTGATTTTATCGTACATTTGGCTGAATTTTGCTTTGTCTTCAGGATCTGCAAGATATAATGGATTTATCAGCTGCTGAAGTACTTTTTTAAACTGTATGGCCGGATCAGCATCATGAACTGCCTCTGCTTCCTCAGCAATTTCGTTATTAACCACTGAGAGAATTTCTGTTGCAAGATCCTCGCTGTTGGCAGCACCGGTTCTAAGCATCTCCATCAATTCATCAATTGTTTCTGCTGGAGTTGTATCATTGACGGCCATAATTTTGACTGCCAATTCATTCTGGCGCTGCGCTTCCTCAGTTACTTTCTGATGCAATTGCATAAAGCGTGCTTTCTTTACAGGCTGGACAATCGTGTCAGGCTGGATGATTTCTAAAATGATGTGTTTTAATTTAATTGTCGCGGCAATCTGATGTGCAACGGTTGCAGCAAGATCCAAAACAGCCTGGCTCATTGCATCTCCTTTACCTTTTCCAATCTCCAGTTCCTTTCGAATTGTTGCAATATCAGTTAATTGTGTCGCTGCTGTGACGGCTAAAATCGAATTTGCAGTCTTGTTATTTTCCGATTGACCTTTAACCACGAGATCATGAACTTCCATAAAGCGTTGCTTGTCATTAGCATTCTTAACAGTATCAGGGTTGTTAAGTTCCAGAAGGAATGTGCGGAATTGATCATCTGTCATCGGTGCAATCGCCTCAGCACCAACTCCACTGCCTTTGGAGAAGAAGAATTCATTGGTGTTGTCGCTGAAATCAATGACAATCGTATCACCGGGAACAAACTTCTTTGAAATGATAGCCAGTGCAATCGGATTTTCAATAGCCGTTTGGATCAAGCGTCGAAGCGGGCGCGCACCGAAAACCGGGTCATATCCATCTTTTGCAAGCTGAGCAATAGCACGTTCGGTTATCTGGAGATTGAATCCTTGCTCTTTCAAAAGCTTTGCTGTCTTGGCAATACCAAGCCTGGCAATACCAGCCATATGCTCTGGCATGAGAGGTTTGAAGATAACGACTTCATCAAAACGGTTGAGTACCTCAGGACGAAGGAATTTCGTCAGTTCTTCACGGACAATTCCCTGCAATTCTTTAAAGCTTTTCTCCATATCCTCAGGAGATCTCTTAGCTTTGGGATCGATTTTACTCAAATGTTGCTGAATTGTTGAGCTACCGATGTTTGAGGTACAAATAACAATCGTGTTTTTAAAGGAAATGGTGTTGCCTTTGTTATCCGTCAGTCGTCCGTCCTCAAGAAGCTGCAGTAAAATATTAAACACGTCAGGATGAGCTTTCTCAATTTCATCCATGAGAACAATCGAATACGGTTTTTTACGAACTGCTTCGGTCAACTGTCCGCCTTCTTCGTACCCGACATAACCTGGAGGCGCACCAATCAATTTGGCAACCTCATGCTTTTCCATGTACTCTGACATATCAAGTCTGGCCATTGCATCATCACGACCGAACAATAATTCTGCCAAGGTCTTAGCAAGCTCCGTCTTACCAACACCGGTTGGTCCAAGGAAAATAAATGATGCAATTGGTCTATTGGCTGCGGCGAGTCCGATTCTTCCGCGTCGAACTGCTTCAGAAACTGCAGATACAGCTTCTTGCTGATCAATCAGCCGCTGATGAATTCTGTCTTCAAGTTTTAGGAGTTTTTGACTTTCATCCTCGGTCAATTTGGTGATTGGGATACCAGTCCACGCACTGACTACTTTTTCGATATCTGCTTTTTTAACTGTCGAATCACCATTTGCTCGATTGCCAGCATCAATTTGTAACTTCACTTCAGAAGATGCCTCATCAAGAAGGTCGACTGCCTTGTCCGGAAGATAACGCTCGCCGATATATTTCTTTGAAAGCTTAATACATTCTTTGAGTGAATCATCCGGCAACGTCACATGATGGAATTTCTCATATTTGGGACGCAGCACTTTAAGCATCTCAAGCGCATTTTCTTCGCTTGGTTCCTCAGCTGTTACTGGTTGGAACCGCCTTTCAAAAGCTTTATCTTTCTCAAAGTTCTTGCGGTATTCCATTGTCGTTGTCGCGCCGATCAACTGGAAATGGCCTCGAGCTAAATGCGGTTTGATAATATTGGCGGCTCCGCCTGAAGCACCTTCACCGTCATTGGCCATCAGCGTATGCACCTCATCTATGAAAAGAATAATTCTGTTGTTGGATCCTAAAACCTCGTTAATAACTTCACGAAGTCTTTCTTCAAACTCTCCTCTATGGCTTGCTCCAGCAACAAGTGCTGCAACATCAAGCTGGATAATTCTTTTTTCCAACAAATCTTTAGGTACTGCACCTGTTACAATTTTTTGCGCCAAACCTTCAACAATCGCAGTCTTTCCAACTCCAGTTTCACCGATAATAATCGGATTATTTTTTGTGCGTCTAAGGAGGATATGAATGATTCGGTCAATCTCTTTATCACGCCCTGCTGCTGGATCCAATTTGCCTTCTTTTGCCTCATTTGTCAAATCAGTCCCGTATTTTTCAAGTACTGATTTTTTACCATAGGATACTGTCGGATTTTTGGAGAATTTCTCAACAACTGTTTCTTTCTTTAAATTATGTTTTTGAAGATACTGCGCTGTTTTGAAATTTGGATTAAACAGAACGACAAGCACATCTTCAGGAGCAACGAAATTTGCGCCTCGCATTTTTGCATCGCGATATGCCTGATCAAATACTTCCAAAGAGATTTTACTAAGTGTCGGTTGTGCTTGATATGTTCCCATTTTCTCATCAGTTTGAATTTCTTTGGAGATCTGACCCCCGTCTGCTCCCATTTCATTGAGCATGTTATAAACTTGTTGATCATATAACAGTCCCAAAAGCAATTGCTCAGGCTCAATTGATTGCTGTTTGATTCTTCGGGTCTCTTCCTGAGCTTTCGTCAAAGATTGTGCTGCGCGGGAATCAAGATGACTGAGTGCTGCCATTTCTCCACCTTGTGACGAATCCGATGGGCCGCCATTGGAAGCTGGAGATGATCCTGGTTGATCAGGTGAGGAAACCCCTTGTTGGGTTCCAGCATCCGTTCCATATTGTTGTGCTGGTGGCGTACTATCCATTGGCTCTTGCGTCGGAGGCAAAACATCCTGCGGAGTATCAGACGCAACAGGCGAACTTGCTGCAGGATCGATTGGTTGTTGCGAAGAAAGATTGGATGGAGGAGCCTGATCAGGAGTTGGAGCAGGAGCGGGATTATTTGAAAATGCTGAAGGTGCAGGCGAATTTGAAAAAGCAGACGGCGCCTGTTGTGGTGGCTGTGCCGATGCATCTTGAACTGGTGGAGCTTGAACTGCAGGTGGTTGTGAGGAAGCACCCGCTTGTGGCACACTTGCATTTGGTGTACTCGTTCCGGCTGTTTGTGATGGATTTTCAGGATCCTTTTTAAATATATTACCAAACATACTACTCTTTCTATTAAATACTAAATTTTCAAAAAGAACAAGCCCTACTAATAGGGTTTCATACTCAAATCGCAACTCTCAAACCTCAATTTTGACTTACTACTCTTCCGGTTTTTCTTCTACTTCTTTGGCTTGTAATTGCTGCTGTTCTCCTGTTTTTGCCTCAACTGTTACACTTGCTTCTTCCTCTTTTTGCAATTCAAAAAGAACTGTTTTTCCAGCCTCAATTTTTGCATTCAAGTATCCGACAACTTCCTCGTTTGAGAATCCTCCAAGAAGAAGCATTGGCATAATATCTGAAACGCGTTTCATTCCTTCCTTTTGTTTCTCTGTATCGGCTGCTGTTAATTGTGTAATCGTATCTTCAATATAGGCAGCATCTGCTTTGATCCACGCAATTCTGTCGGTACCATATTCTGCAGGGATTGGCAATGTGCGATAGTTTTCTTCCCAAAGTTTTCTTACCTCATCGTAATCTTGTTGGCTGACTTTTTGTGTTTGATTGGCTGTCGGCAATGCAGCTGCTGTATCACCCTCATTCGTACTTGTTGCAGCAGAAAGAATCATACCCGCAGTAGGATCTCCTTTTTGACTGTCCTGTGCCAATTTTGCTCTAAGATCTTCATACTTTTGCCTGTCTGTTTCTGTCACAAATTTTGCAGGATTGGCAATCTTCATGAGTGCATCATGCGTTTTTTCCTGTCGATTTGCTTCCTCTTTGTCGCTCGTTACTTTTCGCGTCTCATATTTCGCAACATCAATCATTCTTGGTATCTTCAGATCTGCTTTTACAAGAATGTCATTTTGTACCGCAACCGTTGGTGCTTGTGCACCAGCCAATGATTGCGTACTAAGCGCAGATTCTTCACCAGGTCCTGAGTTATCAACAGATACATTTGCATCCTGTGAACTAGTGGAAACTGAGGCTGTCATTACCTGTTGCGCTTGAGTATGTTGAGATCCTGAAGAAACACTAACTTGCTGTTCTTCATCTGACATTAATTGCGATGAAACTTCCCTTGCTGCATCCTGTTTGGCTTTCAAATATTGAATAATTTCAGTCTGAGAGAATCCTCCTGCAAGTAAGAATGGTAGGACACTTGAAACCTGATCCATTCCTTGTTGTACTTTTTGTTCATCATCGGAAGAAAGAAGTCCAATCGTTGTATCAATATCGGCGATATCCTGCTTGACCCATTCCGAACGATTACCACCATTTGGCACTTCCACACTTTGATAATTTTGCATCCAGGTATTCTTAACTGCCTGATAATCTTCATTACTGACAGATTGTACTTTATTAACTTTTGGCAGAGATTGTGTCCCAAGGATTGGGGAAACGGAAGCTGCGACAGTTTCACCTTTTTCTTGAGCTTCTTGAATCTTGGATTGCAATTTCTCAATGTCTTGTGCTGAAGTTGTTGCATTGGTACTAAGAATTGAGGTCGCAAGTGAATTTCCTTCTTTACTTGCTTTTGCAAGAGATTCATGAAGCGCATTAAATCGTTTTTTATCTGCCTCAGCAGTAGCAAGGGATGGATTTGCTATCTTTGCAAGCGTATCTTTTGCAGATTCAGGTGCCGAGCCTTGTGCTCTCATTGCCGCATTCAAAATGAATCCTGCTGTTGGATTACCGTTCTGTTGTTCGGAGAGTAATTTCTCATGAATCTGTTCAAATTTACTTCGCTCTGACGTGTCAGTAATTTGTGCAGGATTTGCAATCTTTGTCAGAACATTTTGCAAATTCTCTTTCGTTGCGGTCTTGGAAGTATCTTGCCTCAGAGCACTGGTTTCGAATTTGGCAATATCGCTGAGTTTTGGTACTTTAACATTGACCATATTCAAAATTTCGTTCGAAATTTCAGGCTGTGTGTAGGTAGTATTTGAGACATTGGATACTGAACTGATTGAAGTCAATGGACTTTCACCTTCGTCCTCATCAGATGCTCCACTGCCAGTTCCCTCAGACATTGAGGCTGACATTGTTTGTACTGCGTGGGTTGCTTTTGTAGTGATGCCGACTTTATCTTCTTCATCAGCAGCGAGTGATGTGGAAACTTCTTTTGCTGCTTCCTGTTTGGCCTTCAAGTAATCAATAATTTCATTTTGCGAGAATCCTCCAACCAAAAGGAACGGTAAGAGACTGGAAACCTGATCCATACCCTGCTGCTGCTTATCCTGATCCGGTGATGAAAGAAGTGCAAGTGTTTCATCAATACTTTTAATATCTTCTTTAAGCCATTCGGACCTACTTCCTGCCATACCCTGAGGTACTTCAAGACCCTGATAGTTTTGTTTCCACATATCTTTGACTGCCTGATAATCTTCTTTCTTCACACTTTGTACTTTGTTGATCATCGGCAGCGTTGTTAGATTGGTAGCACTTGCCACTTTTGCTACTTCTGTTGCGATTGGTTCTCCTTTCTCTTTTGCCTGTTGGATCTTTTGCTGCAGTGCTTCAATATCAGTGACAGATGTTTTATCACTGACAGAAAGAATTGAGCTTGCGAGCGTATTTCCTTCTTTACTTGCCTTCTCAAGAGAGGACCTAAGCTGCTCAACACGCGCTTTATCTTCAATCTTGGTAACACTACTTGGATTGGCAACCTGTTTGAGTGTTTCTGACATTTGCGTAGAAGCTTTGGCAGATGTGGTAATTGCTGAAGAGACAGCCTTACTTACCGAGTTACTTGAAGATTGATGCAATTGATCTTTGATCTTTTGAATTTCTTTATCACTTGTTTTGTCATTTACTTTAAGAATAGATGATGCAAGTTGACTACTTATTTGAGAACTCGAATCTTTGCTCGTAGCAGCAGTAGATTTACTGGACTTGGATACTGAACTCTGCGATGTTGATTGACTTGCACTCTTAAGCATACTGTTTAGCTGTGTCATTTTCTCTTTATCGGTACCTGTTGCCAAGTTAGGATTTGCCATTTGCGCAAGCATGCTCTTCACTTTCTGGTTGGAAACATTATTAAGACTACTGTTTGAGGCTTTTGCGCCTTTCATAACATTATTGGCAGCGACATTTCCTGTGGCGCTCTGCTGACCTAGTTTTTCCCGAATCTCACGGTATTTGTCTTTTTCAACCGTATTCGTAACAACGACTGGATTTGAAATCTTTACCAACTGTTCGGAGAATCTGCTAACTTCTTGCTGTTTGGATACGTCATTTGATCTGAGAGCTATATCAAATTTAGCAATATCGCGCATGCTAGGAAGCTTGACATTTGCTGTACTCAGGACCGAAGCGTTCACATTGGCATTTGCAATGGTATTTACATTTGCATTCGCAATTTCTCCTGTATTAATAAGAGCAGGTCTGGTAAAGGTCGCCTGATTAGCAGTGACATTTTCGATCTTCATTTCTTTAGCAGCTCCGGCCGGCGCTGGCCCGATATTAGTCGGAATGTTGAATTTCTTAGCAAACGGCAACGCTATCGCTGCTCCTCCACCACCTTCAGCAGGCGCAGGTCCAGAACCACCACCTTTTGGTGTGGTTGCCATGTTTACTAATGTCTTCATGACAGCAGTATCACCAGGCGCAAAATTTTGCGCGTAATCAAGAAAAATCTGAAGAAGAATCCACGGCAGCAAAATAACAATCCACAGCATAATAAGAGAAACAACGTAGAGAGCAAACGTTTCAACAAGATTTACACTGTTGGTCGGTGTCACCTGCTGGCGTGGGCCGCCAAGAAGGATATTAACTGCTGTCGGATACTCGATGGCGGCAGCTTTTCCAATATTGGGATTGCTAAAAACAAGCGGAATTTGATTGCGCCAAAGGTACACTAAACCGTTAAGAAAAATCGCGAAAAGCGGCGCATACAACAACCAGCGGAAAAATTCCCCAATCCAGATTTTTCCGGTATTACGGACGGGATAATAGAGGAGAAGGATCGGGAAAATTGGTGAAACAATGATAAAGAACCACAAAATAATTTTCCGAACGAGCAGTAAAAATACCATGACAAAATAAGTAAGTGCGGTAAGTTTGGTCAGAAGTAACGAAATAAACGCCGATTCTGCGTATTTATCTCCCAGCAAACGCAAACCTACAAAATTGGTATAATCCCAACCCACATAGAGCAAATCTTTATCCGAAATACAATTCGGCGGACAAGGATTATTGATATTGGACCGCAGGAAGAAACCTTGTATTAAGTCGGTAAACTGGTAGAAAAACTGTAGAAGTGAATAGGAAAAGACAATCAGCAAAACGACTGCGATAAATCGTGGTATAAAGCGCATTATGGTCAAACTCTTCCCCCGCGTCACGATAATGACGATGGAAGTCGCAAGAATTACCACAAAAAGCATCGGCACGACGATATACAGCACGATGAGAGACCAGTATTTCTCAATCGGATTATTGGTATCATCACACTGTCTGGCGTTAATTTGCTTTACACAAACCCAATTGTAATTCTGAAGGGTCCAGTCAAGAAAATCTCCTGATCGGCGGGCATTTTTACCGATAAAAGTAACTTCAGGATCAATCACCCAGCGGGAGTCAGTCGGGGACTGATTGAGATTTTGTGCGAAAACGGGGAGCGGCGATGAAAATAAAACAATAAAAAGACAAACGAAACTGATAAATATAGGCAGCAATCTTTTCATACAATAAACTCTGAAAACCACGTTTGACGTGGTAGAAATACATTCTCTTCAGTCGCGTCAAACGCGATTAATGAAATCCCGGCACATGCAGGATATCAACGAGCACTGTTTGGATAAATACAAAGCCAAATATTGCGAGAAGCAGACCAGCAATCGCATAATAAATCCAACTCTTCCCGTCATTGACCCGTTGTGGATTACCTCGTGAAGTCATGACGACATACCCACCATAAATTAAAGCAATGAGGGCACACGCCGCGACAAAACTCAGACCAATTCCGTAGAACTTCTGGACAAACCCGACAGGATCGTTGGGAAAACACCCAAAATCAGTAGAAATCTCATTAAGGCTACAAGCTGCCATACTTTAACCGTAGCATAGAAAAGGAGCAAAAATCAAATAGCAAACGGGACTATTTTACTGGTTGTAATCTGGCTACTCCAACGAATTCTTTATCATTTGGTTTGGCAAATATTTTTTCCGAAGCAAAATACTTTTCAAGCCCGGCATTGTATCCACCGCGCGCGACAAAATAGACAGGGACACTCGTCCCGACTTTTTGGAAAACTAGCGGAACATCAGTTGCCGGATCGTTCATTGGGACAACGCGGATATTGGGTTTGTAATCAAGATATGCAACCATCGCATCCTCTGGATTGCCAAAATCATTTCGGATCAAAACAATAATAGGTTGCACTGTTGCTTGTTGTTGTAAGTATGCTACTGCCTCATCTACTCCATATCCTGATGAGAATCCGTGGACATATTGTGTTGCATCAACCTGTGCTCTATCGGCAAAAACATATGGATACTTCAGAGGAGACGTGAGTAAAACTTCTGTGTCATACAAGCACCAGATCACTATACAAACTCCCAAAATTATTCCAAAGGTTTTCTTTTTCTTTAGAAGCAGAAAAAATCCATATCCTGCTGCAATTAATAACGGAACTAGTACAAGAAGTAAATGCCTTGAGGTAAAAAGTTTGGCATACAAAATTTCATACAGTAATGGTAAGTAAAACCAAAGCATTACAAGACTGAACTTTTTTTGTTTGGTAATAAGAACAATTGATCCGATTGCAAGAAAAAATAACGGCGGCGTCAGATAAAAAAAGAGCCATTCGACGACACTCACAAAATTATTCCACCACACTGAAAACGGAAATAAAAATACAGAATAAATTGGGTAGGTATATTGTTGTAAAAGTTGCATATGTACTGTATAGAAAGGATTTGAGAAAAGCGGAACAAAAATGAAAAGCGCAAGAAACAGAGCGCTGACCAACATTTTAGCCTTGGTGTAAACCTCATCATCTTTTGAGAAATGTATTCCATAACTAATCAGCGGCAAAAAAAGAAAAAATAAGTCCGATGTCTTGACCCACATCCCGATCCCCATCACTGCGCCAAGACCCAACGCATACCACCAAAGAGATTTTTTGAGTAACAGTTGGGTGAAATATAATGACCAAACGGCTACAGTACTAACCGCACTATCCATAATGGCTAACCGGTCGAAAAAAACAGTATAAGGAACGAGACAATAAAAAAGGCTAGTGAAAAAAGCTGCGCCTTCGCCGATAAATGTTTTTGTATAAAGATATAAGCCTGTCAGTGTTAGTAAACCAAAAAAAATTGTCACCAATCGAGCACCAACTAGCAAATTTCCAAAACCTGTCCCAAAAAGAGCGTAGAGATAGGGAAGCAGCGGCTCTTTTCCGATAAGAAGTGAATACGGCTTATGGTCAGGCTCATTCAGTTGATGTAAACCAAAACGGATATAGGTTGATTCATCGTTGAATATTGGAAGTATGGTGAGATTTATGGTTCGAAGAAGAAAAAAAAGAATTACAATTCCAATAAGTAATGACAAACTTTTCTGACTTGAAGTCATGTATTGAGTATACAATACTCTAGAACCACTTACTCTTCTTTTCATCAGATGCGTCTGACTGTTCTTTTTGCAATTCTTCAAGAAGACTTTTTTCTTTGTGGGATAATTTTTTAGGAACAGTTACTTTGATCTTCACATAATGATCTCCCCGACCGGTTCCTCTGACACGCCTGACACCCCGTCCTGACAGCCTGATCAGTGTGTTTGGCTGCGTTCCTGCAGGAACCCGAATTTTGACCGACCCGTCAATGGTTTCAACTGTGAGTTCTTTTCCCAGAGAGACATCAGGAAATGACAAATCTTCCTCAGTAATGATATCGTAGCCTTCTCGAGCGAATTTGCTGTCAGGCATCACATCAACTATGACATCATAATCGGTAAAGCGGATCCGGGATCCCCGATCCACTCCTGCGGGAATTTTAATTTTTTGATTTTTCCCATCAATTGTTACTTCCTTTTCTATGCCATTTACTGCTTCTTTAAAACTAATCGTTATCGAATAGACAGGTCGTCTCGGCCTCGCGGCTCCGCCGCCAAAGAATTGTTCAAAAATTTCAAAAGGATCTGAGAATCCTCCGAAGTCAAAGCCCTGCCCATTTGTCGAATAGGTGTAGGTAAACGGACCATATTGGCCTCCCTGCTGACCGCCGAATCCACCAAACGGTCCCCCTGCTCCGCCGAAAGGTCCCTGACCAGCACCTTGCTCAAAAGCTGCAGCACCGAATTGATCATATTGTTTTCGCTTTTCTTCGTTGCCCAAAACTTCATACGCTTTGGTTACTTCTTTGAATTTTTCCTCAGCTTCCTTGGTTTTATTGCGGTCCGGATGATACTGCAGCGCCAATTTGCGATACGCACTCTTTATCTCCGCTTGCGTCGAAGATTTCCCCACACCCAGAATATCATAATAATCATTCGAATCTGCCATGCTTTTATTATAGCAATAATAGCATTTCAAAGCTAGTTCTGCTAATAAAAATCGTGTTAAGCAGTGGCCAATCCTCTTTGTAATCTGGTAACTCGTCTATCCATTCTCCAAGAAGAAAATCGACTGCCAATAGTTCCTAGTACTAATTCATGTGCTTGCGGTTTTGGAATAACTTTACTTTCAACGATAACACTCCGACCAGTGGTAATTGCTTCAAACAATGGGATTCCTGCTGGAGCACAGGTTAATACAAAACTTTTGCCTCCCCCATGTAAATCAGTTCCACCAGAAACAGGTACTTCATAAGTAACAGCCATTTCTTTTGCTCTACCGTTTGATCCACTTTGCGGTAACCTTTTTCGGATAAATGAAAAGAGAGGATTATTTGTTCTAGCATCAACCATAGGCAACCATGCTTCTATTTGTGCAGCTCCACCATTATGAGCTTCAATCCCAAACGGGAGTCCTCTTTCTGCTAAATCTTCTACTTCAGCTTGTGTCACTGACATATTTTCTCCCAACTCAGGATGTGCTAAAAATGCAAATCCACCTTGATCTGCAATTTGAGCAAGCAATTGAGGAAGCGGAGCAAATGCTTTCAACTTACGGGGCTTAGGAGCTTTATAAACTAAAACATGTACATCACGACCGGACAAATGCGATTTTGCGGTAAGTTCTACGCCATCATAAATATCAACAAATTTTCCAGTTACTCGATGTAAAAGATCTCGTGATCTTGAAGCTGCAGCATGTCCTAACTGGTTGTGATTAGTTATCGCTACATCTACACCTTGCCTGGCAAGTGTACTAAAAACTTGCCATCGAGTTGCTGTTGTATCACCTCCACCGCCACTATGACGATGAAGATCGACTGCTGTCATTAATCCATGTACATTAGCGGGATCACCATGTACAACTTTATAATTTGCCAATAAATTTTCTGCAGTAATCATGAGCTCACTATGTCTGCAAACGCCTAATTGGGATATATCATATCAAAGAAAATATTGCAATCTTGGTTACATTGCAACAAAAAAGGTAAAAGAGTATACTGAGCTTGTATTTAGTGAGCAAAATACCATGGCGGTGGCAAATTTGGAACGGGACGTTCGTGTCGGAATTATTGGCGGCATTGGCGACAAAAAAGAGGATTTGAATCGAAGTGCTAAACCACTCGTTGATGCCGGTTTTCATGTTATCAGCGTTGATGGAGGATGGACTACCGGAGAAAGAGCCAAAAACAAGGTCGCAAGAGTTCAAAGATTTTTACATGAATGGCAACCAACAGTACTATACGGTCCAAGCGCGGGTGGACTTCTAGCTATAGTTGCAGGATTCAATTATCCTTCTGTACAGAGAATTGTTACATCAGCATCTCCTTTGCAATGGCCAAAATTTCGTGAAAACACTCCAAAACTTCGAGCCATTGAAACAGCAATTCCTGCTTTGTGGGGATTAAAAAGAAGATATGACAAAGATGTGCGCGACCATTTGGGAAGTACCCATCAGCGTTTTCTTCATTTTCGAGGTGTAGAGGATGAAATAGTCCCTCCTGAACTTAGTTGGATGGCAGGAGCACAGGAAGCAATGTCACATATAGATCATGAGGTTTATCCAACCCCATCTCGTCAAGAACGCGGCAAGGCATGGGCCCATACACTCAATACGCATGGAGTCTTTCATATACCAAAATTTCAGGAGTTTGTTGCTGGCAATTTAGCACCTGTATAGAAAATGTGAGGAATTATTACTCTACCACTTCACCTTCAACAGGTTTTTCGTCGTCTTTTTTGTCTTTCTTTTCTTCCCCATCCTCAGTCTTACCTTCTTTTTCTTCTTTCTCAATTTCTTCCTGAGATTGTGCCTGCTGGCCTTGTTGGTATGCTGCTTCGCCGATCTTTTGAAGAGTATCTGAGAGCTCTTTTGTCTTAGTTTCTATTTCTTCTTTACTCCCACTGTCCAAAATATCTTTCAGATCTTTTATTTTCCCTTCAACATCAGACTTAATATCTGCTGGCACTTTATCGCCACCATCTTTGAGTGCTTTTTCTGCGGTAAAGATTAGTGCATCAGCATGATTGCGAGCTTCAATTTTGTCTTTTTTCTCTTCATCTTCTTTTGCATGAACTTCTGCATCTTTGGTCATCTTCTCTACCTCTTCTTTGGAAAGTCCTGTTGAGCCCGTGATCTTGATACTTTGCTCCTTGCCTGAGGCTTTGTCTTTTGCTTTAACACTTACAATACCGCTTGCATCAATATCAAATGTTACCTCAACCTGTGGAACACCGCGTGGTGCAGGAGGAATGCCGTCTAGGATAAATCGGCCGAGTGATTTGTTATCAGCTGCCATTGGCCGCTCACCCTGGAGAACATTGATTTCAACCTGAGTTTGATTATCTGCAGCTGTTGAGAAAACTTGTGATTTGGAAGTTGGAATTGTTGTGTTACGGTTGATTAAAGGTGTTGAAACGCCACCAAGTGTTTCAAGCCCCAATGTCAAAGGTGTCACATCCAAAAGCAACACATCTTTTACTTCTCCACCCAGAACTCCAGCTTGAACTGCTGCTCCGATTGCAACAACTTCGTCAGGATTAACAGATCGGTTAGCCTCTTTACCGAAGAATTTGGTAACCTCCGAAACAACTTTTGGCATGCGTGTCATACCTCCAACGAGTATGACTTCATCGATATCCCCAACTTTTTTGCCGGCATCCTTCAATGCTTTTTCTACCGGTTTGAGAGAATCCTGAATCAACCCATCAACGATCTGTTCAAGTTTTGCGCGGGTTAATGTCATCGTCAAATGCAGTGGACCGTCTTTACCTTGTGTAATAAAAGGCTGATTGATTTGTGCTTCCTGAGAGGTTGAAAGTTCAATCTTTGCTTTTTCAGCAGATTCTTTCAAGCGCTGCAGAGCCTGTGGATCTTTTCGAAGATCGACATCATTTTCTTTTTTGAACTCTTCAGCGATATAATCAATAATTTTCTTATCAAAATCATCTCCGCCAAGATGGGTATCACCATTGGTTGATTTTACTTCGTAAACGCCTTCTCCGAGTTCAAGAATAGAGATATCAAATGTTCCACCACCAAGGTCATAAACTGCAATCGTGTGGGCATTCTTTTTATCCAAACCATATGCCAAAGCAGCTGCTGTCGGTTCATTAATAATACGTAACACTTCAAGCCCTGCAATCTCACCGGCCTGCTTGGTAGCCTGACGTTCACTGTCATCAAAATACGCCGGAACAGTAATAACAGCCTGAGTAACTTTTTCTCCAAGATATGCCTCAGCATCAGCTTTGATCTTTTGCAGAATCATCGCGCTAATCTCCTGTGGGGTATAGGTCTTACCGTCAACTTCAACAACCGCCATATCATCACGGCCTGATTTGATTGTGTACGGAAGCCATTTGATGTCCTCCTGAACGGTCGGATCTTTGAATTTCTTCCCCATGAGGCGCTTGATTGAAAAGATGGATTCTTTTGGTTTGAGAACCAATTGTCTTTTCGCGACATCGCCAACGACATGCGTCTTTGGATCAGCAACCGATGGAATGGTGTTTCGTCCTTCGGCGGAGTGAATCACTTTTGGTGAGCCACCTTCCATCACGGCTACACATGAATTTGTTGTTCCTAAATCAATACCAATTATTTTTCCCATAGCTTTATATTAAATATTATTTTTTACCGTTTTCAAATACATTATTCTCTTTTCCTCTTCCAACGGTTACTTGTGCTGGTCTCAGTACTCTTTCGTACTGCATAAATCCTGCCCGAATTTCTTGTAACACTTTATTTTTTTCACCTGGTTCAGTTGTGACACACTCCATTTGATTGGGATCAAATTCGTGGCCAACAGTTTCTATTTTGGTAACCCCTTCGGATTTCAAAATATCAAGAAATTGTTGAACACTAACTTTTAGTCCCTGATCTTCTATATGCTGTTGAGCCAACATTAGTGTATCCAAAACCGGTAAAATTCTCAAGATAAGTTCTTTGTTTCCCGATCGGATCCACTCACTTTTTTCTTCCTGGACACGCTTTTGCAAATTCTGATAATCAGCGAGTGCTCTTTTATAGTTATTTTCAAATTCTTCAACCTGCTTTTTTAACGCTTCAAGTTCGTTAAAAACTTCTTCAACTTTTGCTTGTTCGCTTTCGTTTCTTTTCTTGTCGTCTCTTTCTTTCATTGTTAATCTATTTTACCATCCTTTGGCACTTGTTTTAATAAGATCCGCAAAATAGCGGACTGTTGGGATGATAGATGTGTAGTGCAACCGTGCAGGTCCAAGCACACCAATCCGGCCACTTACATTCAAAGGCGTCGTGTATTCGGTAAAAATAAAACCGTATGGTCCACGAAGACTGCCACTCAATTCATCCTCAATCAGCACATGAATATCTTCATCTTCTTGTGTATTTGTGAAGATACTTGCAAAACTATCATATTCATCAAGTGCTTCAAGAAGTGTCTTGGTCACATCTATATCAAAGAACTCCGGCATTTCAAGGATATTTGCATATCCTGAACAATACATCTCCCCTTCATCTGTTGTTGCGATTGCGAGCGTATTTGTCTTTTCAGCAAGCGATCGTGTCGCTTCTTTAAGAAAACGCTGCATTCGCTCTCTGTAATCCCACACTTTTTCTTTCAATGCAACTTCTTCAACTGTTGAGAGCTCTTTTTCTTTCATGAGCTCCCGAACATAGAATTTCATTCCCATTGCGGTCGGAATACGCCCTGCCGATGAATGCGGTTTTTTAAGATATCCGTATTCAGACAACTTGACCATTTCATTACGAATAGTTGCAGGACTTGCACTCAAATTGTGCTTTTTTTCAATTGTTTCGGATCCAACCGGTTCAGCAGTGTCGATATATTCTTCGATAACGCTTCGAAGTATCTCGACTTGCCGCTGCGTTAAATTATGCATTAGCTCTTGTAATCCGTGAGCAAATCGGATTAGCAATAATATAACACGAGTGCCAAACCTTGTCAAGGATTTATTATGAAATATTTGTAATTGCTTGGTAATTAGTCAATAATTGAGATTAATATGAGTTTTGGGATACTGTTGGGTATTGCTTTAGCTATAACGAGCGCCATCATGATTTATTTTGGGTCTCGTAAAACAAGTGAATCAAATAATCTCTCACGATTTGTCCCTGTAGATTCTTTAACGGGTATCCCCTTTGGCATGCCTGTCGTAGCCACAGGAACAGTAAGTGCCGATCAACCACTTATCTCACCTGTTACTCAAAAACCGTGCGTCTACTATGACTATATTTTAGAACGTGAAGTTGAAACTACTGATGATAAGGGCAATACTACATGGAAATGGCAAACAGTTGGCTCACCTGAACATCAGTCAATCCCTTTTTATTTACAAGATACCAAAGGGAGCAAAGTGCTTATCAAACCTGAAAACTGTGAAGTTAATGGCATTTATCGTACACAACAATTTTTGCAACCCGGAACAATCGATAATGCCAAATCAACCGGTATGAAAATCCTTGCAGCCGCAATTCAGATGACCAATATTGCCAGCAAAAACAGAGAACGGGTGACTGAAAAAACGATATTTACCGGATCAACTTTGAACGTATTTGGTGAACTCATTATGGAAGGTGAACAAAAGTTTTTTGAAAAAACGAATGACTATCCACTTGTTCTTTCACCATTATCAAAAGATCAACTGGTAAGCTCGGAGCGAAAATCCGCTTACCTATTCTATGGATTGGCAGCAATATTACTAATTGTAAGCTTAATCCTCTTCGTTAAGAAATAAAATCTCTTGCATTTACTCATGTTTTTTGCCATGCTGAAGATGTGAAAAAGTATTTAATTTTCCCTCTTGCCTTTATTTTCTCACTATTTTTTCTCCTGCAGATCCCGCTTAATTTCAACCAAGTGATACACGCACAAACAACAAATATAAACACGGTACAATGTCATTGTGATAAAGAAGGTCAAATTGGTGCAAAAAATAATGGCTACACATGCGGAAGTTACCACGCTTATTGCCCCAATGAAACAATGTCTTGTGATACTAAAGCCGGTAATTTAATTCATCAAGACACTGCAGTAGGCAGAGGAGGCGGAACGATTACCAAATATGTAGGAGTCGAATGTCAATTAGGTACAGCCAGCAATGGCAAAAAAGCTATAGAATGTATATGCGACAAGCCTAATAGCAGCGGACAGAATACAGAAATTAAATGTACCAATAACTTAACTCATGAAGTACAAGCCAAAGATTGCGGCACGGACAAAGTATGTGCAACAGGCCCTAATCTGGTACATGTATCATTTGGAGAAAACATATCCGGAGCTGATTGTCAGGAAACATGTAAATGCGACGGTACAAAAGGCGTAGCTGGTACCCATGGCAAAGCTGGTCAAGGTAATAATTCCTGGACATGTGCAGACAAAAGCAAAAGTGGTTCTTGTGGCAATCTCGAAGATTATTGTCAAAATAATCCTGCTTCACCAGGAGGTGTAGAATGTATTAATTCTTCAACCTGCACCTGCAAAGATAAAAATACCGTCCATTGCTCTGCAGGAGCGGGAGTAAAAAACCAGCAAGGTCAACCTGATGAACAGGATTTCGACTGCGGCTCAAAAGTGTGTGTGAAAGGAGATCAGTATTCACACGATTTTGCTAATCAGCAAGTCAAGGGCGCGGATTGTCAGCCTGTCGTACCTCCCACCCTTCCTCCACCCCCATCACCACCCTGTTTGACTTGGAATAATGGCGTGTGCCTTACTTTCGGGTCAACTTTTGGAGCTTTCTCCACCAGTCCCAGCGGTTTTATCGAAAAAATATTTGCTGTACTTCTTAGTGTCTCAGGTGGTATTGCGTTGCTCTTGATTATTAAAGCAGGGTATCAAATGATGACCGCCCAAGGTAATCCGGAAAAGCTTAATAATGCCAGAGAGCAGCTTGTTGCGGCAATAGTCGGTCTTGTCTTTCTTATTTTCTCCTTCGTATTTCTGCAGCTGATTGGATTTGATATTCTAAAAATTCCAGGATTCGGACCGGGTGGAGGAAGTGCCAATAATAACGTACCAATGTGCGCTCCCGGTTCCTGTTTTGATACGAAACTCTGCCAAGCAAAAAATGGTCACTGCAATTCAAATGGTTGTCCTTCAGGACAATCATGTTCACAATATTAGCCCATGAGACACCGGACAAGACCGTATTCTCTATTACTTATCAGCTTGGTTAGTTTGTTCACACTAGCTTCACTAATCTATTTCTTTGCGCCCAATGCATCCCTCACGTTTCCGCAATCGGTACAAAACCTACCTTTTTCTTTGGATAACTATCTTCAATTCCCACCCATACTACTTTTCTTTGTTCTCATTGCAATATTTTTCTTTTCAATGGGTACATTTATTTTCAAAAGCAAAGCTCACGGCATATTAATTGCAGGATTGGTTGTAACCTATCTGCTTTTTCGCCTCTTCCATCTCACGCATCCATTTTTTCTCATCTTACTACTCGCCTTATTCTTTACACTTGAATTATTCGTCTCCAGCCGTGGAAATGCGAAATAGTATTTTAAACTAAAAACGCTCGCGCCAGCTTCACTTTTGTGTTACAATTTAGCATACTTATGGCAAAATTTTATATAACAACTGCTATTCCCTATGTAAATGCCAAACCTCACATTGGCCATGCACTTGAATTTGTGCAAGGTGATGTTGTGGTAAGATATAACAAATTAAAAGGTTTTGAAACCAGATTCCTTTGTGGTGGCGATGAAAATGCCTTAAAAAATGTACAAGCAGCGGAGAAAGAAAAAACTCCCGTTCAGGAATTTATTGATAAAAATACCAAACTTTTTGAAAATTTGGCAAAAGAACTCAATGTCCAGTTTGATGTTTTTCAAAAAGGCAGTGATAGGACGCATCACTTTCCAGCATCACAAAAATTATGGCAACTATGTGAGAGAAACGGTGATATTTATAAAAAGAAATACAAAGGTTTGTATTGTGTAGGCTGCGAACTTTTCTATACCCGCGAGGAGCTTGATGAAAATGGAGAATGTTATGAACATCCCGGAAAAAAACTTGAAGAAGTTGAAGAAGAAAATTATTTCTTCAAATTATCAAACTATACAGATAAAATATTGGATTTAATCCAATCAAATAAGCTCAAAGTTGTCCCCGATTTCAGACGCAATGAAGTACTGTCTTTTGTCAAAAAAGGTCTTGAGGATATCAGTATTTCACGAAGCAATGAACGCGCCAAAAATTGGGGAGTTCCGGTTCCCGGTGATGAAAGTCAGAGAATGTATGTTTGGTTTGACGCGCTCAACATTTATCAAAGTGGTATCGGTTTTGGCTGGAATGACGAAGAATATAAAAAATGGTGGCCTGCGGATGTTCACGTTATTGGCAAAGGCATTATTCGTTTCCACGCCGTTTATTGGCCTGCATTTTTGCTCTCGGCCGGTCTTGACTTGCCGAAAAAACTTTTAGTCCATGAATATTTCACCGTCAACGGACAAAAAATGTCAAAAACACTTGGCAATGTTATTGATCCTATTGAACTAATCAACAAATACGGTGCTGATCCACTACGGTTCTATTTTCTCAAATATTTTTCACCCTTTGCAGATGGAGATTTTTCTGAAGAAAAATTCAAAATCGCATATAACGCAGACTTGGCAAATGGTTTGGGTAATGCAGTAGCACGAGTGGCAAAACTTGCAGAGAACTCTGGATTTGAATTTGAAGAAGAAAAACCAGCACAGGAAATCTATCCAGATGAAGTTAAAGATGCTTTTGAGAAATTCGAATTTAATGTCGTATTACAAAATCTGTGGAACGTCCGTTTATCAGTAATTGATAAACATATAAATGATAATGCTCCCTGGCTCCTAAAAGACGAGAGCAAGCTTAAGGTAACGCTTCAACAAGAAATTACTATGCTTCGTTCCTTAGCTAGACAAATCCAACCTTTTATGCCAGAAACATCTGAAAAAATTCTAAATATTTTCAAAGGACCAAAAATTAAAAGTGGAGAGTCATTATTCCCTAGACTTACATAACTTTTAACTTTCACTTTGTACTTTTAACTTCTTATGATAGACGTACACTGCCATCTCCAATTTAAAGCATTCGAGCAAGATTACGATGCTGTCATTCAAGATGCTTTTAATGAAGGAGTTACTGCAATTATTAATACCGGCACACAGCTCTCTTCAAGTCGTAAGGCAGTCGAACTTGCCGAAAAATATGATCAGATGTTTGCCATCGTTGGCGTCCATCCTCATCATGCGGATAAAATTAGACAGCATCCAGAAGTAGTTGAAGCAACTGAAGGACTCGATGATGTTAAAAAAGAACCTGAGCATGTCAACCCCAATTATTGGCTTTTGGAACTTGAGAAATTAACAAAACATCCAAAAGTTTTGGCAATCGGTGAAATAGGAATGGATTATTATTCATATAAATCAAACGGTATCGTTGAGCCAAAACTGCAGCGGGAAATATTTCAAGCTCAGATTGAACTTGCACATAGAGCAAAATTGCCATTACAGATTCACAATCGACAGGCAGGAGAAGATGTTATTGCAATTCTTAAGCAAAACAAAAACTTACTATTAGATAATCCCGGTATGTTCCATTGTTTCGCCGGATCCAAAGAAGTCCTACACGATGCACTTTCCTTAGGCTTTTCAATCGGTTTTGATGGCAACAGTACCTATAAAGGAGTAGCACCGGGCGAAACGGTTTCGCTGCCTGAATTAGTAAAACTCACTCCGCTTGACAGGATTGTCATCGAAACCGACGCACCGTATCTTACCCCGGTACCCCATCGCGGAAAGAGAAATGAGCCGAAGTATGTTATACTGACTGCACGATTCATTGCAGAACTCAAAGATATCTCCTTCGAAGAGCTAGTAGTACAGATAGATAAAAATGTCTATACTATATTTAAGAAGTTAGCGCGTAGCGTATAGTTTGTGGCCCTGTTAAACCCGTATGACTACTTTTTTTGAAAATTTATTTACCCGTTATCCGATAAAAACAAAAAGGGCGTTAGAAATGCTCCCCGGCTTTGTTGCATGGATGCTCATTTTATCTCCGTTTTGGGGATCCCTCCTGATTCCAACAGCGCTAGCTTACTTTATTCTCTTCTTTGATGTCTATTGGCTTTATAAATCATTTGCGTTAGTGGTTACCGCGACAATTGCTTTTAGAAAAATCAAAGAAGCAGAACGTACCGATTGGAATGAAAAGGCTCAAAATCTTGCTCATGTTAAGGACGTACACCACATTCTGATTATTTTAAATTATAAAGAATCTGTTGAGAAATTACGCACCACAATAGATGTCCTCGCGAAGCAATCCTTTCCTGCCAAACAATTGCATATTGTACTTGCCATGGAGCAACGAGAAGTAGAAGCTAAGCACCGTGCTGATGTCTTATCAAAAGAATATAAAGATACCTTCGGCAGTTTTTTTGCAACCTATCATCCCGATGTCCCGGGTGAAGTAAAAGGAAAATCATCTAATGAAGCATTTGCTGGAAGGGTTGTCTATGACAAACTTTTTAAAAACGGTCCTCTAGATATCGATTATGCGACAATTTCCTCTGTTGATGCGGACTCTATTTTTGATAAGCAATTTTTTGCATATCTTACCTGTAAATTTTTGAAAGATCCAAAACGGTACAACAAATTCTGGCAATCAGCAATTGTATTTCACAATAACATATGGGAAGTTCCGGCTCCAACAAGAATTACTTCTTTTTTTGGCAATCTCTTCCGCATGGCTCTTTTGATCCAGCCTGATAGATTGCTTACTCATGCAACCTATTCTCTTTCAATGCGACTCATAAAAGACGTGGATTTCTGGGATGTTGATGTCATTCCTGAAGATTACCGGATATTTTTCAAAGCATTTTACAATAAAAAAGGAAATATCTGGGTCGAGCCGATTTTCCTCAAAACCTCAATGGATGCTGCTCTCTCAAAAGGCTATATTAATAGTCTTAAAAATAAATATCATCAGGAACGTCGCTGGTCATGGGGAGTATCTGACAATCCCTTGTTCATCAAATGGTGGCTGACAGTACCAGGTGTGCCTTTCTGGCGAAAAACAAATTTAACTCTCAACGTCCTGTGGGATCATATTCTCTGGCCATCATATTGGTTCATTATTACCATTGCTGCAAACGTTATGGCAGTTATCAACCCTGTATATTCCCGTACTACACTTGGATTCAGCCTGCCGCAGCTTGCGGGATCAATATTGAGTATCGCTCTTGTTGCGCTTCTTGCCATGCTTTTTATCGATTATAAAAACCGCCCGATTAACAAAAATCTGCCGCTTTATCGCAAAGTTCTTTTTCCTCTGGAATTTCTTCTTATGCCGATTGTCGGATTTTTTCTTTCAGCACTGCCCGCACTTATCTCTCACACGCAACTGATGCTTGGTAAAAGACTTGAATATAAAGTTACAGATAAAGCATAAAAGTCTTCCTTGAAAAGCCCGTGATACCCGTGATACTCTTGAGACACGTGGTATTTTAAATGATGAAGCTTCTAGCAAAAATTGAAAAACAAAAAATTGCCTGGGTTCTTATTCTTCTTTGTGTAGTATTTTTCTTTTTACGTCTTCCTTCAATCATCGAACCTTACTGGTATGGAGATGAAGGCATTTATGAAGTTATTGGACAATCAATGGATCATGGTCGGCTTCTTTACCGAGATATCTGGGATAATAAACCACCGCTTCTGTATGTTATTTATGCATTTGCAAATGGCGATCAAGCGAGCGTAAAAACATTCTCGTTACTAGTCGGAATTCTGACAATCATAACTTTTTATTTTCTCTCACAAAAATTATTTGCCAAACAAAAAATCCGTATTATTTTAACAGCGCTTTTTGCACTACTCTTTGCAACTCCTCTGCTTGAAGCGAACATCGCCAACGCCGAAGACTTTATTCTTCTTCCCGTCATCCTGGCTGGATTACTTATATTTACCTATAGTTCAAAACAAAATTTCCCCCTTGCCAGCTACAAACAGGTAACCCCTAAAAAACTTTTTCTAGCCGGGCTATTACTTGGACTTGCTTTTCTATTAAAAATTGTGGCAGTTTTTGATTTGACAGCATTTATCCTTTTTTTGATTATTCTAAAACTTCCTGAACGCCAAAAATTTGCATTTTTGAATCTTAAACTTTGGACAAAAACTTTGCTGCCAAATACCTATTTTATTATTCTGGGTTTTGTTCTGCCATTTATTTTGACAACACTTTATTTTGCCTTTCATTTCGCGGTAAAAGATTTCTTCCAATCAGTATTCTTGGGTAATGTAGATTATGTTGCATGGAAAAACAGTCTTTTTGGTATTCCACAGGGTTGGCTTGTACTAAAAATAGTGCTGCTTGTAACCGGTATCGGATTACTTGTTAAAAACAGAAATCGCCTCTCAAAAGCAGAATTGTTTATTCTTTTATGGTTATTTTTCTCACTTTTTAACACCTATTTTTCCGGCAGACCATATACCCATTACGCGATAGTTTTTTTACCGAGTTTTTGTCTGTTTATTGGATTGCTTTTTAACAACTACCCTTCTGTAACCAAAACAAAAATCTTCGCAGCAATTGTAATTCTCGTCATTGCCCTGACGTATCAATTTCGGTTTAATCTCACAGGCTCAATTACTTATTATCAAAACGTCATGCAATTTCTGAGTGGTAAAAAAAATGTAGAAGCATACCAATCATACTTTGATCAAAAAGTACCAAGAGATTATATTGTTGCCAATTTTATTTCAAGGCATACAACTGCAAATGAGCCAGTATTTGTCTGGGGAAACAATCCTGAAGTATATGCTCTCTCTCATAAAATTCCTATCGGCAAATATACGGTAACGTATCATATTACGCAAAATAATGCTTTTGATGAGACACAAGAGGCGATCAATAAAAAAAGCCCCAAATATATTATTGTACTCAATGAATCTGGACCCTTGCCCTTTGCTATTCCACTTTATATAATGCGTTACAACTTAACAGGGGCAACTATTTATGAACGAAGTCTCTAATTTGGTTAAAGCAGACAAAATTATCCGTTGGGGAATGACGTTCTCTTTCGTGATTCTCCTTTTGCAGGCTATTTTACTTGGTGCGTTTTTCCTGCAAACACCACCTATTGTGCCATTATTTAATCAGCTCCCTTGGGGTGATACGAGACTTGGTGCAAAATACGAATTCTTTCTACCCCTTGTGATAACAACAGCCTTTTTTCTTTTTAATTACTTTTTACTCCGAAAATTATATATTAGTATGCCGCTGGTTTCGCGCATACTGGGTATCACAACACTCCTTTGTACACTTTTATCAACAATATTTGTCATAAGAACATTACAACTAATTCTTTAATATGCCAAACCTTTCCATTGTTGCTTTCCTGCCGTTTCTTATTGCACTTGCAATCACAACCGTACTCACATTTCTGGCTATTCCTCTCGGTAAAAAATTTGGTTTACTTGATGATCCAAAATTACATAAACATCCTGCAATTATTCACGCAAAACCAATACCTCGTGGAGGAGGACTGCCGATATTCTTTGGCGCATTACTGACAAGTTTTATTTTTATCCCGATGAGCCAAACGTTTTTTGCCATCTTTTCTGCGGCTTTTCTTGTTATGGCAATAGGCATAGTTGATGATAAGTTAAACGCTCAGTCAAAAGATATTTCGCCTTACTTCAGAACGCTCGTTCAGGTTTTTGCAGCAATTATTGTTGTTGCGAGCGGCGTCACAATTCATTTTATTACCAATCCTGTAAGCATTGGTGTCATGCATTTAAATGCTTTCGCAATCCATTTGCCATTTTTATCTATAACATTGTATCTCTCAGATCTTCTTTCAATTTTATGGCTTGTATGGATTATGAATATGCTGAATTGGAGTAAAGGAGTTGATGGACAAATGCCCGGCATTGTTGCGATTTCTGCAATAGTGATTGGTATTTTAAGTCTCAAACTAAATCCTGCAGGCCATGGCGGCTATTTTGACGCGCAACTTTCCTTCATTATAGCCGGCACTGCAATTGGATTTCTCTTCTTCAATTTTTATCCTGCAAAAATATTCCCCGGATTTGGTGCCACATCTTTATATTTATTACTTGGCGTTGCTTCAATTCTAAGCAGTGCGAAATTAGCAACAGCAATTCTGGTTATGGGCGTACCGCTTGTAGATTTTGTGTTTACGATTATCAGAAGAATTCTGTCTCGTAAGTCTCCATTTCAAGGCGATAAAAAACATCTCCATCACATCTTACTGAAATTAGGATATAATCAAAGACAGATTGCATTGTTTTATTGGAGTATCTCTGGTATATTAGGTATGCTTTCTTTACTGTTGGAAAGCAGAAGTAAATTGTTTGCTATTATTATGGTCGTTGCTGTTACCGGCGGAGCACTGCTCTTTTTACATTCGATTACAAACAAGAAAAATGAAAAAATATCTTCGTGACATTATCCGGCTGCTCCGTCCACGTCAGTGGATTAAAAATTTTGCTCTCTATGCAGCGCTACTCTTCAGTGGACAACTTTTTAATATAAATCTCTTTATTCTTACCACGTATGGAGTCATCATATTCTGCGCGCTTTCAAGCTCAATTTACATCATCAATGATATTTTTGATGTTGAAAAAGACAGAATTCATCCTTTCAAAAGATTCCGACCGATTGCTCATAACGATGTCTCAGTCAATATGGCAATCACCCTGGCTGTGATTCTGGGAGTGGGGGCATTACTTTTTAGTTTCCTCATTGAACCTGCCTTTTTCATTATTGCAATTGTCTTTTTCTTATTGCATATTTCCTACTCCGCCTGGCTCAAACATATAGAAATCGTCGATATCCTGACACTTGCTGCCGGTTATATGCTTCGGGTTTTTGCGGGAGAAATTGTCAGTGATACCCATATCTCTGCATGGCTGCTTCTCTCAGTAATCTCAATTTCAATTTTTCTTGCTATCGGCAAAAGAAGATCCGAAATTACCTTACTTTCTCATCAGGCAGGTCCGCAATTAAACACCCGAAAAACACTTTCACATTACACGGATAAATTGCTTGATATTTATTTATCAATTTTTGCCACCTCTACTTTTATTTCCTATTCCCTATTCACATTTCTTGAAAATCCCCGGGGGTTACAGTTCAATCTCACCATTTTCCCGGCAGATGCACTCGGAACGTATTTACAGCGCAAATGGCTCATGGTAACAATCGTGCCTGTTGCTTATGGACTGATGAGATATCTACAATTAATCTACGAAAAACAACAAGGAGAAAGCCCTGAGCGCGTCCTTTTCTCAGACCGCCCGCTTCTTCTCTCAGTTGTTATCTGGACAGTTCTAGTTGTGGTCCTTCTTTATTTTGTAAAAGCCTAAAATTCTCATTAAAAGAGCGGGATTTGAAAGTTTTTTCGGTTGCGCCTGAACTCCTCTATTATTTTTTTAAATATAAATCAGTGAATCGCAACGGAGAAAAAACTTTCAGAGCCCGCGGCGGGAGCACCACCAGCTTAGTTCTTCTTGGCATACTGCTCACTTATCCACCCCGTAGTCCCATCATCCATCTTAACTTCAAACCAGCCATCTTGCTGATCAACCAGTTCATAAGACTTTCCCGGTGTTACCTGTCCAACTTCTTCAGCCGTGACAGAAGCACTTTTGCGAACGCGCAGGAATCCTGTCGGAGTAGAAAGAATCGTGACACGATTAACAGGAGTAGGAGTCGCATTGACCGGCGCTTGTGAAGCAATTGCAGAACTGCTTGCTGGTAACGGGGCAAGATTTGCCGTATTGGTGCTCAAATATGCTGCAACTGTCAGCTTGTAACCTTTTGGCGTTCGGATTCTAATCTCTTTTTCATTATAACCGTCTTTACTAATTTTTAGATCATGATCAGATTCGGTAGGATTGCTTGAGTCCAACGGTGTCGTTCCGATATTTTGATCATCCAATGAAACTCCTGCACCTTGCGGGAAAGAAACGACAAGTAGTTGGGATTGCGATTTATCATCCAGCGGAGTAAGAGAAATAATGCTTCCTTCGGATTGACCGTTTTTACCAAATTTTCTATCAACAACTGAAAGCACTCCTTGAGAAACAGTAATTTTCTCCTGAAATTCCGAAAGTGTACTATCTTGGGGAACCAAACGAATAGTGTAATCTCCCGGCGCGACCATATCTGCTGCCTGGCATTTACAAAGCGGCGTCTGTCCCAAATATTCATCATTGAGATATACTTTACTTGCCGGACTTGATGTAACCTGCAACGCTCCTTTTTCTGCTCGAATATTAAGATAATATTGAATTCCCAAAAAAAGCCCTAATGCCAGAACAAAAGATAGTATAAAAACAAGAATAATTTTCTTCATGAGCTAGTGAAAAGGATATATAGTATCTTATCACAGGGTAATTATGATTAACAAACTAAAACAATTCTTTTTGAAGATACTTTTTCAATTTTTGTACTGCATTATACCGATGATTATATTTTTTTAATTCAGTTGGTGTTAATTCTGTTTCAAAATAAAATTTATGCAATTTTGGCACAAAGAAAAACGACCGGTAAGGATATCCTGGTTCATATTTTATAGATGGTTCTTTTGCAATAATACCTTCAACTTCTCCATAAAAACTTTTAGCCTTGCCATCAGGAAAACCGATTGACACGACGGTTTTGAAAAAAGCTTTTCTGTTGTCATCCGGCAATGTTTTGGCAATTTTTTTCATGTGTACAACAATATCTTTCTCTGTCGTATCAGGACCAAGCCAACGATGAGATTTCAAACCTGGGGCGCCTCCCAGAGCCATAATTTCCAGCCCCCCGTCATCTGCGATAGCTGGCAATCCACTTTTTTTACTGTAAAATAAAGCTTTTAATTGCGAATTTTCCGTATAATCTTTCCCGGTTTCCTCAGGTTCAATGGTAATGCCAACATCTGAAAGTGAAACCAACTCTAGTGGTAAATCCATTAAAAAAAGTGATAATTCATGTAGTTTTCCTTTATTCGTGGTTGCGATAAGTACTTTTTTCATCTTGTAAATTATATCGTATTGAAGGGATAAAATGAAAACCAAACGGTCGTTACCCGAAGATTTTTTATTGACCGGATTGTACTGCAACTTCTCTAAAATAGAGATTCAAATCTGAAAGATCTACAACACCGTCATCATTGAGATCCGCAGCTTCTTTTTTATCAGGGGTACAATTTTTAGCCTGTCCAAGATCTGAGACGCAACCCATTATGACATTGAAATCAACTATGCTTAATTTCCCATCACCATTCAGATCGCCTGCTACCAATTGGACAGCATCAAGTGCGATGGGATTTGCTTCTCCATTAGTTATAGTTACAATCTTAACTGCTGATTTGTTCAAATGATGGGCAATAGTAATCTTAGTAAGATATGCACCAGCCGGAAGAGCTTTTCCAACAGCAATAACGCCCTTATACATTCCTGTATGAGGATCAAAAGTGACGGTTCCGGTTGGACTTGCTACCAACGTATTATTACTGTCATATATTTCAACTGCAGCAGTCCTTTGGATATGAATCGGTGCATTGTTGCCTTCACTTTGGGGAGCGACATTATCTCCGCCGTGACCTACTCCATGGACTAAAACAGTTATTGCAAATTGTGTTCCAGGCACTGGTGTAGCGGTTGGCGCAGGTGTATCGGTAGGAATAGGTGCAGTTGGGGCAACAGATGTGGTAACTACCGTCGGTTGTGCTGCCCCTGTTGCTGTTGCAACAAGAGTTGGTGTAACTATTTGATTACAATTATTCCCCTGACCCGTTGGCACACACGACATATCAGGAGTAAAAATTATTTTATCCAAACCAACATTTGGGGTATCACCAATCAATTTCACAATGTGCGCACCTTTTGTGAGATCAAGTAATACTCGATCCGCAGGCAAACCGTCCGAATAGCCAACCCATGTCCAGGAAAAAGCACTGAGACTATTTCCCCCAACCTTTATACCACACTGATTGTCAATAACCAGGTAATAGGATGAAGCGTTAGTATTTGGAGCCATCATTCTGCTCCATACAGCGTATTTGGTTGATGATCCTAGAGTGACGGTCGTTGTAACAGTTCCTGTATTGGTTGGTAATGGATTACAAACTGTTGGGATAGCTGTAGGTACTGCTGTTGGCAAATCAGTTGGCAGAACAGTAGGTATCGATGTCGGAATATTTGTTGGCAAAATAGTAGGTACTTGGGTTGGCAAAGTTGTTGGGACTTCAGTTGGTGCTTGAGAAACTACAGTTGAGGGAGTGGTCCCGGTAATAGATTGCGCATGCGTTTTTTGTAAACCAAACGCTAAATAGACTAGTACGCAAACTACTATAAATGTTAGGTATTTTTTATTTCTCAGTAAAAAGTTTTTCATATGTTAACGGTCATTCCCCGGTTTATTATCATTACCCAACCCATGTCCTGGTGTTGGAGTCGGTGTAGGTGTTGCTGTCGGACGCGGTGTTGGAGTAACCGTAGGTCGTAAGCTGGGACGTGGAGTAAGTGAAGGATAAGGCTTCCACGTGGGCGTAGGTGGTCGAGGGGTGGGAGTTGTTGCATTAAGTACGATATATTTCCCGCCAGATGCAGTTTCACTGGATTTTACAACGGCATTGCCAGAAAGTGTACCCGATTCAGCCTCAATTAGCGTTGTCGTATCTGCTTTACTTGCAATATTTTGCGGTTGAGTAAGTACAAAAAGAAGCGTTGGCAGACTAATGACCAGAACAACCGCTGAAAGAACTGTCAGTTTTTTACCATAAGACAAAGAACGAAAAAAAGAAGCAGCCGTTGCGAGATTATTCACCATAGATCAGTATATTTATTACAGAGGTTTTGACACCTAATGTCAAGAGATGGTTAATTTACAAAAATGCCTGCTTTATGAATAATATCCTGCAATTGCCTATGCAATTGTGGCGATGCAGCGCAAAAGGTATAATTTGTATCTATTTTCGTAAGCGGCTGTGAGTAATCAATGGGTTTTCCCAAAAAATCAGTGTACAAACCGCCTGCTTCTTCAATGAGAATATGCGGCGCAACATTATCCCAAATTTTACTCGTTCTGTTAAGCGCTCCACCATAATTCCCTTGTGCGACCATCAAAATATCAAATACACTATTGCTTGTTCGAAAATTTCTACTTGCCAAAATAATTTCAGCGAGCAATTTTGTTTCATTGTGCGTAATTACAGGCTCATTTTGATATGCATCCATGCCATAGGCAACCAACGTATTAAGTAAATTTATCTCAGAGGTTACTGTTAGTTGTTTCTCATTACAAAAAGCTCCTTTCTCTTTCTCCGCATAACAAATGTAATTGAAAAAGGGAAATGAAATACCGCCCGCAATTGGTGTTGATCCATGGAGTAAACCTATCATGATACCAAACATCGGCACCCCATTGGCAAAATTACTCGTCCCATCAATCGGATCAATCACCCAAGTAAATTCGGAGGTATTATCGATAACACCTGCCTCTTCATCGATAATATTGTACTGTGGATATTCTTTTTTTATTTTCTGAATAATAAACGCGCCTATTGCGATATCTGCTTCGGTCAAAACCTGATTACTATCTCCGCCTTTTATCGTTCCTGTTACTTTGCCAAGTTTTTCTTTAGCAATTTCAGTTGCGTCTGTAAGTGCTGATGTGATAAATGATTGATAAGTCACGGCGTTACAATACCAAATTCCTCAAGAGTTCCTCCACAATATTTCATTATCAAATCACAAGCTTCTTTAAGTGTTTTTTCAACTTGTTCAGGAGAAATATTATTCACACCATCAACATTGATATAAAGATTTTTTGTTGTTTCTTTAACTGCAGTTCTTTGCGCATCGCGAAAATTAAAATCAATATTGTAGCCTCCATTTTGATCAAAATATGCTAGTTCCGAATCTTTATATTTTGTCGGTTCGGAATCACCTAAAAGTAGAATTTCTTCATCTTCTTTTGCAAAGCGTAACTCAGTCGGAAATACAATTGCATCTAAATCAAAAGCCCCGACAGATACTCGATTTCTCATTACCGAAAGATTGTATGCATCAACACACGTATTAATCGTATACAAACCTTTGTTAAGTGCAACGCGACGAAGTAGTGCTTCAGGACTTGGACGGCGTGAATGCCAGTCAACTCCCATTTGTTTATATAACTGTCGATAACTTAACACTTGCGGATATTGACCAAGCTCTTCGGTAGTTAACCCTTGCAGAGAATCGAGAAGTTCCTGTTTTTCTTTTTCCAAATCAGGATGTGTTTTTGTAATTGCAACTCCTTTTATAACCGCTATACCAATTGAAATTGACGGGAATTTTTCTGCCGCTTCTTTTGCCAAAGAAAAAATTTCAGGTTTATCAAAAACTTTTACAGAAACGTTTTCGCTATTCTTAATTCCTGCTTCTTGCTTCTGGGAAAATGCTTCTCCAAACCGTTTTTTCACAAAATCTTTTTCCAGTGAAAGAATTAACCAAGCAGCTTTTGGCCCATGATCTTTACCGATCAAAACTTTGTATATTGCTGCAAACGTTTCTTTCCCGTTAAGACCTAGCTCTTTACCGACATCATAAATGTGTGTTTGAAAAGCTTCTGCATCTTCCTCTGAATCTAATTTTTCAGCAATTTTCTTAAGCAATTCTTTTTGCAAATCATTTAAATCTTTTGCAGCTTCGGGTAATTCTTTTTGGATACTAAACTTTTCTGAATCAGGTGCATATTTTTCAATATAAACTCGCGCATATTTTGCCCACTCTTCAAGTCCTTCTTCTTGGATCTTCTTTTTCATATTTGGCATCTGTACCCATTGCGCAAGAACTGAGAAACGAACTTTCGGGAGTTGCAGTATTTCACCAATTTGGGATAGTTCAAACGCACGTGCCAAATCTTCATCTCCTTTATTAAAATATGCATCAGCTGCTTTTTGATACTCATCAAAAAGTGTCGGCAAAATTGAAGTGCCTTTAGGATTAAATTCAACAGCTCTTGTCGGTTCGGTTTTGATCATTAAAAATCGTGCTACTTGCACAGGCAAAACTTCAAGCAATTCTTCAGCAGTTAAACCAAGTCCTTTTGAAGATGACATTTTTTTGCCATTCCATAAGAAAAATTCATATCCTTTTGCCATTGGAGGCTTTTGATTAAAAACAGCTTGCACAATATTTGCCGCAATTTCAAACGATCCTCCGGCTGACATATGATCTTTCCCTGACCATTCAATCGTTACACCAAAGGTATACCATTTGACTGACCACTCAGGTTTCCATGGCATTTTTGCATTACCATCAAATGGTGAAATTTTCCCCTTTGTGCCACATCCTTGTGCCCAGGTAACCAGATTTGGCAAACAAGTAAAGGTTACTTCTTTGCCATCCCAGTCGGTGACTTTTGTTGTCCCTAATTTGCCACATGTTGGACAAATAACTTGCAATGGATACCAATCATTTTTAACAGAGTGCTTATACATATCTTCATAGACTTTTCGCACTTTTGTAACGTTATCAAGCATTTTTTTAATGCCTTCGTTGTAGAGACCTTTTTTATAATTAACTGAGGCCAAATAAATTTCCGCTTCGACACCCAATTTTTTAAACATATCGCGCATTCTGTTACCAAAATAATCCGCAAACGTTCCTTTTCCATCAGGAGATGGTGCCATAAATGTGGGAACACCCATATATTCTTTGTGAGATTCCTGAAGATCTGGAGGCAACCCATCGATCGGATCAAAATCATCAAAACCATAAATATATTTCGCCTCTTTTTTTTGTTCTCTCAAAACTTTATATAAAACATCATGAATAACAGGACCTTTCAAACCGCCCATATGAACAATACCCGAAGGCGTCCACGCATCTTCCAATACTTCATTTCCTTTTCTATTTTTTAAAACTTCATCTGCCCAGAACATAGTTTGTATTATAGCTTTTTGGTTGAGGAAAAACTACGATTGTAATCCTTTCGCAAAACTAAAAGCAATTTTCCCAAGATCTCCCACATGATATCCTCCTTCCTGAATTACCAACGTGGGAAGCTGTAAGGCCATAATCATTCGCGCTATTTTTTCGTAAAACGGAATAGCGAGTTTGAAACCACCAACCGGATCTTTTATATAGGTATCAAACCCACAGGAAACTACAAGAGTGGAAGGTTTAAAATCTCTAATCTCACCAAGTGCTTCTTTTAATTTTCTTTCATATAATGCTTCAGATGTACTTTTTGGCAAAGGGAAATTTTTGTTAAAACCTTTACCAGAGCCTGCTCCAACTTCATCTGCAAACCCGGCCGTGTAGGGAAATCCGACAGCTGGATTTATATGTAACGAAACATACAAGACATCGGATCGTTCATAAAAAATTTGCTGTGTTCCATTTCCATGATGAAAATCAATATCAAGAATAGCAACTTTTCCGTTTTGAGAAAGGTATTCCGAAGCGACAGCCGCATTGTTAAAGTAACAATACCCCCCCATTCTGTTTTTTTCCGCATGATGACCCGGAGGTCTGCAAAGTGTATACACAATCGGTTCTTTTTTAAGAAGTCTTGCACCCGTTAACGCACAATTCACTGATTCTACAGCCGCTGCATAGGTCGAAGTTGTAACAGGTGCACACTGATCATTGATAAAAAAAGATGTAAAGAAACTATCAGATCCTTTTGCATTTACTTCGGAATTTTTTTTAAGGTAATTTATGTAATGTTCTTGATGCACACTATTGATATATCTCAGACTAAACTGTTGGGGTTCTTGAATTAATTTTCCCAATCCTTGTATTTTAAACTCCGAGACAATCGATTCAATCCTTTCCGGCACTTCTGCATAGGGAATTTTTTCCCCTTCCAACATCTCCAATTTTGGAGAGTGTTTTTTATGTAATGGTGAATAGATTATTTTCATCGTGTATATTTTACCTTAATTCATTGAAAAATTAATACTATTATTCATTCTGTCTACTTGATTGGGTGAATAATGAGTAGCAAGCATCCATTGAGGCATATACATAAAAGTAAAATCCCGTAAACGAGTCCCTAATTTTTTCCCGTCACCAACAGCAACATTTTGTTCATTAATCTGCGGCGCATAGTCCGTACTTGGTCTATGAAGACCAACGGAAGCACCCAAACCATCAGCGCGAGTTGCAAAATTACATTCTGCAAAATAGAGAGGCCCTTTGTTTGGACTCCTTCGAAGATCTTGCGAAACTTGACCGATTAACCCACCTATCGTTGCCTGCATAACTCCCTGTTTCTCATAATCCGGATTAACTTTCCATTCTGTTAATTCAACGGTATCAAGCAAAGCACTTTGTCCAGGCCGGGATAATAACTCTGCCATTGCAAGTCCCGCAATGGTGCCTCCTTGATCTTTCAGTATACTAACCCATACATTTCTATTCGCAGGATCCATTTTACGACCGGCAGCAAGCCTGCTTTGCAATGCTTCCACTTCCCTTTTTTCCCTATCCCATCCAAACGTTGGTCCCCATAACTGATAAACCTGATCTATATCGCGATTATCAATAGTTCCCCAAAACCGAAAACCTCTCTCTATAAATTGAGCCATTTTACCACTCGGCGATGTTATCTCATCTCGACCGGCAGAAGCTTCTCTTTGCATAATTTCTTTAGGAACAATTGCTTGTCTTCCAGGAGCATTATGCGCAAGGGAAACAAGCCATGACTGATCGTTCGTAAACTCCCTTAAAGGCATCGCTACTTCCAGCCTAGGTCGCAATGTCGCATCACCATGGATATGCTCCATAACTGATGGCCCAACGATCCCTCGAAAAGCATACCGCGTCGCTCGTCCAAATGGGATAATACGTTTTACCCGATCAACGCCATCAGCAAACTCAGCGGGTTTTTCAACAAATCCGGGCGCGTTAATATAAAAACGTTTATCTGAACGTCCTTGTGCACCTAATGATCCTGTACTTGATACAATTTCAGCTTTTGCCATATTTCTCCACAAAAAAACCTCCCCGCTGAGGAAAATAGTTTTACTCTTTTACGAAACCTCAGCAGATTGGTTTTTGCTCACTCACGCCACGTTGACTTTCCCACAAAAAAACCCCTCATCCGAGGGGTCCTTATACAACAACAAGAAATCCCTCGTTAGAAAGGCTTCTTGGTCTTCTTTGAAATATTTGAAACGAAATTCATACTGTTCATCTATTCTACCAGAGCTATTGGACTATTTCAACCTCCACTTCAGGAATGATTGCAAATGTTTCTTCAGTCATTTCCTGAATGCGTTTTATGATTGTCAAAACATCTTTTGCCGTCGCGCCTCCCAAATTATTGATAAAATTCGCATGCTTTTCCGATACCTTTGCATTGCCAATTGTGTAACCACTAAATCCTAAACGATTAATAATATAGCCCATCGAGACTTTCCCGTGCCATTTTTCTTTCACCAATGGACGGATTTCAGGCCAGACATCTACCACTTTTGCAACATCATTGGGGTTTTTAATATTTTTAAATACCGAACCGCAATTTGGATACTCCAGCGGATGATGGGATTTACGATAATCTTTATTTCCGACATACACACTTCTTGCTTTTACCAATTGCTCGCGATCCGTGTGCGTTAATTCAAACTGTGCGGCAGTAACTATCATATTTCTCTTTTCTTTCACAATACTGTGCCGGTAGGAAAAATGAAAGTCCTCATTAGTCATTTCCAGAACATCAATATTTTTATCATCAAATTGCAGCACTTCAGCAGCAATGAGTCGGTCTTTTAATTCCCCCCCAAACGCACCCACATTGCCGCGAACTCCAGCGCCAACGGTTCCGGGTAATCCTCCGGCCCATTCAAGACCCGACAATTTGTGATTGAATGCAAGTTGAATAAGAGAATCAAGCGTTTCGCCTGCAAATGCCGTTGCCAGATTGTCATGAAAGCTAATTTGCGGTTTTTCTCCTGCGACGATTTGAATAACAACACCGTCAAAATATTCATCTGTAAAAATGAGGTTGGAGCCTTTACCACAAACAAAAATCCTTTCCGGCTTATTCTCTTCAACAAAATTCAGCGCTTCGAAAATATCTTTGCGAGTTGAACATTGGAGAAAATATCGGGCTTTTCCACCAATCCTAAACCACAACACACTGGATAAATCAAAATCTTTATGAATTTGCATTTATGACGTTTATTGTAGAGAATTTTTAACCGATACGCAAACTTGAGATTTTATTGTATAGTAGAGAGAAATGAAAAAGTTTAGTTGGTTGTATTTTC
>CAZILC010000007.1:0-71816 GCA_964540055.1 uncultured Gammaproteobacteria bacterium | reverse complement strand
ATTAAATTATAAATCCAAGGCAAAAATGTTTCGAATAAACTTGCACTGAGGTCACTTTAATATAGTATAAATTTGGTAAAAAATTTAGTCTCACTTTAGCTTCAGAATAAAATTAGTAAACCCTGTTGTTAGCCTCGCGCCCATAAAGACTCAAACACCTGAAACATAATTTTTCAAAAATGATAGTTTGTAATAAAATTTCCTGATCAAAAATAAAGTCAACTTAGCAATAATACTTTTTTGTGCGAGTATAAATTTATTCTTCAGCTGACGATTGAGGTGGCGTTTGCATAGCTTTAATTCTGTCTTCTGCATCATTTTTCCAACTAAATGGTAAGACTTGTTCACTGGCTAATCTTAAAAAATTTTGTAATGTTTCAATAGCCTCGTTAGTACGACCTAATGCTTGGAGAGATCTTCCCATACTAAGTTGGAGCGCCCCATAACTACCATTTATTTGTAGTCCTTGCTTAAAAGCATTTATCGCTCCTACATGATCACCCTTTTCCGCTAACGAATGCCCTATGTTATTTAATAATTGCATGTGAATCCCTGGTTCAGGATTAAATACGGTAACGCTAGCCCTCAAATCACTAGATCTGACCCGGAAAGATAAGCCAGTAGTATCAGAAGTTTGACTTAATGTTACAATATCTGAAACTTTAAGTGGCGATCCATCACTCGTATTTCCTCTGATTGTGTCATCTGTTAAAAAAGTATTCGGACTAGTTTCAAACCCTGTAGCAATCCGTTTTTCATCCGGTGGAATAAGCATATCTCGCCACTCAACCCGACCATCTTTAGTAATTAATAAAAGAACAGAATGTCCGGGCACATCGCCTACTAAATATGTTAACCCTAATTCTGAAAGTAAACCTCCCCCCAGCATGGAAGCTCCAAGACAATTTCTACGATTTTCGGTAAGTATATCTAATGCATCGTAGGTTTTTTCCTTGTATGGGAAGGCACTTACTTCTTTTTGAATCTTATCTGTAAAAGCACGTTCTTTAACGCTAATCGCAGTTTCATCACCACTTGCTCTAACAGAATCAAGTTCATCTTTGAGCTTATCAATTTTTAAAGCATCTCTTAATTTCTTTTCTTTAAGTGATAATTTAAACCCCCTGTTTTCTAAGCGAGCGTTTACACGAGACTTCCATCCATATCTGGGCATTTCGAAAGCGAGCTTTTGCATATTCTCTCGTACTTGTGTCCTATCAATAGATTGAGGAGCAACACCAGATGGTTCTGAATCCATAATAATTAAAATATATCATAAATGAAAATTGTTTATTGATAGAAAACTTTACATAATATAAGGTGGAGTTATCCATCTTTTTCCACCTTGGTATCGATTACTGATACAATACCGTTATAACTCACAATGTACACATTGACAATATGTACATATTGTACTAATATAAATATATGATTGTAACTGTATCTGTAAGTGAATTAAGAAATAATATCTCAAATTATCTGGAAAAAGTTATGAAAGGTAATCGTGTGCTTGTACGCGATGAAAAACGCGATATAACTATTGCAGAAATTATTGGTACTTCCTCTTTTGATAAAAATACCTATCACAAGGCACTTCAAAAAGCAGCGGGTATTTTTTCAGAGGAAAATCATCCTGAATGGAAAACAGAAAAAAATGTGAGTGATTGGGTTAGTAAAAATCGTTTATCTGACCAACGATCCTTTTAATTATGTACCTCCTTGACACTGATGTTCTAATTTGGATTTTACGTGGCAAACAAGAAATTATAGAAAAAATACTTCAGTTGAAAGAAGAATCTCCTCTTAGTATTTCTGTCATTTCAGTTGCAGAAATCTATAAAAATATCTTTCCTTCAGAATTGACTCCTACAGAAGATTTCCTATCACAACATATTCAGTTAGATACAACTCAAAAGATAGCAAAAATTGCCGGACTTTACTGGCAAGAATATAGCAAACAATTAAAAAATCTTAGTCTTACAGACTGTCTTATTGCTGCCACTGCAAATGTTAATAATGCAAAATTAATAACCCTTAATACAAAACATTTTCCTATGAAGGACGTTTCTGTCCTAAATCCATTAGCAAAATAATATCTACTAGCTATATATAGATATCAGCCAAACAAAATGGCCAAGGATCTCATTAATCAGGGGTTCAAAATAATTTGCACTAGCATCGCAATATTAACTTACCCTATTTTGTCTTCGTGGTATTCCTCGTGCTTGTACCAATTCTTGAAAAGATAAATACTTGTTAGCATTGTACCTCGTGAATGAATAGGTCAAGACATCACGAACCAAACCTAACGGCATTTGTATTTGAAAAGCCATCTCTCCGTCGTTTGGGTTTAATTGTTTTACTCTTAGCGGATCTTCTACGAATACCAGCTCAGATGTCCATCTATATCTTTCTGGATCGTTTCGCGCTCGTTGCCTAATTTCGGGCAAACTTAAATAACTCCTCGTATCTTTTATAAATGACTCGGCAACGTCGTTTTCACGACCACTCAAAAAAGTTCGGCAATGAAAACCACCCTTTCCTCCGCCAAAATAACAATGTTTGCATTGATTATCAATTACCGCACCGATTCGTGCCGGTTTTTGACCAGGAAATGTTAAAAAATCAAAAATCTCCGCTGCTGAATTTCTTATATAATCTTCTTTATTAGGACCAATTACATCTGCGTAATAACTTATTGGAGCGCCCGAGCTTTCACCATAGCCATACCAACTTCTATCTAATTCTCTTTGTGAAGGTTGTAAACCTACAGCCTCAGTAAATTCGACACTCCCTTGAGCATATTGTTCACTAACGATTCTAAAACTATCTTCAGATGAGTCAACTTCCAATAATTTTTCTACTACCTTTCTATATTTTGATAAACTATGTGAACGTATCGGATATTCTGCAGACGCAAGTATGAGATCTTCCTCTATACCTCTTTCTTCAGCTACCCCGTAAATAAAGGTATCTTTCGTAGTCATGGATGCATTATAACAAAAAAGCATCTATCACAATCTTATAGTAATGGTGGCTAAAAATTGGGGTTCCAAAATGTTACTTTTTTATTTTAGATTCTCTACAATTTTGCGGATTGAATTAATTAAGCCGATAAACAAGCATAAAACGGCTATTATAAAGAAAAAGAGTATTTGTTCAGTTGGAGCATCGATATTACAGAGAATAACCACCACAATATCTAATAAAATACCCAGTCCAGTCAAAATTAAATAAAATTTTAGAAAGCTCATTTTCATTTACCTCAACATTTTATCAAAATATTTCAACTTTATAAAATAACAACTTGTACTGTGGGTGAATTTTATTCCACAAAAGTGAGCGCAATCCCTTTTCTCCCGGCTCGTCCGGTTCGGCCTATTCTATGGACGTAATCGTCGTAGGATTCTGGAGCGTCGAAATTGATAACATGGGTTACGTTATCTATATCCAAACCACGGGAAGCAACATCCGTAGCAAGTAAAATGCTCACATCATTTTGTTTGAATTGCGCAAGCGCTCTTTGGCGCTGTCCCTGCGTTTTATTCCCATGAATTGCGGCTGCTTTAAAACCTCGTGTGATAAGCTCGCGCGTAAGTTTTTCAATCCCCCATTTAGTGCGACCAAAAATCAATACTTTATCAAATCCATCGTTTGTTAATAAATCATGCAGGGTATCAATTTTATTACTACTATTTACCCGGACAACATCCTGATCGACATTTTCTGATGTATCCTGCTGTTTGACTGTAACAGTTACCGGATCAGTTACAAAACTTCGCAGAATTTCTTTGACTTTATCAGCAATTGTCGCTGAAAAGAATAAGGATTGGCGTTTTTTGGGAAGAAGTGAGATAAAGAATTTAACATCGCGAATAAAGCCAATATCGACCATTCTATCCACTTCATCAAGAACGATATTACGAAAGAGATCAAGATTTAGCTTTCTCCGTTCAATCAAATCCCTAAGTCTCCCAGGTGTCCCTATGACAAAATGAGGATTATGATGGAGTCTTTTCTCCTGTCGCTCCATATTTGAACCCCCAATACACAAAGCAATCTCCAAATCCATGCCTATTACAAACGCGCGCAGTTCATCAGCAATTTGCATCGCTAATTCCCTCGTAGGCGTCACAATAAGAATGCGTTCATTTCGATTCAGAAAAGCTTTATTTACCAGCGGAATAAGAAAAGCCGCAGTTTTCCCCGTTCCTGTATTGGCAATGCCTATTACATCCCGATCATTTAGCAAATGGGGAATAGTTTTTTCCTGGATCTGAGTTGGCGCAGTATAACCATGTTCCTGAATATTTCGCAATAATTTTTCTGAGAGTTGGAAATCCGCAAAGGAATGTGAAGAAGAATAATTTTCCTGAGTTGCGTTAGAGGCTCTTTTAATAAAAAGATTGGCATCAAGCTTTTTTATGGATCTCTTTTGATTTCCACGAGAATAGCTACCTTTTTTAGAAAAGGAAGGTGCTGCGCTTCTTGTTTTTGGTCTATATTTGTGCCGATTTTTAAACATATAATTGATAATTGGATAATATGCTGCTATTTCTGCTTAAAACGAGGTCTTATGAGTGAGGGAAAAGATACAATATAAAATAAACTGTGGAGTATCTTTATCTTATTCAAACAAAACTATTCTTTTATAAGCAGAAGTACCAACATACTATCTGCAATTACTAATCAGAAGTATACCATAGATTAATCCTATAGTCAATTTTCGTCCTTAATCTTTCTCCCCTGTCTCCTCTTCTCCTGCATTTTTTCCATTCTATCCTTTTCAGTAACTTCCCGATTAAGTCGAATTTTCTCTCGGTCTGCCTTCTCTTTATCTTTCTTCTTTTGACAGTCATCATTTGAACACCGATAGATAGTGTTCGTCTGGGAATACCGAGTCCCTTCAGGCTTTACTGTTACACGGCTTACAAAAATAAGATCGGAGCCACATTGAGAACATTTTGGATTAGCATTATTATTTACCATAATGTGAAGAAGAAGAATACCGGAAGGAAATCTATTCTGCATATTCATTATAGCACATATTTAATGAATTTACTTAGTGAATATTGTCAATGTACTTTTACACTTGTAATTTTCAAGACACAGTTGTAAAATAAAATTATCTACTATAAGCTAAGTAGATAATTATGGAAGAAGATAGTAATCTGCCACTATTCCTTGAAGAATCTGCTCTGCAACTCCCTGTCTCTGCAACACTTGCAATCAATGAACTCATCGCCGAAAAAGAAAAAGATGCAAAGCAAAAAGTACTGCATATGGGATTCGGTGAGGCTTCCTTTCCACTCCATCCACAGTTAAAAAACGCACTTACTGAAGCATCAACATTTACAAAGTATTCTCCTGTTTTGGGATTACCTGAATTGCGTATGGCAATCGCTGGATTCCTCAGTCGCAAACGCAATATGACTATCAACTCTCATCAGGTAGTTGTAGGACCCGGAAGCAAAGCTGTAATTTATGCGCTGTTTCATATCTTTGATGGCGATGTATTAATCCCCTCTCCTTCATGGGTAAGTTATGCACCTGTTGCACGTTTAGCTGGGAAAAAAATTATCCCTATACAAACAGACCCTAAAGATCATCACCGTCTCACTGTTGAAAATCTCACGAAAGCATTTAAACAAGCAAAGCAAGTTGGGGCTGATCCTCATATCCTCATAATTAATAGTCCCAATAATCCAACTGGAGTTATGTTTGCGCCTGAAGATGTAAAAATAATTGCACAGTGGGCGCAAAAAAATAACTTTACCCTTATCAGCGATGAAATTTATGCCGAACTTGCTTTCGGCTGGCGCAAACATGTTACACCGGCACTTTTTTATCCCGAAGGAACGATTATCACAAGTGGTATTTCAAAATCATTATCAGCTGGCGGCTGGAGATTGGGTTATGCAGCATTTCCTAATACTGTGGCTGGTAAAAAAGCAACAAAAGTCATGCATGCAATCGGGAGTGAGATATGGGCATCCGCCTCATCACCTATCCAAAAGGCCGCCGCTGCCGCGTTTGAACCGAACGCCTCAGTTGATCAGTACCTGCGACAGGCAGCTATGGTTTTTGGATATACTACTACCAAACTCTATGAAACATTTGTAAAATTAGGAATTCCCCGTCCACGACCTGCAGGAGGTTTTTATCTTTATCCTGATTTTGCTCCTTGGCGTTCTGAGCTTATAAAACGAGGTGTGAGAACAAGCAAAGAACTTTCCCACTATTTATTGGAAGAATGGAATATCGCGACGCTTCCGGCTGCCGAATTTGGGGAAGATCCATTAATTCTTCGATTGCGTCTTTCAACAAACAGACTTTGTGAACCTGAAAGAGGTACCACCGGCAAAAAACGTGAAGCATTCTTGTGGAATTTACTCCATAACGTAGAAAAGAAAGATTTCAATCCAGAACTCCCTATTCTCATGTATGCACAAGAACGCTGGACAAAACTTATTGCGAGTTTGAATGCAAAAACAAAGCAGTAAATTTACTTTCTCCAAAACACTCCTACAACTTGACATTTGCATTATTATAGGATATAATATCCACTACTTTTATGTTTACACCAAAAAAAGTTTTCGTTAAAGTAAAAGAATTTCCGAAGCACGACTTACAGTTGCTTTTGACCTTGCCACCTCACGTGGAATATTCTGAGGCCCACGATTCAGCGTATAATTGTAACTTGCTTATCGTCCGAAACATTGAAGGATATACACGAGTTTATTCTATGGGTTTGGATGTATACGATACAAATGATCTTCGCCGGATATTTACCTTCGGAAACGCAATTGCCTAAGATTATTTAGAGGTATTTGAGCCCAGTGTGACGGTTACGTCAGTTTTATCACTATCTGGACTTGTCGCAACTGTTGTATCTACATCATACGTTTTATTCAGTTCATCCTCAAGCTTGGTTAAGAATTCATGATTAACTGTCTTTTTTGCGGAAATTTCAGTCTTTGTATACGTACTTTTATCGGCATTACCTGTTGTGGATACGGTAAATCCAGCCGTAGTTAATGAGGTTTTAACATCAGCAGCTTTTCCACTTATTCCGCTTCCATTGAATACTGCAATCGTAAATGCTGTTAAATCAACAGGTTTTTGGGTAGGTATGGCTGTGGGAGGCACAGCTGTGGGAGTCGGCTTTTGCCCAAGAAGTCCGGGTACCGCTGGTAATTTTGAGAAATTAACATTGACCAGACCAAAATAGCTTGCACCAGCCATAGCTCCAAGGCCGAGAACAAATGAGAGAAAAGCAACAACAATAAAATACAAACCAAAATGTTTCTTTTCAGTTGGCGACTCTACTGCTCCATCATTACTACTCGGAGCATCTTGTTCCGGTTGCTCATCGGATTGAATAGTAAACGCGCTTGCAGGCGGAGTTGGTGATAGCTCAGGTTCTTGAACCTCTTTCTGTTCAGGTGTGGTTGTCGGAGCTGATTCAATCGGTTGAGATAGCTCATGTGTGGTAACTTCTTCAGGTTTTGCTTCTTTTTCAGTCTCTTTTGGTTCATCTGGGGTTGTTTCAGTTGTGGGTGTCGCGGTTGAAGGTGATGTATCTATGACGAAATCATCAGCCGGTGTAACCTCATGAGATCCCTTTTCTTCAGTATCATCATGCGGCAATGTTGTAGAAAGCTCGATGTCCTCTGCTTTTTCCTCAGATTTTTTCTCTTCAGCCTCAACCGGTTCATGTGAACTTGCTGATGTATGAACAGCTGTTTCTTCCTCGACTGGTTTTATTTCTTTCTCTTCTTTTTCTTTCGGTTTTTTACCGAATGTCGCCGATTTTGCGCGTTTTCGAGTCTGCATAATGAAATACCGCCTAATTTAATTTAAAAACATACAAAAGAATTTGTCAATCCAATACTTGCGTAAGTTTATCTGAAATTTTAATAACCTTTTTCCTGACGAGGAAATAAAAACAATTGCAAAGTATACCAAATAAAAGCATCAGACCAAATAAATCCAGTGAATTAAAGACGTGCAAACCTGATCGTAGCACCTTTACGGGATCGGTAAAAACTTCCCACGAATTAATTCTTTCCACTCTCCCAAGCACCATGCCAAAAGCAATAAAAAAATTAAATAGTATGAGCACCAATATTTTTCTGGATCTGAAATATTTCCATGTCAGAATAATTTTTTCAAATGGGTACATACTGAAAGCAAATGTTACAAATCCCACAATTTGGAATACCAAATATTGTAGTACCAGAACTATCTTAATATCCCAGTCAACTATTGCCCATTGATCAATAAGATGAACAAGGTCGGTAAATATATAAATAGTATTAGGAAGAAATAATAGCCACAAAATGCCAGAGAGATATTTAGCAAACTTATATTTACTGATTATGAAGAAATAGCCGAATCCTAATGCTAATAAAGCTAGAAAAATATTATATAGCATCCAGCCGGCATTGTACGTGAGAATAGGCATTATATTATTTTATCTATTTGAGATATAGCAATCAAGTTATAGGCAATTTTGGTATCATACACTCATGAGAGGAAAAGAACATGGTGAAACGCAGGCTCCTGATCCCTATGCCGATGCAAAGGCATATTTACACTTTTTCCTGGGAGGCAATTGGCTACCGGATCACCCGAGATTTATTGCGATGAGGCTACGGCTTATTAAAGCAGAATCTGATGCAGATGTTAATCAAAAATTTATCGATGCGTACGATCAAGGAAATTTGAGCAATATCAAACAAGGTTTTACGTCCCGGCAGAAAAGATCAATTCGCAGACACGGCTTTATACTCGCTGTAACTGATGATTCTCAAGTGACTCAGGAATTACGGAAGGGCAGTAATATCGTATATAATCAATATTTACAAACTGCCAGATCTCTCATATTTCCAGCCATAATTTCAATTGCAGAAAATGTCGATCCCTATGAGTACTGGATTAATGACTTGAGGGCTGAAAATGAAGCTACGAAAGTGTTTAAAAAACATATGGGCCCGTACATTCGCTTTGCGCGGGTAAAAAAAATAATAGGATTATCAAACAAAAACCGTTTTCCAGTCTAATCAAAGATTGAAACTCCCTTTCTCATCAACTATAATATACCTATGCTCATCATTACAGGAAGTCTAGCTTACGACTACATCATGGAATTCCCCGGGAGTTTTTCCGATCATATTCTTCCCGAACACACACACAATATCAATCTCTCCTTTATCGTCAACAAATTTGCTAAGCGCCGTGGCGGCACTGCGGGCAATGCGAGTTATACACTGGGTTTGCTTCAGATTCCTCACACCCTTTTTTCCTATGCTGGCAAAGATTTTGAAGAATATAAGCAGGATTTTGCAAAATTAGGCATAGATGTCTCAGGAGTTATTATTGATTCTGACGATCACACAGCAACAGGATTTGCGATGACTGACAATTCTCAAAACCAGATCTGGGGATTTTATTACGGCGCTTCCTCACGAAATAAATCACTGCAGCTTGAGAAGGTTGCAAAAAAACATGATCTTGTGTTGATCGGTCCACAAGGCGCTGAGGGTTCACTTTCTCTTATCAATCAATGCATTTCATTGGATATCCCGTATATGTTCGATCCTGGATTTATTCTCACGCAAGTCAATGCGGTTGATCTGGAGCATGGCCTCAGCCATTCCGAATATGTCATTGGCAATGACTATGAAATTAATTTAATGAAAGAACGAGTAAAAGAGTTTGATAAGATTGTTGATGGGAAAACAGTAATTACAACACTTGGAGAAAAAGGAGCTACTATTGTCAAAAATGCTGAACAATATACCATCAAACCCACAAATGCTATCCATGTAGAATCCACAACAGGAGCAGGAGATGCATGGCGGGGCGGATTTCTTGCAGGTCTTGAAAAAGGATTTGATCTGCAGACTTCAGGGCAAATGGGTGCGGTTGCAGCCTCATACGCAGTAGAATATCTGGGCACACAAGATCACGTTTATTCGAAAGAAGTATTTGCAAAACGATACAAGGATACGTATAATGCGGAGATAGAACTCTAAATACTATGGCAAAAAACATTTCTTACGACGTTAAAGATTTAAAATTAGCTGAGCAAGGAAAACTCAAAATTGAATGGGCAGGCAAACAAATGCCGGTTCTGAAATCTATTGAAGAACGATTTGCAAAAGAAAAACCATTTACGGGATTAACGCTTGCAGCTTGTTTGCACATAACCAGTGAAACAGCAAATCTGCTTATAGCTCTTAAAGCAGGTGGTGCAAAAGTCATTTGTAATGCTTCAAATCCTCTTTCGACGCAAGACAGCGTAGCAGCTTCACTTGTCAAAGATTACGAAATCCCCACGTACGCAATCAAAGGAGAAGATAACAAAACATATTTTAAACATCTTAACGCAATACTTGATGAAACTCCCAACATCACCATGGATGATGGTGGAGATCTGATCTATGCTTTGCACACATCTCGCAAAGAAAAACTCGGCAATGTTATCGGATCATCTGAAGAGACAACAACAGGCGTAATCAGACTCAAAGCTATGGAAAAAGAAGGCGCGCTCAAGCTCCCCGTCATTGCAGTTAATGACAGTGATACAAAACATCTTTTTGATAACAGATACGGAACCGGACAATCCACTATCGATGGAATTCTTCGCGCAACCAATATCCTTCTTGCAGGAAAAACATTTGTCGTAGCGGGTTACGGATGGTGTTCCCGAGGAATCGCTATGCGAGCAAATGGCATGGGATCAAATGTCATTGTCACCGAAGTGGATCCGATCCGCGCACTTGAAGCGGTCATGGATGGCTACCGGGTTATGCCGATGAATGAAGCGGCGAAAATCGGAGATATATTTGTTTCAGCAACAGGAGATAAACATGTAATTTCTAAAGAGGCTATGAAACTCATGAAAGATGGAGCAATTGTTGCAAATTCAGGCCATTTTGATTCGGAAATCGATATGGCAAGTCTTGAAAAAATGAAGAAATCCAAACGCACAATCCGAAACTTCCTTGATGAATACACGCTTGATAACGGTAAAAGAATCTATGTTTTGGGTGAAGGACGGCTCGTAAATCTCGCGGCAGCAGAAGGGCATCCTGCAGAAGTGATGGATATGTCATTCGCAAACCAAGCCCTCGCAGCAGAATACTTTATCAAAAATAAAGGTAAGCTTGATAATAAAGTGTACGTTCTCCCTCGAGAGCTTGATGTCAATGTTGCAAAGATTAAACTCGAAGCCATGGGAGTCGCAATCGACTCGCTGACAGCCGAACAGAAAAAATATCTGGATTCCTGGACTGAGGGAACTTCTTAAAATTCGAAATCTTCAAGAAATGGTGCTAATTTTTGTCTGGTTCTATGACTTTGATTTTTAACTGTTCCTCTGGCCATATGTAACTTTTCAGCAATTTCTACTTCAGACAAACCTTCTACGCGAAGCGCTAATATGTCTCTTTGTTGTTGAGATAATTCATCTAAACCTCCAAGTACTCTCTGTAAAGCCATTTTTGCTGCAGCTCTTCTTTCGGTATCAACATGTGAAGTATCGCCTACATTAATGGCAGTTGAAGCGGATAGATCTGACACATCTGTTGGACCAGCTATAGTACCATGTTTAATTTCTACAGTTCTATGTTTCAAAACATCACGTGATTTATTCGCAGTAGCAACTTTTAATAATCCGATTGGACTTCTAGAAGTAGCCAACATAGGACCAGTAGCTAGAAAAACATCTTGAACAACATCTTCAGCATCTCTTGGCCCTACAAATTTAGTTGCATAACGCACCAAGCCATCGTGCTCTGCAGTAAAAAGTGTAGCTGCAGCACCTCGATGAGATCTCCACTGGCTAGCAGTTTCAGGAGCTCTACGTCTTCCGCCATTTCTATCTGGAGTCATATTTGAAAATCTGTACTTATTATACAGCTAATAGGGCAATTATAAATAGTTAATGATCAGTTTCAATACTATTGGAAAATCATTGCTTAGCTTGCGTAAATTGATCCTATTCGTTATAGTTAAATAAATGCTCAAATCTCGTGTCATATTGCTGCTAATGTTTTTTGTTGTCTTTTTTTTCTGGATCAAACCCGCATCCGCCGCAGAAAATCCACTCGCAGTTGCCAATAATAAAATAGGTGTCCATATTCTGGATCCATCAGAAGTTAGCGCTGCTGCCCAGCTAGTCAATCACGGCGGAGATTGGGGATATGTTACTATTCCTATCCAGTCAGGTGATGAAAATATCTCAAAATGGCAGCAATTTATGGATAACTGCAAAAGATATCACCTCATCCCGATAATACGCCTTGCAACAGAAAATGATTCTCTCAATAAACTCGTGTGGAGAACACCAAACGAAAGCGATATTGTCGATGCTGCTATATTTTTAAACTCACTTGAGTGGCCAACCAAAAACCGTTACATCATCGTTTATAATGAAGTTAACCGAGCCGATGAATGGGGAGGTGCAGCTGATCCCGCGGCATACGCTCATTTGTTAAATTTCGCAGTTACCATTTTTAAATCCACGAGTCCTGACTTTTTTATCATCAGTGCGGGGATGGATAATGCAGCGCCCGATCAAGGGAATATATACATTGACGAATATAATTATCTTCGTGCAATGAATCAAGCAGTCCCGGGAATCTTTAATCAGATCGACGGCATGAGCAGTCATTCCTATCCAAATCCTGGTTTTTCCCAGGCTCCCAATGTTACCAGCAGCATGGGTGTTGGAAGTTTTCTGCAAGAGCGTAATCTCATTCGCTCAATGAGTAATAAAACGCTCCCCGTATTTATTACCGAAACAGGTTGGTCATCCCAATCAGTTTCTGAGGATACAAGAGTCACCTATTATGACCAGACTCTAAAAACAATTTGGAATGATCCCAGTATTGTCGCTATAACACCATTTCTTCTCCAGGCATCGTACGGCCCCTTTACACAATTTTCATTTATAACCGGATCAGGATATAAAACAAAACAATATGCCTACATTTATAATCTGTCAAAAGTGAAAGGTGTACCAAGCTTACCAACACATCAGGTTCTGGCAGCTGCAGTTCATCCAAAAGAAATAGCAATTGCCACTAAAAATATTGAAAAACTCCAACCGCTTCAACATCATTTTTCATTAGCTTTGACACTTGAGAACCTAGTTAATTTTTTCGTCAAAAGGTAAGATGGATTGGCAGGATGCAACAGATATTAAAACTGATTTACAAGATATTGTAAAACACCTGGACCTTCCTCATATCAATCTTGACCGGATTTACTGCTACCGGACAAAAGGATCCAAAACTCGTGCTTATGCACGAACGTGGTCTTTCCCAAAAATTTTCCAGCGAGCCCTGTCTGTGGAACCGGCATATGTCATTGAAGTCTTATCCCAGCATTACGACAAACTCGATGATGACAAAAAGAAGAAAGTACTCATCCATGAACTCCTCCACATTCCCAAAAATTTTTCAGGCGCCCTTCTCCCCCACAGAACAAGAAGCAGAAATATCAATTCCCTTGCAAATCAGTTATTCAAAGAGTATAAAAAGAAAACCGAAGTATAATTTACCATGCTTACCATAATCCACGGTTCTGATACTGCACAATCACGAAAATCTTTTCTGTCTGAGAAGATCAAATATGCTGATGCTATATTGCTTGATGCAGACCAAATAAATTTAACAGATTTAACACAGCTTTTTGAAGGAGGCGGATTGTTTGGTGAAACCAAATATGTTTTTATTGAACAGTACCTCACGAAAAAGAAAAAAAATGGTGATTATAAAGCTATTCTTTCCTATATTGAGAAAAACTCCACTGAAAATACTATTGTTTTTTGGGAAAATAAAGAATTGGAGAGAAGTACTCTCAATGAATTAAAACACGCTAATGTGAGAATCTTTAAACTTCCCCAAACGCTTTTTCAGCTTCTTGATGCACTGCAACCCGGTAATAGCAAATTGCTTATTAAACTGTTCCACGAAACTGTCACGACAACCGAAACCGAAATGGTTTTCTTTATGTTAGTTCGCCAATTTCGCATATTGTTAGCTTTATCAAACAACACTGAATCGGAAAAAATTGATGAAGTAAAACGAATACAACCCTGGCAGCAAGGCAAACTTGAAAAGCAGGCAAAAAGCTTTCCCCTGCCGCATCTCTTACAGCTCTACGAACAGCTATTCAACATTGAAACAGCCCAGAAAACCGGAACGCTTACACAACCCCTAATCAATACAATTGACTTCTTTCTGCTGGGCGTTTAAAATATGAACATGAACGACATTGATCCGAAGATCTTTAAAGCTTACGACATCCGCGGCATTTACCCCGATCAACTCAACGAAGATAATATCGTCCCCATCATTCGAGCAATTTATAAATTTTTCTACGAAAGTATTGGTAAAGAAAAACCTACAATTGTTCTCGCATACGACATGCGCCTTTCTGGTCCGCAATTATTCGCAAAGGCGAAAAAGACACTTCTCTCAATGGGCGCACAAATTATTGATGCCGGACAACTTTCAACTCCATCTTTTTACTTCACGGTTTTTCATTATGCCTACGATTGCGGAATCCAAATTACCGCGTCTCACAATCCTAAAGAATATAACGGCATGAAATTTGTGAAATATTCACCTGATGGTCTGATTAAAATCGGCAAACCAACTGGCATGGAAGACATTAAAAATATGTCAATTGCAGGAGTTGATTTTACGCCTTCAACAGAAGGATCTATTACACCAAAAACCGGAATACTTGAAGATGAAGTAGATAATGCGCTAAAGATTTTTGAAAATCCTGATATTAAAAAATTCAAAATCGTTGCAGACCCGGCAAACGCCATGGGCGCTCAATATATTGAAGCCCTTTTCAAAAAAGTACCTGCGGATCTTATAAAAATGAATTTCGAATTGGACGGAAGTTTCCCTGTTCATGCACCGGACCCTCTGGATTTTGACAATCTCAAAGATTTGCAAGCTCGTGTTCTAGAAGAAAAAGCGGATTTTGGCCTCGCTCCTGATGGCGATGGAGACAGATTGTATTTCGTTGATGAAAAAGGCCAAATTGTCCCCGCGACTAATATTACCGCACTTGTTGCCCGCGAACTTCTTAAAGATCATCCCGGACAGACAATATATGTAGATGTGCGCTATCTTTTGGGGTCTACAAAAATTATCGAGGAAAACGGTGGCAAACTTGAAAAAACAAAAATTGGACATGCCTTTATCACAGAAGCGATGAATAAAACCGGTGGTCCGTTTGCTGGTGAATCTTCAGGACATTTTTACTTCAGATCTACAGGAAATGCCGAATCGCAGCTTTCTGTTCTGGTCAGTGTGCTTAAAGTCCTCACCCGTGAGGGCAAACCACTTTCAGAAATTGTAAAAGATGTGCAGAGGAGTTTTGAATCAGGTGAATTTAATTACCGAGTAACGAATGCGCCGGAAATTCTTGATGCATTGAAAGAAAAATATAAAGATGGCGAGCTGCTAACGCTTGATGGAGTTTCGATTTCCTACCCTACTTGGAGATTTAATGTCAGGACATCAAATACCGAACCACTTCTTAGACTCAATGTAGAAAGTTTTAAAGAAGACGAAATGGAAGCAAAACGCGACGAGCTCAAATCATTCATCCAAGGACTTGCAAAGGAATAATGCATACTTCAAAAGATCTGCAAACCGCAATTGACGCCGCAAAAATCGGAGGAGAAATTGCCCTCAATTATTTTCTTAAAGAATTTACCATCGAAAAAAAACATGATAACAGTCTTTTAACTACAGCAGATCCACTTGTTGAAAACGCGATAAAAAAACATATTTTACAAAATATCCCAAAAGCAAAATTTCTAGCTGAAGAAAGCGGTGGTGACAGTAAAGGCAATGATTTATGGATTATTGATCCGATTGATGGAACACGAGTATTTGCACATGGTATCACGCAATGGTCAATTCTCATTGCGCATTATCAAAATGGTGAAATAACCTTGGGTTTGGATTATATTCCAACACAGAATATGCTTGTTGTCGCTGAGAAAGGAATAGGCGCGTATCTCAATGGTGAAAAAATAAAAGTTTCTGAAACCAAAACAGTTGCTCAGTCGTTCGGAAGTTTTGGCAGTATTAACCGTTTTAAGGACAAACAACCAATTCTTAAATTATTAGATGCCGAGGTTATCCTCAGATCCTACGAACACGCGTATGCTCTTTCATTACTCTCAGCCGGCAGAATGGACGTCAATATCGATTCTTACGGCACCCCTTGGGACTATGCCCCATTCATTTGCATCATCCCCGAAGCCGGAGGCAAAATCACCGACTTTAAAGGAAATCCTTGGAATCTTGAGACAAAACAACTTCTTTCAACTAATGGCTATTTACATGACGAGGTCCTCACTATTATTAACAGTAAGTGATATAATTAATCATATAATTGCTTCCAATGCAAAAAATTTACCCCATTACCGGAAAGATTTTCTCAAGTCCTTATGATTGGGGCGGCAATAAATTGATACCGCAAACCCTAGGTTTTGAAGCTGAACCCGGAACTCCCTATGCAGAATACTGGATTGGAGCGCATAAAAGAGGTCCTTCAATCGTTCAAATCGATGGAGAAGAGAAAACGCTTGAGGAAATAATTAATGAAGATCCGGAACGTGTCCTCGGTGAGGAAGTCAAACGTACATTCGGAGAACTTCCTTATCTTTTTAAATTATGTGAAGCTAAAAAAATGCTTTCTGTACAAGTCCATCCGAATAAACAGCAGGCAATTGAAGGTTTTGCAGAAGAAGAAAAAACCGGAATACCCGCAACTGAGCTGAAAAGGACATATAAGGATGCTAACTCGAAAACAGAAATGCCTGTTGCTATCAGTGACTTCTATTCCCTTTATGGTTTTACATCCGAAAACGAACTGTTGGCTCGTTTGAATGAGATAGAGGAATTCAGACCACTCATTCCCTACTTTGAAAATGGCGATTATAAGAAACTTTATATCCATGTTTTGCAAGAAATGACAGATCAAGAAGTAAGTATGATGTTTGAACCATTGGTAAAACGAATTGTCCCATTATTTGAAGAAGGAAAACTAAAAAAAGAGTCCCATGATTATTGGGCGGCCAAAGCTGTAAAGGATTTCGATATGCATGAAGGCAAATTTGACCGAGGACTATTTTCTATTTATTTTTTAAACCTTGTGCATTTAAAACCTGGTCAATCTATTTTTGAAGCAGCTGGCGTACTCCATGCATTTCTCGAAGGACAATATATTGAAATTATGCAAAACTCGGACAATATTGCTCGGATCGGTGCAACGAACAAACCTATAGATATCGAAGGCTTTCTGAAATTTACCATTTTTGAAGCACAAATTCCCCATGTTCTTGATGGCGATAAAAATGGCAATGAAACTTCTTATCCTGTACCCGCTGATGAATATCTGATAAGTAAAATTGCACTTAATGATCATGAAACATATAAAAATACTTCAACTTCTGCGGAAATTATCTTAGCAGTAAAAGGTTCATCCACCATTACATCTGAAGAAACTTCTCTTTCGCTTGCGCAAGGAAAAAGTGTCGTGGTTTTTGCCGACTGTTCATATGAAATTGAAAGCGTAAATGATTCTGTTTTGTACCGGCTCATTGTGCCTAAAAAATAATTGTTTCACAGGTTGAAGAGAGACTAAAAATAAGTTACAATAAACTGTATTCTTCTATGTTAGATCTTAACGATACAGAAAAAATTAAAAAGCTTGATCCCGTAGATACTGTCGGAACTATTGAGAAACTGCTGGATCAATGTGAAGCTGCATGGGATCAAGTTAATAAGCTTGATGTCCCCAAAATTGAAAATATCAAAAAAGTAGTTTTTTGTGGAATGGGTGCTTCAGGATATGGATTTTATGTTCTAAAATCTATACTGGGTACTGAAATCCAATTCCCAACAGAAGTCATCCAGGACTATTATCTTCCCGATTATGTCGATGATAATACTTTGGTTGTTTTAACAAGCTATTCAGGCACAACAGAGGAAGTACTTTCTTGTGCTGAAGAGGCAAAAGCGAAAAAAGCCAAGATGATTGTTCTGACTAAAGGCGGCCCTTTAGCTGAATTTGCGAAGGATAATAACGTACCTGCATATATCTTTGACGGCAAATTAAACAGTGGTAATGTCCCACGTCTTGGTACAGGGTATTCCATCCTGGGCTTAATGGGGATTCTCAACAAAACCAATGTAATTGATATTGAAGAAGAGGAAATTACCCAGGCTATTACTAGAATGAAGGAAAAGTTTGCCGATATCAAACAGCAAGCGCTCACTGATCACGAACTATTCATTAATCAAATTCCAATAGTTTTTTCAGCCGAACATCTCTCAGGCAACGCACAGATACTGCGTAACCAGTTCAATGAAACGAGTAAGACTTTTTCAGCCTTTTACCTTATCCCTGATCTCAACCATCATTTAATGGAAGGTTTGCAGTTCCCCACAAACGCTCCTTTACATTTTATCGTGATCGATTCTCCTAATTATTCAGAAAAAATCAGAAAGCGTGTCGAATTAACTATGCAAGTTGTACAAAAGTACAAATATCCTGTTCATGAATTCACCACGAGTGGACAATCGTTATATGATGATTTTTTGGAAGTACTTTTATATGGAAGTTTTTTAACACTTTATCTCGGACTCGCATACGAACAGAATCCTGCCACAAATCCGGATGTGGATTGGTTCAAAAACCAATTGGCCGAACCCGTTAAGAAGAAATAAACTATTTTGTTTCTACCTTCTCAAGTCCTTTTTTAATTCTTGCGATAAGATCTGCAGGTGTTATAGCACTTTTGAGCACATAATTATCGTACATTCCAGTAATATCACCCAATTCATGCGTTTCTTCAGTATTGGTCATAAGAATTATATATTTCGCTAAGATATGAATTTCTTCTTTTTTGAGAGACTTTAACACTTCAACACCTGTCATCACCGGCATTACATTATCAATAAGCACCGCGTCCCATCCACCTTTTTTGATTTTGGTGAGTGCGTCTTGTCCATCAATTGCAGTTGTGGTATCAAAACCTGCACTTTTAAGAACTTCCGTGTAAATATCCCGGATAAATTGATCGTCTTCTGCAAGGAGAATTTTTGCCATATGTACTTAGTATACTAAAATTATATTGATAATCCAAACAAAAAACCACCTTTCGGTGGTCTAATAGATTATAAGTATCGAATTTTTATCTGGTAACACTAATTGCTCCAGAGTACCCAGTAGCAGATACTGTTATTCTGTTATTTGCATCTTTAACGATAGAATATTGTGTATCCCATGCTCCTGCACATCCTGCTTGATCAACACCAGCTTGATTGTTCCCTGCTGGATCTACAGGAAGTGCTGGGAGATACGTTGGAACTAATAATGCACACAGTGGCGCTAAGGCAGTCGTACTACTAAGATCAGTAGCAGTAGTTGTAATTTGTGTAGGAATATTTCCTGAATTTGATGCCGCGTATTGGCCAATCGCATTCAAAATCGCATTAATGTCACTTCGTCTCTTTGTGTCATTTGCCTGACCAAATTGGCGTGCTGGATTGATAGCGATAAGGGTAATAGCAAGAAGAATTGCGAGGATACCGATAACAACGAGTAATTCGATAAGTGTGAAACCTTTTGGACTTTTAAACATTTTGGCAGTCATATTTTTTAATCTACATAAATCTTAGCGAACTTACTCAACTGTTGTCAAGTAGTTTGGTTGTAAGAAAAAGGATATCAAAAGTATCAATGTAGTATTAACTCTACAATACAATCTTTCAATGACATAATTTTCAATTTTCAACCTATCTGCCGACAGACAGATCAATTTCCGATGAAAAAATGTTTCAAACATTGAATAAATGAATCATTCATTGAAAGTTGTAAATTTTATAATCTGTTCTACTTTGATCTCTTGACACTCTACTAATCGATCTGTCTTAATATTATTGTATGGCAAAACCACATCATGTAAATAACGCAAAAGCAATTGCAGGCCTTCTTATTCTGGCGATAGCTTTTGTGATTTTCTATAAATTTTGGACCAATCAAGCAGCTTTTCAAGATGATCCGAATGCACTTCGAAACTATGTACTTTTCGCAATAGTCGGAGGAGGTTTCCTCGTAGGACTTCTCTATCTCACAGGACAAACCAAACACGACGAACCGGCAAAAGTATCAAAAGCCTCTAAATCCTCAAAAGCAAAGAAGAAAAAGAAATAATTTCTCAGATAGATTTACATTTATTAATCTAAATATTCGGTGATTGTTGCAATGTTTCCGGTAGTAATCTGATGTTCATCGATAATTTCTGTATCTTTTTTGCCTTCTTGGTATAAAACCACCAAACCAAATCCCATATGATCTTTGGGTGTCTGCAGATCTGCAGCAAAGGAATCACCGAAGATAATAGCATTTGATAAGTTTATTTTTTTACCTAGGTCACTTTCAGCCATTCGGACAGCTTTCTCAAAAAAATCCCGATGCGGCTTGTCTTCCGGATCTCCGATCGAAACAAGGTTGAAGTGTAAACCGCGCTGTCTTAGATATGCTACTCTTTCACGTTTAAATGCCTCGGAAAAAGCTGGATCATAGGTAAAATTTCCATCCTTATCCAGCGTAAGTCGAGCATCACTCCCTGTTACCAAATACAATGGCCTTTTATGCTTTGTGATTTCTGCTACCAATTCATGAACCCCTGGAATAATATCAGCAATCTGCGTCAGCTGCATCCAGTAAGCATCTATCGCTTCGCTCAGTAGTTCCGTAGAAACGGGAACGCTTAATCGCTTTGCCGCAATTGCCAAAAAGATCTCTCTACTCCATTTCTTCGGCTTTCCGTATTCTGGTGGATAATCTTTTTGATAATTTTCAATTTCACGAAGCAGTGCGTGATATTCTTGCGTCGATTCTCTTCCACGATGAACTGAAAGCATTGTAGAAAATATAGATATAAATTCCTTTTGCACTTGTTCGCCAGTACTACTTCCGAATCGGGCCGTAAAAACATCTTTAATACCGATAGATGCAGGGATTGAACTGTCAGCGGTAGTAATGAGTGTATCATCAACATCCGAAAACCAAATTGAGTCTTCCCATTTTATTTTATGTAATTGATTTATATTCATATAGTTACTCTATTATACAAAAAAACCACCTTTCGGTGGCTTCGTTTTTTTGCAATCATTAACTCTTATCTGGTAACTGTAATGGGCCCTTGATATGCAGTTGGTGCAGTAACTGTTATTCTTCCATTTGCATCTACTGAAATTTGATAGTCAGTATTACCCCAAGTACCTGCACAAGATGAGATACCTGCTTGAGTGTTCAAAGATGGATCTGTTGGAAGAGCTGGAATATATGTCGGTACTAGCTGACCGCAAAGATTAGGAAAATTCGTGTCGTTCAACATTGTTGCAACTCCTGGACTAGTTGTCTTTAAAGTTTGGATTTCTGGAGGAAGATTACCTGTATTTGAAGCTGTATATTGGCCAATAGCATTCAAGATTGCATTAATATCACTTCGTCTCTTTGTGTCATTTGCTTGACCGAATTGTCGCGCTGGATTGATAGCGATAAGGGTAATAGCGAGAAGGATTGCGAGGATACCGATAACTACGAGTAACTCGATGAGTGTGAAACCTTTTGGACTTTTAAACATTTTGGCAGTCATATTTTTAAATCTAAATAAATCTTATCTGAGATACTCATCCTCTGTCAATAGAGCAAAATTAGAAAAAATACGAATGGATGAGATCACTGTCCCAATACAATTGAGATATCAAAAGTCCCGAGCTGCTTGTCCTGGACGATGACATTTGTCTCGGATTGTTTGATATAGGCCAGAACTGCATTTCGAACATCAGGTGTGACAGTTGGTGCAAACGAAACGAGAGTTGAGCCGCTTGAGACGGTACTTTGGGATTGCAAACTCACGCTTTTGAATTTTAAAGTATCAAGCTGTCCAAGTAATTTCTGTGCAATACTAGCCGAAGTTGCTGTACTGGCAATCTGGACCGTCAAAGTTTGTGTCTGCAGACTACCTGACGCAGATGCTGAAGTACTATTTGGTAAAGCTGTAACTTGCACAGTAGGTACTGCAGTATTTTTAACGGCAGGACCCGTCGGATTTGCTTCCGTTTTCCATTTTGGAGGAGGCGCGGTCATTTGCATATACAAAACTACAAATAAGCCAATCACAACAGGTGCAATTCCTATGAGTGCGTAGATACTTTTTTTATTTGCTTTTTTTGGATCTTTACTTTCAATCTCTACTTCGTCGACTTCTTCAGTCTCCTGCTTGACGAGTGGAGTATAGACTTGTTGGTTGAGCAAATTATATTGCCTGAGCGTATTCACTTTTTGCAAAATTAAATTGGCCATTGGCGGATCCATGACCGGGCGTTGGCTCAATCCATTGCCCAGAACCAATCCAGGCAGCACACTTTCAATAGTGAAACCCAGATGCTCAAATGAAATTGCGACTGCTTCATAAAAATCTTTATTTGTCGCGACAACTTTTATCCCGTCCTTAAGTGGAATCGTTTTACTGACTACATTATCAAAAGGCACATGCTCGATGAATTCATCGGCCTGCTTTTGAAATATTTCAGGATTTACGGCTGGCTGCGATGCAGTACCTTTGACAGGCGCGGGCTGAACAAAATCTTTGGCGAAATAAGCATTTTCCGCGAGGGCAAAGATAAGATTACCTGGAGAAATTTTTCCATTGGTGACAAATACTTTTATCTGACTCTCTAAAAGCTCCGCATTTATCACATCAAGATCCCGGACCATTTCAGATGCAAAACGGAATTCAAATACCTTGCCAGTAACAGGTGAAAAAAACTGGAATTTATCCTTTTGAATAAAAATAACACTTGCCTTCTCAGTCATTAATTATATACTTCCTTTCTAGAGACAACCGTCAATAAATTACTTTGATAGGTCGCCGTTACTTGTACTTCTCGAATAAAAATACCCGTTGTTCCTTTTGACAATATAATATATGGATCACCACTTGTACCGCTTCCGGTCACCGTAATTGTCGCTGTCCCGCTTCCAACAGGCAATGTTTCACTCGTATAACTCGGATTTCTTAATAGCCGAATGAGCGCATTTTCCGCGCCACTTTGAGCGATTTCATAAGCTATCTCCCCTTGCTGCTGCTTGGATCCGCTTAGTGAATTAACCAGAATCATCGCAACAGCTGTTGATGTAATGGTTACTCCGATAATAGTAAAAAATAATAGTGTTATAAGCGCCTGACCGCGCTGGGAAAACTTAATTTTCATCTCTAAACCTCCTGTCCTTACTGGCTTCCAAGCGTTGTTTGAAAGCTTTTCGTTTCATGCACTCCGTTTCTTTCAATTGTTTTCCCTGTTACGGTAAATGAAACTCTGACATTGTCAGAACTTCCACCATTTCCAATATGCAAAAACGTCAATCCTGAAACTGACGTGTCATAACTATTCAGCACATTTGTTTCACCGGTAGTTCCATTTACAACTTGCAAATTACTACTTCCGTTGACGCTGTAAGTATAGTTTATAGAATTTATTGTCAATTGCAAAGTACTTGATGAGGTGCCGGGCGTTGATGGGACGACAATAGCGCTGGCATTTTTGACATCATAAACTAACTTCGATAACAAATAACGGCCATCCTGATTAACACTTGATGTAGCGGAAGATTCAAGTTGTACATCGACAATTGATGTAAAAATTGAGCTTAAAACACCCAAAAGAATCGCCAAAATGCCGATATAAATGACAAGTTCAATTAACGTATATCCTTTTTGTTTGAGTAAAAACTTATTGCTAAACATATTTTCTCAATTCGAATAATTCACATTGAAATCATATAACTCGGGCGTTTGCGTTTGGTCATTGCTTGAAAAATAAAATTTATATCGGAAACATTGCTTTGGATTTTGATAATAGGGGCTTACTGTTTTAAGAGGAATCAATCCGGTAATTTGAGTACCACCTACGGAATAGACATCACTAGCAGCCGTTGATCCATTTGGTCCGATAAAAGTAAAATTACTGACACCCGTGCAACTGTTGCTGATTGATGGCGCAACTGCAACTTGCGCGGATATGCTTGTCGCAGCAGGCTGCGTGACATTGGCGATAAAACGGTTATATGCGACATCCGATCCTGCATCATAAGTTTGAGAAACAAATGTTCCACTGGATGAGTATGTTCCTCCTGCTCCGCCCTGGACAATTTGAAATTCTGCTCCTGAATTATCAGTGAGTATATACGAATACGCGAGTCCTCCTTGATAAATCGGTGCTACGGCTCTGACTGTTGTAGCACCGGCCGGACTCATACCCCCACAATACGCGGCTGCTGCGGGATTGGCTATATTAAATACTTGATACAAGGTGCCACCTGATCCGACGATAATTGCTCTGTTACCAGTCACTATTTCAAGAGCATTCGGGCTCATGCCACCTTGGGTTTGATATCCATACAGAGGACTTCCGCTTGGCAAACTAACGATAAAGAAATCATTTTGACCAGCAACATAGGAGGTGACAACATACGCAAATGTCTGAGATCCATTCACAAAAACATCCGTTGCTCCAGCACCATTTCCGAGATTGATACTCGTTTTGGACATACTGGCAGGATTTGTGACATTGATGATATCCAATTGTTTTGTGGTATTTGATGTGGCTACATAAGCATTGTTTCCGACAACGACAACTTTATTTCCTGTGCCATCAAGCGCAATACTTCCAAGTTGAGCCTGCCCTCCTCCAATTAAAGGTGAAACACTAAATACATAAAGCGTACTTCCTGCAACGGTATAACCTTTTGTACCAGATACAAAAACACTTGAAGCTGTTGTGTGACTGACATCAAAAAACCCAGCAGCAGATAAATTACTTGCATTCGCAATCCTTACGGTGTGATTTGGAGAATTATTCTCATTGAAATAAACATAATTGTTACTATTATCAACATAAATACCATAAGCTTTTGCCTCATTGTTGCTTGAAGGATTTGTAACAGTTGGCGGACTGGTACTATTATCTACAGTTATGCCATCAACCGCATCACCTGATGCATTACCACCGGTCGTTGTATACGCATAGGCATATCTTGAGGCACTGGATGTAGCGTATATATTTTGAACTACACCACTCCCCGGCAGATCAAAGGTCTTGAGGATATTACTTTGCGGCTGACACCAGTCTCCGCCTGCTCCTCCAGCACCAAGCTGTACTTGCCCATCACTGGGAGTACCGCTTGGAGCAGTCGCGACAATATTGGTCGAGCTTGCAATACCTTTATTAAAATCTGTTGTTGTAGTTTCAGTGTAAGTGAAATTGGTTATTCTGGTGAGATACAATGTCCCGGTCATCGATGAAGCATTTGGCTGCGTCCAGGAAATGGTAATAACGGCTTTTTTTGTTGAAGGATCCAGCGTACCACCCGAGGTTGTTATTACGCCATTTGCATCTCTATTGACATCAGAAATTACTATACTTTGAGTAAATCCATTTGTGGTTGCAGATCCCGATGCAAGTGACCATTGGCTGGTTGATATTACTGGATGAAAGGTACCATTAACGGCAAAAGATGTCCAACTATTATTTTTAACTTGTTGTAATGCATTTACCGTTTCTTTAAAAAGCTCTGTTGCCTGTAAATTTTGTTGCTGTTGTGGTCTACTTTGACGTGAAGCAACCAATCCAGTCAGAAGCGCAGGCAAAATAATTGCCGATATACCAATCGCCATCACCAGCTCAACCAACATCTGACCTTTCTCTTTTTTAAAGATTTTAAACTTAAACTGTAAGCTTCTGATACTTTTAATACTCATGACTCTTATTAATTAACGCTTGTCACTACTCCATATCTATTTATCGTTATTGTTTTCGAAGCGCCATCGGCCGTGTCAGTTATCGTTATTGTATTTTGACCAGAGGTAAAATTTTCAACTTCCCCGCTTCCCGCTTGGAGGACAACTTGTGAACTTGGAAAGGTAGTGCTAAATTGCGTACCAGTTGGCAAACTAACGGTAAAATTACTTGTTCCATAAGCATTTCGAAATTCTGTATAGCTTGAAGCTTCAAAATGTATGCCGTATTTCGCAACAATCCCGGTGCTTTCACTATCTCCTGACATTGCCTTGACTTGCTGTTCTTTATAATCAGCAAGAAAACTTCCAACTATTGCTGAGAGCTGCGATTTATTTTGAAATTTAAATAAATTAACAGAGATCAACCCAAGAAGAATAAAAAGCATTCCTATAACAAGAATGACTTCAATTGCGGTAAAACCTTTTTGAAATTTCAAATTTAAACTTCTCATCTCTCATTTTTCATGTATAAACATTAATGTGTCGCTCCGACTTGACCGATAAGCTGATAAATTGGTGCAATAATTGACATCATCATGCCACCTACGAGTATACCAACGCCGACAAGCATGATCGGTTCAATAAGAGCAGTCAGCATTTTGAGTGTTTGAGAAACTTGATAATCAAGATATTCGGAAACATCAAGCATAGATTTATCCAAAGATCCGCTTCGCTCCCCTGCTTCAATGATTTTGATCATGATCGGAGGGATAACGCCTTTGCTATCTTTAAGACCTTCGGAGAATTTTTTACCGCTGTAGACATAATTTTTCGCGTGCTTGATAGCATTACTGACACTTTTCTTGATAACCACATCCTGAGTCAATTCCAACGCAGTCGTTATCGGCAAACCCGCAGTTAACAGCAAATACAAACTCCTGGTAAATCGCGTCAAATCAATTTGTTGTGTAAGTAATGAAACAACTGGCAAGGATGTCATGGCGCGGACAAATTCAAGTCTGTATTGTCTGGCCAGATAGAAAATTCCTGCTCCGATACCTGCAACAACAAGTAAAATTAGGAACCAAAAATGCAAAAGTGTATTTGACATAAAAATCATAATTTTAGTCGGCAACGGAAGGGTAACATTCAAAGAAGTAAACACGGTTGCAATCCTTGGAATAACGACGACTAAAATAACTATCATAACGAGAGCGAAAACGAAGACAATAAATACCGGGTAAATAAGCGCGCCACGGATTTTATCATTAAATTCAATTTCCTTACGGATATTGGCCTGCAAATCTTCAAGTGCAGTATCAAGTGTTCCTGATTCCTCAGAAGCTTTAATGATACTGATCGTCACTTTATCAAAGATTCTGGGAAATTTGCCGAATGTTATGTACAGATGTTGTCCTTGCTGAAGATCCTGACGCATTGTTTCTAGCAGTTTTTTCATTCCTCCTTTGGAATCTTCAAGAAGTGAATCAACCGTTTCAAGGATCGGAATGCCGGACGAAAGCATTGTGTGAAGATTGCTGACGAGGGCTATTTTGTCGTTGGCGGACATGGTAGTGTTATAAACTACCTTGACAACTTTCGGAACGGGTTTGGCGGGAACTGTTGGTTTCATAACTATAATGCCTCGATCTTTGTGACTCTGAGAACTTCTTCAATTGTCGTGACGCCTTTTATCACTTTGCCCAATCCGTCATCAAGCATGGTATCCATGCCATCAGCAACTGCTTGCTGGATAATCGCATCCGCGTCATTTTTTTCAGATATTATTTTTTTAATATTGTTGGTCACTTCTAGTACTTCAAAAATACCAAGACGCCCGGAATAGCCGGTAAAATGACATACTTCACAGCCTTTACCGACATATACTCTTGCATCTTTTTTGACGCCAAAATATTTCTTGACCATTTCGGCAGGCAGATTTTGCATAAGCTGATCCATTGAAATATCCTGAGACGATTTACACATCTCACAGATCTTACGCACAAGCCTCTGCCCAATAATGACATTGACAGTTGATGCGACAAGAAACGGTTCTACATTCATATCCGTGAGACGTGGCAGTGCTCCGGCTGCATCATTTGTGTGAAGCGTAGAAAGAACCAAATGGCCCGTCAGTGCGGCGTTAACAGCAATTCCTGCTGTTTCTGAATCTCGGATTTCTCCAACGAGAATGACGTTTGGATCCTGACGCAATATCGAACGAAGACCTGAGGCAAACGTTAAATTAGTTTTCGCATTAACCTGAATCTGATTTATGCCTTTAAGCCGGTACTCTACCGGATCCTCAATTGTCGTAATATTTTTATCGCGTGTATTGATAATCTTTAAAACTGAATAAATAGACGTGGATTTACCAGAGCCTGTTGGACCTGTTGAAAGAATCATGCCAAAGGATTTCTTAAACGCATTTGTCACTTTTTGCAGATCTTTATCAGTCATGCCCAAATCAGTGAGAGAAAACTGCCTGTTGTGTGATGCAAGAAGACGCAAGACGATTTTTTCTCCATAAAGCACTGGGAGTATTGAAACACGGATATCCAAGTTTTCTTCATCAAGCGCAATACGCATTTTCCCATCCTGGGGTGACATATGTTCATCGGTTCGAAGACTTGAAAGAACTTTAATACGGGTTGAGATCTGTTCGTGCAGTTTGACAGGGAGAAACAAGACATCATGCAGGATGCCATCAACCCGGAAACGCACTAGCATATCTTTTTCTTCGGGCTCGATATGAATATCAGAAGCTCTGTCTTGATATCCATATTGAATGATAAGTTGCACAATTTTGGCGATTGGCGCTTCAATTGAGGAGACTCTGCCAGTACTTCTTACTTGCTCTGAAACGAGTGAATCAAACGTTTTTTGCAAGTCTCTTCGATAGAGAAATAATTTATTGGTAATATCCCGATCCGTTGCAAGATAAGCAAAAACTTTTTGACCGGTTTTACGAGCAATCATCTCGGGGATCAATACATTGGTGGGATCACTCATTGCAACCTTTATCCCATTTTTGTCACGAGCAAAAGGAATTGCTTTGTATTTACGGGCAAGGCGTTCCGGAATGATCCGGAATGCTTCTTCAGGAATCGAAATTTTTGAGAGGACGACAAAAGGAATTTTCCTCGCATCAGCTATGAGGACGCCCAAATTTTCATCGGTAATAATATCTTTTTCAATTAACGCATCCCGAAAGCTGAGATCGGAATTTTTTGCGTAATCGAGAACTTCAGCGATTTTCTTCTGATCAACAACTTTGACATTCAAAAGCAGCTTTTGTATATCTTCATCCGTTATCAACATAGGCAGGATTATGAAACGTTAAAACAACGTCTGGATCTATTATACTGCACAATATGAGGCACACTGCAAGAGGCTTTTTATTTTTTACCTAGTTCGAGAATCCTGGCATAAAGCTTATCAAAATCGAAGAAACTTTTATTGATATATCCACGCGCGCCAAGAGTTCGTGCTTTTTCCACATCTTTATCCTGACCAAGCGTTGAGAAGACAAGCACCGGAATTTTTGGCAATAACTGCATTTTCCCCATCTCAGTCAACACTTCAAATCCATCTTTCTTTGGCATGATGATATCCAAAAGAATTAGATCAGGCGCGAATTTCTGTAATTGTGCCAATCCCTCTTCCCCATTTTCCGCAGTGACAACATCAATTCCCTTTTCCTTCAATTTTGAAGAATAGAACTCTCGAAAAAATGTATCGTCTTCAACAAGTAATAATTTCATATTATATCTCTACATTTGGAACCAAACTTTTCATTTCTTCGGTAACTTGTGACAAATCACTTTCTTTATTATTTTTTTCAATTTCTAAAAGACACGTTTCAATTGCTGTAACTGAATCTTGCATTTTTTTTATAATTTCATTAGTGAAATCCAGATTTCCTTCTTTTTTAGCAGCAAAGGTATATTCCAAAAGTCTAGATAAGGTACCAATTGCGTGAAATTCCATCATTTCACTTTGACCTTTTAGAGAATGAAATGTTCGATGTGAATCATCCAAAATGTCTTCTGATGCTTGTCCCGAACTCAATTTAGTAAGATTGTCTTTTAGTTCTAAAATAAGCTGGCGGGAAGTTTGAAGATACAGAGATTTGTATTTCTGTTGATCCTCCTGAACTAATGGCATAAGATACCATTACTATACGAAGATTTTACCAGCTTGTCAATCCGACTCAGCATTAGGGTAGAATCAAACTAACAAAATATATTATAATAAATCTATGAGTTCTGTCCGCTCAGTTATGTGGCTTTCCGATATTGATTCGGAATCCGAACATTTTAGTCCTCACAGCAAACAAAGCGCCCGAATGCTGCAGGCAAAATTTCCGCTGGTTCCGGGGTTCGTAATTACTCCTCACGCGTATCAAGCATTTCTGCTGGATAACATGCTTGATCACAAGATAAAACAATTATTATCGACTGTTTCTTTTGAAAGATCTGATTCCTTGATGCAGATAGAGCATCATATTAAACAATTATTTCGTCAGGCTCTTTTTTCCAATGACTTATATGATGAATTGGAAGATTTTTATTTCCGCCTTGGAACTGACGTGACTATGGAAATGCATGAAACCGGAAAAAACAGCCGAAAACATGCTAAAAAAACGATCACTTCTGAAGCAGGACTTATTTCTGAGATTATCAATTTGTGGTCTGAAATGTATTCAGGAAATGCTATGTGGCACAGACATCATGCAAATATCAATCACTTTGATACCAAAGCAGAAATTATTGTCAGAAAAAAACTACAAGGTGATAAAACCGGTAAGATTTTCACCATTGAGCCCGGTTCTCACGCGAAAGATAAGTTAGTAATTGTCACCGAATATCCGCATGAGCAAGATGAATATATCCTGTCAAAAAAGAATTTAACGATCATCGACCGTAAGCTCAAACACAAGGATTTTTCTGATAAATTAACACTTGAAGAAATCCTTGCGATTGCGAAATTGGCAAGACGCGTCGATGAACATCTGTATCATCCACAAGAAATTTCCTGGGTACTTAAAGATAACACACTCTATATTCAATCGATCTCACCTATCTCAGATTTACCAGTTTCCAAACCCCAAAAGCAAACCAAACTCCCCATCGCCCGAGGCAAAGGCCTTACTCCTGCAATTGGGACAGGTACGATAACAATCCTATCCAATCAAACAGGTTATCCGCCTCTTTCAGCACACGCAGTCGTTGTTATGCCGGATTTAAATACTAAACAACTTGAGAAACTCAAAAAAATTAGAGGAATTATCATCGAAAATCACCCACATCTAGAAACAATAACCTTACTCAGACGCCAGGGAATCCCTGCAGTGAGTAACATCAAAAACGCAACCAAAATCTTCCGAAACGGCCACATTATAACTGTTCACGGCGGAAAAGGAGAGATTTATCAAGGAGGGCTAATCAATTAATCGTACATTTTGAAGCTACTTTGCAATTTTTCCTATCTTTGATCTAGCATAAATTATACCAACCCGTTCAGGTTGATTACCCGGCAAGATAGAAAATCGTGGTTTTTCAGCTTCTGTATTTGAAAGTGATCTGTCTGCAGTAATTAAACCCCATGTCGTTAATAAATTAACAAACCCATATAAGGTAAGATATTCTCTTAATGAAGCCGGCCCTGATATCGTTGCTATTCCTGCAAATGCCACACAGGTACCCTGAAACAAATCAACGAACGTTTTACTCATTCCATCTATATTTCCATGAGGCAAAACATTTTTTAATGCAACTTTTCTAAGCCCATCCTTAATGGCCCGATTGAATTCTCTTGCCCAGCTCCCGGGTGACCGTAGTTCTCCTTTTGGAGAAAGCGTCTCATTTATTTTTGTTAAATTAACACTAACCGTTGAATCAAACAAGGGTCGGAATAAACTTTCATCTCCTATGCTATAAATGCTGGCAGCAGGAGCAATCTGTTCTGTCACTTTCATTCCAGCTAATGCGCTTCCATCACTACCTGGTTCGCCTGCAATTTCGGGCATATATTGTGAAGATTTTCCTTCACTTCCCAGTATAGTTAACTTCCTCATAGCTCCAGCCCTCATTAATTGAAAAATTTTTTTCGGCTTTATTCTAATAGAGTCTTTGATATCCACTCCAGGCGCAATTTCATAATCTGGAATATTGGAAATGATCATTAACGATCTTTTTCCTCTCCCTCTCCCTTGAGTAAGTTCAAATCCATCAATTTGACTGAGAGACACATATCCTCTTTCAAATTTCGGCATGGACGGATTTTACCATAATGATTGAATATTAAAAACTCATAGTCTCAAACTCTTCTTGATACTAACTACGTAATACTTTATACTTACTACAAATCTATGGCATATCTCGCACTCGTTCGTCACGGCACATCAGCATACAATGAAAAAGGACTCTGGGCTGGTTGGGATGATCCGGAACTCACCGATAAAGGCAAAGCAGACGCAAAAGAAGCAGGTGAACACCTCAAAGACATCAAATTTGATGAAGGATTTATCTCCGATTTATCTAGACACAAAGAAACGCTTGATATTATTCTCCAAACAATAAATCAGCCAAATATAAAAGTTACCGTAAGTAATGCACTTAAAGAACGGGATTATGGCGATTTTACGGCAAAAAATAAATGGGAAGTGAAAAAGAAATTAGGCGATGCCGAGTTTTTAAAACTCCGCCGCGGTTGGGAGTATCCCGTACCAAATGGTGAATCACTCAAACAAGTCTATGATCGCGAAATACCATATTATGAATCAGCAATCCTCCCTGAATTGAAAGCAAGCAAAAATATCATTATTGCTGGATCCGGAAACAATCTCAGAGCCTTGGTGAAATTTTTAGAAGATGTCGCAGATGATGACATCAGTGATGTGCAGATCGCACCGGGTGAAATTTATCTGTATGAAATAAATGAAGTCGGAGAAATAACCCACAAAGAAATCCGCAACCACCACGAGTTGACAGTTTAGCCTCTTCTCATTCGCATCCCTCTTTTCTGCCTGTTTTGGTCAATGAAAGTAACAAGTACGGGCTTATGCCATACGACTTGAACTAATTGTCCGGTACTAACCTGCCATCCTGGGGTTAATCTATGTTCAGTAGAACCTACAAAGCCTTCAGGCAATGTTTGCCTAAATGAAGCATTTGCATTTGTTAAAGTTATAACATTTGTTGCGTCAATACCAGGTTTACTCTTTGCCGTCTCTATAATATCTTTCATTGCAAGTTTTCCATTATAAGAATTTTGAGGATCATCAGGGTCAAAAGAAGTATAGATAGTTACAGCAGTTACCCGAGGGTCACTTGCTGCCCTCACAGCAGCATATCCACCTTCCCTCGCTCCTATAACAACTGCTTCCTCATTTTTCCCCAATTGATCATTTACCCATTTTTTAACAGTAGCAATTGTCCTTGGATCCCCAAGTGCTTCTTCTCTTGCTTTATGGCTTTGTATGTCATAACCCAATAAATCCCATCGCCCTTGGTTTTCAAAGGTAAATACTCCATCAGAAGCAACATATAATGCTGGTACGAGATCTTTTTTTGGCATAAATTCAAATTAAGGGAGACATTATCCTATAATTTTAATATGAAGTCAAATGTGTTAAATATATTAGTTTAAGCGGCTTTTGCAAATGTCCCAATTCTTCCAGTGTGTTGGGATAAATATAACACAGCACCAATTATTTTCCTATGTCCTTTAACGCTCTCCAGATGGAAAACTTGTGCACCGGGCAATATACTTGATTTTGGCGGAACTAATTCATCATTCCCCATTCCAGTAATACATAATGTATTTGTATCCGTAAATCGATATGCATTCATATTAGCATGTACGTATCCTGCTGCTGCAACAAGCATTGGACTTTTTACTGAAAGCTCATCCCTTGTTGGATACACTATGCCTGGAATACCAGAAGGCGGACTTTCCAGATCTGTTCTTGAACATATAGTAACAGCTTTTGAAGTAAGATCATTGGATAAGATCCTCTCTGCAGTTAATAAAGTACCACCTGCACTGGTACCGACTTTGGTAACTTTATAACCATTATCAACAGCATCCTGAGTTTCTGCTTTAATTTTTGCAACTGCTTCGTCTAAACTTCCATTAGGATAATCAGGATCAATTCTAATAGTTTCTATCCCTAATTTATTCCAAGCCGATTCAGCTGCATCATGTGCATTTCTAACTAAATCTGTATTATTATCAAATCCAGAAACAAGAATAATTTTGTATTTATCAACTTCTGCGGTCATATAGTGATAAATTATTTAGATTGGCAGGACAAGACAAACAGATTTGTATTATAACCCATTACAGATGAAAAAGAAGTACAAATTCACCTTTGGGAGGAGTTTTTTTGAAATGTTTGAGCGAATCTGAAATTTTTTCTCTTCTCACCTCTTCATACATTTTTGTGAGCTCTCGAGCAATGACAATGTCTATATCACCAAACACTGATTGTAAATCTGATAATGTAGTCAACAATTTATGAGGAGCTTCAAAGAATATTATTGTTGAAGTAATTGATTCCAAGCTTGTCTTAATGTTTTTAAAAAAATCCATTCGATGCCCTGGTTTATGCGGAGGATAGCCGACGAATAAGAATTTATCTGTAGGCAAACCTGATACTGTCAATGCAGTAAGTACTGATGAAGCACCGGGCAATGATTCGACACGCAAGCCTTCCTTGATGCATTCTCGCACAAGCTTGAATCCAGGATCTGAGACCGCCGGTGTTCCTGCATCTGAAACCAAAGCAATATCTTTTCCTGCTTTGAGTAATGTAAGAATCTCAGGAATTCTTTGCAATTCCACTTGATCATAATACGAAAGTAGCTTCGCTTTTCTTTTGTCTTCCGGATTTGTGGAAAATTCACTAAGTAATTTTTCTAGGAGCAAACCTGTACGGCGGGTATCTTCACATGCAATTACATCAACGTTAAACAATGTCCGCAAACTTCTAAGTGTTATATCCGAAAGGTTTCCTATCGGCGTCGGCACAAGATATAGTATTCCCATGAAACTATTATACACCAGATATATATAAATTCAAAATTAGCTTTAAGGAAGAAGTTGATTTACAATTAAATATAACCTATAATATGAATATGCCTGGAATGAATGAAGCCAGATTTGGCTTACCACAACCAGAATTTTCACTTGATCTAGCAAGTGTTTCACTTGTGGGAAAATATGATAGACGTACGCAATGGTTTGCGAAAAACGCTGTTGATTATCTAACAGCTGCCTCACAAAATGGTGTAATTTTGTCACATAAAAAAAGAATTATTGATTTTGGAGCGGGTGATGGAATTTCTACTATCCCTTTGGTGCAGCTTGCTCGAATGAATCAAGGATCAGTTGTAGCACTTGAAAGAATGCCACATAGAACTGATAAAATGTCGGAATTCGGTATATTACCTCCTCATCAGATTTATACAGGAGACGGTATTGATTTTCTTGAAGATATGAAACGAAGAGGAAAAAAAGCTGATTTAATTGCGGCATTTTTCCTTGATCCTGATCCGATAAAACAATTAGACCGGAGACTCATTAGAGTAGCAAAGGATGTTCTTGATACTGATGGGCATCTCCTTATTACCTCTGATGCAACAACAATGATGGCTGCTGAAAGAATTTTTGTAGCTGAGGCTATTCCTTATACAAGGCTTGACGTGGATGATGACCCCGAAAATTATGAGCATTATGGAATTATTTCATCATTACGATAAAGAAATAGTTTGCTTACTTCGTTGACTTACTATAGGTTTTTGGATATAATTCCACCCATGGTTAAAGCTGGTCCAGAAAGATTTAGTAATACAATTCCGTGGCTAATTCGTCCTGATGCCCCTGTAAGACATGTTGTAACAAAAGAGGATCATCCGGATGGTAAAAAAAGAGATAAATTTGGCAATCGTTTAATTGTTTCGCACACCAAAAGTTATCTTGATAGAGCGGGTAATGAAACAAGAGCTGCTCTTCTCGTCTCAAAAAAAGGCGATACGTTTTTGGGTCAAAACCCAAATATTATAGATAATATTGAACACGGTGTATATGTATTGCAAAATGCTGCATCAAATAGAGAAATTGATTTAGGAAATAATAGGTCAATGAAAAGAGTAAGAAGTCATGCTCATGCACAATCAAAGCTTTTCTTATTAGAAACTAATGATAAAAAATATATGATCAAAACACCAGCTACGGTTGAAGCAAGACATAAAAATTTCAGGCAACCATACATTAACGAAATGCTTCAATCACAAACTCTGGCTGCTGATTTGGATAAAATACTCAGTCAAGCACAAATTGAAATGCCAACTTTTATGTTTGCATCCGGTCAGATGTCCTGTACAGAATATATAGAAGGTGTCAAACCGGATGGAGCCTATTTATTACAAAAAATTAAGCCCATAGCTGAAATAATTGAAGAATTTATACAATCACAACAAAATGATTTATGGAATAATATTTACCAAGACGCATTTACCCGAATTGGATCAGAATTACATTTATTACGACCAGATAATTTTGTCCAAAGAGTAGATGGTACACTTGTATGGGTAGATCCGTTTAAATATGATGAATCTCCTGTTCTTTTTGATGCTAATATCTTCTCACCAATCCCACCACTTTCCCCTGTATCTTGATCGTATTGGGATAAATCGGTGACATTGAGGCATTTGCGGGTTTGAGGACGACTTTGCCACCTTCTTTGTAAAAGCGTTTTAATGTTGCGAGATTATCATCTACCAAAGCAACGACTATCTCACCATTATTTGCCACATTTACTTTTTCAATGACAACGAAATCTCCATCAAAAATCCCATCTTCAATCATTGACTCCCCTTTTACTTGCAAGACATACGAAGTTTTTGAACCCGAAAGCATGGACGCTGAAACTTGAAATGTCGCGTTCGGATCAACATGCGGTTCCAGTGGTTTTCCGGCGGCAATATATCCCATCAACGGTAACTCTACAGATGGTTGGACGCCCATGAAAGTGGCAACGATGCTCTGATCTTTGATTCGAAGAACGCGGGCATTGCCGTCGACTTTTTGCAGGTAACCTTTATCGACAAGATTGCGAAGGATGACATGGATAGTAGAGACACTCCGATGATTGGTGGCATTTGCTATCTCACGAAGAGTTGGCGCATAGCCATGTTTGTTTTGAAACTGGACGAGAAATTCTAGTGTTTCTCTTTCTTTTTTATATAGTACTCCGGGCATAGACAGATACGTTATTAATTTAAACCTGTCAGGATGACAATTAATCAATAAGTATTACTAAAAAATATACGATATTTCGTATATTTTTGTCAATAATGCTAACTACTACAGACAATATCAAACCCGACTTTTTAAAAATGTGTTACAATGCAAGTATGTTCACCGGCATCATCACAGACCTTGGAACTGTCAAAGAAAAAACAGCAAGTAATCTACAAATCAAAACTTCCTCTGACTTACTCAAAAAACTTTCACTAGGCACAAGTATCGCCGTGAATGGCATTTGTTTAACTGTTGTTGCGAAAGACAAGTCCACATTTACCATTGATTTTATGCCCGAAACAGCAATGAAAACGAATATTCAGTACCTTAACCCTGAAGACAAAGTAAATCTTGAACTCCCTGCGACTGCGGAAACTTTGCTTTCGGGACATATCGTTCAAGGACATATTGATGGCACTAGCAAAATCATATCAATTGTCAAAAAAGGAAACAGTTATCTTTTTGCATTTTCTTTTCCTAAAAGCTTGAAAAAATATCTTGTGGATAAAGGATCAATAAGTATTAATGGAATATCGCTTACCATAATTTCGGTAACAACTGACGAATTTACTGTCGGCATCATCCCCCACACGTGGGAACAGACAATGCTTCATCAGGCCCAAGTTGGCGACTTTGTAAATCTGGAAGTTGATGTACTTGCAAAATACATAGAAAATCAACTAAGATTGAAATAATATGCTCATCAATCAAAAAGCAGCAGCCTTTGATAAAAAATTCGCCAAAAAACTCAAAATCGCCATCGTCCGCACCAATTATCATGAACATTTCGTTGACAATTTGGAAACATGTTCAAGAAGTACATTGCAAACAGCTGGAGTGCTGGACAAGAATATACACACCTATAGAGTCCCCGGTTCATGGGAAATACCATTACTTGTTCAGAAAATCGCCGAATCAAAAAAAGCAAAATATGACGGCATTATCGCACTTGGCGTTATCGTCAAAGGGGCAACTTTTCATTTCGAATTAATCGCTAATGAAGTAACAAGTGCTCTTATGTCCCTCTCTATCGATAATCACATGCCAATCGCATTTGAAATCCTCGCTGTATCTGACATCAAACACGCAGAAGAACGCGCCAGTCAAAACGAATACAACAAAGGAATCGAAGCTGCAAATGCAGTGCTCCAAACAATCTTCACCCTCAAGCAAATTATTAAGTAAACGCAAACTAATATTAAACCTATAGTTTGACTTATCCAATAAAAAAGGCTAAAATGTTCGCTCTATGGCACGTAGAGAATTTGAAAGTTTTAGCCAACCTAATTTTACCTTTTTTCCACAACCTTCGGAACAGAAAATGATCGCGGGTGCCAGTGCACGGCAAATGGCAGATTATCTACAAAATCAGCCGGGACTTACCATACCATTTTTACATGAACTTTGGAGAACACAAATGTTATCTAAAGTGCACGAAATTACTCAAATATATCCTCAAATTTTAGAAAATGCTACTCACCCTGCTTCTTTTAATACGGTTGTAAGAATGCATGTTTTGCATTTTGTCCCTACTACAACCTGTGAAACTTTTCTGAGAGACACGTTTATAGCAATGGCAAATGCATGTGATAATTTGCCTCTGAATAATAGATTAAATGAAGTTGATCTAAACAGAATCAACTCCGCTGTTGCGTTGGTTCGCAACAAGATGGATAGAAGAAGAGCAGTAGTTAGTAAATTAAGTTAAACTTCTTGTGCATCTGTGTTACAATAGATGGCATGAAATTTCACCTGAAATCAGATTTCAAACCCACCGGAGACCAGCCAAGGGCAATTGAACAATTAACTGAAAATTTAAAACAAGATGCCAAACACCAGGTCCTCCTTGGTGTCACAGGTAGTGGAAAAACTTTCACGATGGCAAATGTAATCAGAAATATCCAAAAACCCACACTCATCATTTCGCACAACAAAACGCTTGCAGGACAGCTCTATCAGGAGTTTAGAGATTTCTTCCCTGAAAATGCAGTCTCGTATTTTGTTTCGTACTACGATTATTATCAACCTGAAGCTTATGTTCCATCAAGTGATACGTATATCGAAAAAGAATCAGAAATCAATGAAGAAATAGACAAACTCCGCCTCGCAGCAACAACCAATCTCCTCACGCGAAAAGATGTAGTAGTGGTCGCATCGGTCTCCTGTATTTACAATCTCGGATCTCCTGTTGAATATGGAAAATTTGTGCTGGAGCTCAAACGCGGCGTCAAGATCAGCCAGAAAGATATTCTGATCCGACTCACCGATTTGCAGTATGACCGTAACGATTATGAATTCCGCCGGGGAACATTCAGAGTTCGAGGAAACAATATCGATCTTTTCCCAGCCTACATTGATAATGGAATCCGAATCGAAGCCGAAGGAGTTGTGACCAATTTGTATGAATTTGATCCACTCACTGGCGAAAAAACTCAGGATTTGGATGCAACAGTCATTTATCCAGCCAAACACTATATGACCGATCCACGCGGCTATCATGATGCATTTGAGGCAATTAATCATGATCTGGAAGCCCAAGTCAAAAAATTCAGAAGTGAAAACAAATTACTCGAAGCGCAACGGCTTGCCCAAAGAACGAGTTATGATCTGGAAATGATCAAAGAAGTCGGATACGTCAATGGTATTGAGAACTATTCAATCTATTTTGACAAACGCCCACCAGGCTCACCTCCCTATACCCTTATCGATTATTTTGACGCAGCGTCTGATGATTGGCTTTTGATTGTTGATGAATCACATATCACGCTCCCACAGCTTCGTGGTATGTATAACGGCGACCAGGCAAGAAAACGCACACTGATCGATTACGGTTTTCGCCTTCCATCAGCTCTTGATAACCGGCCGTTAAAATTTGAAGAGTTCATGCGAAAAACCAATCAAATCGTGTACGTCTCGGCAACACCTGATGAATATGAAGTCTCGCTTGCGAAAGAAACCGAAAAAGGAGTCGTTGAGCAACTTATTCGTCCTACTGGACTCATTGATCCTGTGGTAGAAGTCAAACCCAGTGCCGGCCAGATTGATGATCTCATGGGAGAAATCAAAAAACGCGTTGAGAAGAAACAGCGAGTTCTTGTGACAACGCTTACCAAACGCATGGCCGAAGAGTTGACAAGTTATCTGCAAGAACATGAGATCAAAGTTGAGTACCTCCATTCGGACATTGAAACGTTAAATAGGCAAGATGTGCTCGACAGTTTGCGGCTTGGTGAAGTTGATGTTGTTGTAGGGATAAACTTGTTACGTGAAGGCTTGGATCTGCCTGAAGTCTCACTTGTTGCGATTCTTGATGCAGACAAAGAAGGATTTCTCAGATCCAGAACATCGCTCATTCAAACCATGGGACGCGCGGCCCGCAATGTCGATGCCAAAGTCATTATGTATGCAGACAGGATGACTGACAGTATGAAAGCTGCAATTGGCGAAGGCGAACGCCGACGCAAAATTCAAATAGAATACAATGAAAAACACGGCATCACGCCCCAAACGATCCAAAAAGCAATTAGGTCCAAACTCGTTGAACAGCAACCAATTGAAGAAAAACCAGAACTTGAGGGTATCATGCAGTTCGCCAAAAAAGAAGTTTTGTTACCAGATGAACGGGATAAGGCTTTGAAAATGTTGAGAAAAGAAATGAAAGTGGCTGCGGAAAAACTAGATTTTGAAACAGCAATTGCTATCCGAGATCAAATCAAACGAGTACAAAATAAATAATTTCCTATCCAGTTACTAAAAAAATATTTACCGCGAGCGCAGACCTCCCTGGAGTGATCTTACCAATCTTTGCTGATAAGGTACTTGAAGTAATTTTTTCCCATACTCATCAAAAAGCATCCTTGTTAACCCGGGTGCAGGACAAAGATGAACAGGTCCATCAAAAGCGCGTTTTCCACGAATTGCATTTAACGCCGAGGTAGGTACAGATATAGGATTTGGAGGGAAAAGTTGTTGAAGTCTTGTTACAACTTCTTGTGCAGAGGATGCTGGAGCTTCAAACGGTTTACTTGCTTCAAGTACTGCCTCATATCGTCTGGCAATACTTCCATCTCTTGCATATTTTGCACTCTCAGGTATAGCTTTGGGGAAATTAGGTCCATAAACTGCAGAAAGTCCAAGCTCAAGAACAGTCTGACCAAAAATACGAAGGTTTTGTGTAGCAAGTTTTTCGGCAGCAATATCTAAAAGAGGTACTTGTCTAACACTGGCAGGAAAGGCTTCTTTTAATTTAGCATCAATTGCACCACCACTCTCTCTCTTTCGTGTTTTTCTAAATAATTTGAGCCAAAGAGCAGGATGCTGCATTTGTAATAGCTCATGAGTCAATGCACCAACATGTAAAGTTGTTTGTGGAGGGGGTATTCTGACTCGGTAACTTATGAAGTCTTGTACATCTGAGTAATAGGTTGAAGTTGGGTCTATCTTCATATCGAGCACGCCACTAAAGCTGCTTGCCACATCTGCAGGTGTAACAGCATCAAAAAATAAATAACACGCTTCTCTAAAGGGAACTGCTGTTGGGGTTAGGACATGTTCTGTATCAGGGATGCCGCCTCGACGCTCGACCATATTGACTTATAGTATATCACACTTGAGGTTTTTTGTTATATTTAAGTTAGGGTAATACTCCTAATTTTTCACTTTCTGCACGAGGATCATATTGGTGGTGCCTGTTTCACCGAAGGGCATGCCAGCAGAGATGACATATTTATCTCCTTCAACAAGCGGCTCAACAGGATTATTTTTTGCAATTTTTTTTGCCTCCGCAAGCATTTCTTCAAAATTATTAATATTCTCAATTTTTTGCGGATGAACTCCCCAAGAAAAATTCAACCTTCTAATCGTGGAATTACTGGGCGAAAGAGCAATAATTGCTTGCGGATGACGATGCCTTGAAATTTTTCTCGCCGTTTTACCTGAATCGGTAAAAGCAATAATTAATTTACCATCAATCAAATCACCTATCGTTCCCACAGAATCAGTAATCGCGTTACTGATAGTTTTCCGTTCTTTATATTCGTAAACTGAAACGCTTCCAACCACTTCTTCAATAATTTTTACCATCATTTCAACAGTATCAACCGGGAATTTACCCTCAGCAGTCTCAGCTGAAAGCATGATAGCATCAGACCGATCAAGAATTGCATTTGCTACATCGGCAACTTCTGCACGGGTCGGTATGGGTTTTGAGACCATGGATTCTAGCATTTGAGTTGCGGTGATGACCGGTTTGGCATTGCGGACACAAAGATCAATCAATTTCTTTTGGATGAGTGGGACTTTTGCAATCGGGATAGACAGACCCAAATCCCCACGTGCTACCATAATACCGTCTGCTTCTTCAACAATTTCCTCAGCATTTTCGACACACTTTGCCGTTTCCATTTTGGCAATCAGCATAATACGGGAATCATTTGGAAGCAAATCCCGGACATTTTTGACATCTTGTGCTGTCTGGACGAAAGAAACAGCAATCGCGTCAGCTTTCAATGCGACAATAAGCTCAATTGCCTTTTTATCCTGATCGGTAACTTCATGCAGTGCGAGTGTCAAACCCTCAGCCGAAAAACCTTTACGAGGCTTGAGCAGTCCTCCGACTGCAACAGTCGTTTCGATGCCATCATCGATTTTTTTATCTACGACTAATTTTATTGTCCCATCATCGATATACACTTCTGCGCCTTCGCTAATGTTATCTAGAATTGATGGTTGATTAACTCCACATCCATTTTTATCACCCACTTGAATATTTTTAGAAACGACAAATTTTTGACCTTTTTCCAGAATCGTATCCGGTTTTACATTACTGATGCGGATTTTGGGACCCGGAAGATCTCCCATGACTGCGAGTGGTCTGCCCAACTTCTTCTCCGCGTTTCGTATCCAAGTGATGCGATCAGTTGCTTCTTCAGGGGTTGCGTGGGAAAAATTAATGCGGAAAACATCAACACCTGCTTTTGCTAGTTCATACAGATTTTCTTCAGTATGCGTCGCAGGTCCGATTGTGGCGACAATTTTTACTGGTTTCATTTTCATTGTAAGAATTAATTATACGCCTAACTGATATTTTTCACAAGCTCGATATCCATGAGCTGTCCTTCATCATTTATGAGTACAAAAACAGCATCAATTCGCATGAGATCAGGAAGTCCGGGATGTTTCATTTTATAAAACTGCGTTGCCTTAATTAACGTTCTCAATTTGTAATACCCAATCGCTTCAAGAGGCGTTCCATAATCACCCGATGATCTGGTTTTTACTTCAAGAAAAACAAGGGTTTTCTCTTCAGTTCGTGGATCTGTCTCTTTCGCAATAATATCAATCTCGCCTCCCCGAATCCGGAAATTCCGCTCGACAATCTGAAAACCATGACTCACCAAATATTCAACAGCAAATTGCTCTCCACGATTCCCCTGATCAAGATTATTTCTCTTCACTCAATCAGTATAGCTCATCTATTGTTATTTAGGAATGTTTTGGAAGAATATAAATTAATAGAAAATATGCGCTAATATAGCATGCTGCCAGAGCAACTAAAGTTCCCCCGAGCAATCCCAGAGGAATCATTGTGTAATAAGCAATAATCACATAAATAGTTGTACTTATCCACGCAAAAAGTGTACTCTTTGCCACTCCCAATGAAAAAGCAGGTCCGTGTGAGAGGTAATTAATTACTAGCACACTGGAAATCATCGCGGGAAACGTAGTGAATACGCCGCCAATGACAGGACCTCCAATTTTTGCGATATATACCGAAAACGCGATAACCGTTCCTGTCAGTATACCTCTAAAAAGTAACAAAGGAAAAGTATACTGAACAGGTCTTCCTTTTGCAGATGCGGGTTTTATTTTTTTAACAATGACGATATAAGCAATGAAAAAACTAATACAAAATAAGACGATCGCAACAATAAAATTAGTAAGATGCACTACAAGCAAAGCATAAGTTATTACACCCCAAACAATATATGCCATAAGGAGGGACAACCAAATTGAATACCGAAGGAAATAGACATACGATATCAAAAAGAAGCACGAGGCTCCGATGGTTGCTGGAAGAAGAGTAGTCGCTTCCACTGCCGCCTGAGTATTCTGAGTCCACGCGATAAATAAAAGTCCAAACAGAACTGTTGAAGGCAAACCTGTAATTAAACCGCCGATTTTCGTCCCGAGTTTGTCAGCACACACCGTTGCAAGTATCGCGTAACCGCCGCCAATAACAAACGATAAAATTAGCTTTAACGTAAACTGATCAATCATTTCTCGATAATACCATATCCTGCTATAATAGGGCCTTATGAAGAATTTCTGGAAAGATCTACCAAAGCCGTTTACTGTTCTGGCACCATTGGATGGTGTTACTGATGTCGTATTCCGTCAAATCGTGACAGAAATCGGCAAGCCCGATGTGCTTTTCACTGAATTTACCATGACGGATGGATTAGTATCAAAAGGCAAAGAAAAAGTTGCCGAGCGGCTAATCCTAACCGAAGAACAAAAACCAGTTGTGGCGCAAATCTGGGGAACAATACCGGAACATTTCTACGAAGTGGCAAAAGATCTGCAAACTCGAGGATTTGCCGGCATTGATATCAACATGGGCTGTCCTGTCAGAGAAGTTACAAATCGAGGTGCATGCTCAGGTTTGATTCGCACACCAAAACTCGCTGCTGAAATAATTCAAGCAACAATTGAAGGTGCTGGCGATTTACCAGTAAGTGTCAAAACAAGAATAGGATTTGAAAAAGAAACCATAGAAGAATGGATTTCATTTCTTCTCCAACAAAACATTTCCGTACTCACACTTCATCTCCGAACAGTAAAAGAGCTTTCACAAGTCCCCGCTCATTGGGAAAAAATGGAGCAAATTATGAAATTGCGAGATCAATTAGCTCCCGAAACGCTTATTGTTGGCAACGGCGATATCACATCACGGGATGAAATTAATCAAAAATTTAAGCAGTATGGCTGCGACGGCTTTATGATCGGTCGGGGAATTTTCTCAAATCCGTGGCTATTTAATGACAAAATTGATCTGCGAACAATAACCATTGAACAAAGAATCAGTCTTTTTCTGCATCACATTGCACTTTTCGAAAAACAATGGAGTCTTGATGGCAAAGAGGATATAACTGTGAATGAAAAAAAAGTAGGCTGGCACGGTACCAAACATTTCGCTCTCTTAAAAAAATTCGCCAAAACCTACATCCAAAACTTCCCGGAAGCAGCAAATTTTAGAGAGAAATTAATGGAAGCAACATCTTTAAATGAGTTAAAACAAACTCTGCAATATTTTTCGTAATATCCTATAATAGTTGATTTTTATTTATTTTTTGCTATACTTTGCCAATGGCTGTCGAGCTTGCACCACAATTTAGAGATAGAGCATATAAACAACTTGAGCGTGAACGTTTGGCCAGAAGACGTGGCGAAAGAAAAATATTTAGTCTGGGTAGTTATAATCAGGCTGAAGATAATGTCATATCGGGTTATCATCCTATACGTGAAGTCTCCACAAGAAGAAGCGGCTTAGTCACACTTTCAGGCTATGAAGTCTTTCTCTATGATACAGCTCAACAATTGTTAAAATCCAAACCCGATTCTCCTGTTATCATATTCGATGTTGGCGGAGGTGCAGGCAATACTTTTAGTCGATTAGCTATGACAATGCAACAAGAAGTTGAAGATAGTCGTATTGCGTTTGTAGTATCAAATCTCATGGCAACGCCTGAAGAACAAATTGGTACACACAGACTTATGCGGCTTCGAGGTAATTCACCCGTTAGATATGATCTTAATAGAATTAGTTCAGAGCTTGATGCAGCTCGTGATTCGATCCATTTTATTAATGGACGATTCGGAAACTTGCATAGGCAAACGATTACACTTCCAAATAGAACACAGGTGGATTTAAATGGAAATGTTGATTTTCTTAATGAAAAATACTCTGTCTCCACTCATAGTTATATACCTGAATCGGATATTACACGAATGGCTGGAATGCTTTCACCCTACGGAATTTATTCTGTTAATCAAGGCAGCATGGTAGATGACACTATTACAGACTTTTTTATCCCGCAAAGACGTCAAGGAATTGAACACGCTCATAGAGCTATTCAAACTGATTTTGGATTGAGAAGAGTAACAACTATCGAAGCTGGAAGGTTTGAAGGAAAGACTTTGGCAAATCATCAAATATTTAAGGCTCCGCAAGCTCCATTAATTGTGGTGCAATAAAAATTTTATACTTTTGCGACTTTGAGGTAGTTGAGTTTTGCTCTTCGAATTCTTTTTTTGGAATGTGCTTCGATATCTACTTTTTCAATATTTGGTGAATTGACCGGCCAGATGCGTTCTACTGAGATCTGTCCTACCATCTTCTGCACGGTAAACATTTTGTTAACGCCACGACCGCGGATCTGAAGAACTACACCTTTGAAAACCTGAATACGGGTCTTATCCCCTTCCTGGATTCTCTGGTGTACTTTGACGATATCGCCAGGTACAAATGTAACAGATTGCAACATAGGGTTATATTATATAAAAAATCGGTGCGATAAACAAGAGGTGGCCATCTTATGGTCTATCTGGCTTTTGTTGGATCTGCCATTTATTACCGTCAGGATCACTAAAGTAAACATGCCAAGCTCCCCAAGGCATTTTCTCAACATCAGTTACCTTCACATTTTTTTTTGTTAGTGCATCGTGTGCCTTATGAATATCTTTTACGACCAATAACAGACTATCAATCGAGCCCGGCTTTGCTTTCGTAATCCCATCGCCGATTGCAATAGAACATCCCGAACCAACAGGAGTCAGCTGCACATACCGTTTGTCTCCCATTTTCCAATCACCATCGAGATGAAATCCTACTTTTTCAACATAAAATTCTATTGCCCTGTCTACATCCGAGACAGGAACATTTATAACTTCCAATAGCATTTCCATAAAATGAACATACTAAAAACAATGAATATTGTCAAATTACCCGACTTCTCCGGCTTTTCTAAACACCCAAACTCTATGAACTGTTCTCTTGCCTTGCGGGAGAACTTCACCTAATTTTGCACCTCTAAGTTGTTGTGGGAACACATCACCGATTGCTTCAATAGATGCACCTCTATCCAATACTCCCGTTCTTCTCTGAAGCTCTTCAGCCCAGGCAAAAAAGGAAGGAGGATATTTTCGTAATTTCGCACTTTCATGATGTTGCCCACTTGGTCTATAAATATAGTGATCCATTTTTGCCTTAATATATTCTTCCCAATGAGAAAAGCCTGACAAACCTCGTAAAAGATCAATGAGCATATCGCATTCTCTTGCGTTACCGGGATTTCCAGAAAATAATAATCGTACTGCTGTGTGATTACGAGCGCCTTTCACCCGCGCTGCTAAGGTCTGAGGATATTCTGATACTCCAGGTTGTACAAGATGTGATACTGCCGTTGTAAAACGAACCGGATTCATTCTGGAACTACCTACAACGCGTCCGATTTCTCCGATAAAAGGAGGTTGATTATAAAAATTTTGTCCTGGAACCAAAATAACCGGCCCCATAAACCGAACTTCACCAGGCCTCTCTCCAGCCTGCCCCCGACCAGCCTCCACGCCACCAGCCATAGCTGTAGTATACAACTTTATTGACATTACAGAATATATTAATTGAATATAATGTATCAGTATGATATATTAAGAGAAATATGCCAAAAGGCGGACCAGAACTCCATGGAATAGTAGAACCAGGTGCAGCACTCGCAAGAACTGTTAGTAGTGAGCCGGTTACATCAGGACTTTATTTGCAAAGAGAATTGTATGCTTTTCTCGAGTCATTACGTGCAGGTGGTGGGAATCTTAGATCCCCCTCAGGACAAAACGATATCGGATCAACAAATTTATTGGGATCAGTAGATCAACCAATTATGTTTGTCATGGCAAAAAAAAGACTTGGTGCTAGCCGGCCAACGCATTTAACAACCTCAATGACTCCCGCAATCGAGATTGAGCCTGCAACTCCATATAGCTCAGGAACCGAAACTGGCGGGCCTTCTTCAACAACAATCATTGTTCATAGTCCTAAAGATCATGGAGAGTTTGAACCGCATTTGGAAATTGAAGTAGATAGTAATTTAGGACATCGAATAGATACTGGTTTGGTAGCATCTTTTTTTGAAGGAGCTGCTCGTCTGGCAACTAGCGTACCCGGAGTTGAATATGGTGCACTACATGTAAAAAATCCGCCAAGGGAAATTACGGAGTGGCTTGGAGAACAGCCAGGATGGGCAAGATACTATGAGGGTAGAAATGAATGGGACCTCAAACCATACGAACCAGATAGAACGGGTCAAAGACGAAGATCAGAGAACGTTCACTTCATTAAATGGCTGGATGCACCTGCTGCTTAACTACTTTGCACACGCTTCAATGAAGCCTTGAAAGATTGGGTGAGGACGTAGCGGTCTACTCTTGTATTCTGGATGACCTTGTGTACCCATATAGAATGGGTGATCGGGAACTTCTATGATTTCGACTAACCCCTCTTCAACAGATCTAGCACTAATTACCAAACCTGCTTTTTCAAACTCAGCCGCATACTTGTTGTTAAACTCATATCTATGGCGATGTCTTTCAGAGGTCAGGCCTTTCTCATTGAGCAATTCTTTATATTTTTTGTACAGCTCAAATGCTTTGGTATCTTTTTTGACAATTGCCTCCCAACCGCCAAGCCGCATCGTCCCGCCATATGCACGGCGTTTCATAATCGCTTTTTGAGACGGAATCAGATAAATGACCGGATTTTTCCCTTTGGGTGCGTTTTCCGCAGAATTTGCATCTTTCAATCCGAGAACTGATCTCGCAAAAGCAACACAGGCAAGCTGCATGCCGTAACACAAACCCAAGTATGGGATCTTATATTCTCTGGCATAATCCGCTGCAGCAATCATTCCTTCTGCACCTCTCTCACCCCAACCAATTGGAACTATCAACCCGTCAGGTCTGCCGATAATTTCTCTGGCCGTCTCAGGAGTGATTTTTTCTGCATTTATCCAATGCGTTTTTATTGCCACATTGTGCGCCCATCCTGCATGATCCAGCGCATCAAAGAGTGCGGCGTACGAATCTCTTAATTGATACTCCCCTGTCCCGAAATATTTTCCGATTATCGCGATATTGAGTGTTTTCTTCTTTGGCGCTTTTACTTTCTCGACAAATTTTCTCCAATCAGCAAGTTTGGGTTCGCGAATCGGCATATTGAACTTCGTCAAAATTCGATTTACCAAACCCTGTTCATGCAGAACGAGTGGAATTTCGTACACCGTATCCAAATCAGGATTGGTAATAATATCCTCAGGATGCATATTACAGAAAAGCGCGAAACGGTCTTTTCTTCGCTGATCAAGCTTTTTTTCAGACCTTGCAATGATGAAATCCGGCTGAATTCCCATACCATTAAGCGTTTTGACAGACAGCTGCGTCGGTTTGGTCTTGGGTTCTCCAAGATGATGCGGCGTCGGTACATAACTTACATGAATATGTAACACATCACCCGGATTTTTAAGCGTCATGATACGGGATGCTTCGTAGTATAAAACGTTTTGATACTCACCGACTGTTCCTCCTAGTTCGATCAAAACAATATCCGCTTTTTTCTTTTGGCCCAAACTTTTAATGCGGCTTATGATCTCATCGGTTATATGCGGAATCGCCTCAACATCCTCACCTTGATATTCAAATCGCCTTTCTCTATCGATAACCGTCTGATAAATTCTTCCAATAGTTACAAAGTTATCTCTCCCCATGTCTTCATCGAGGAATTTTTCGTACGTTCCGATATCCATATCGCCCTCGGTTCCATCCTCACAAAGGAACGGATCACCATGCTCAATGGGATTAATGGTACCTGCGTCCAAATTGAGATAGTTTTCAAATTTAATAGGAGCGACTCTATAGCCTGCTTGTTTGAGAAGAAATGCGATTGATGCGGAGGTGAGACCTTTACCGATGCCGGAGATGACTCCACCGGAGACGAATATGTATTTTGTTTTACCTGATTGCGATTTTCTATCGGGCACGATTTATGTTACCAAATCAAACTAATTAAGTCAATAACCCTGCTATTTAACTTGCCGCCTGCCAAATCACTGCACTTCGCATATTTATAAATGTAACTATTGGTATATCTTGATTTCGGATACCAGGAATTTTATCGGGAATTATATCATTACGTCCTTGAACTCGTCCTCTTGAACCAATAGTGTCTCCCTGAACAAATCCTCTGGTAACAACTTTACCATGTTCGCCATTCCAACAATCCCATTCCCATCTAATTCTTGCCGCATGCTTGTTAATAGATTTATCATCTTTTTTTACTAATGCAATTTCTATGGAAGGTTTTATGTCTCTTCTTTCATGTTGCCAAAAAATACTGCGAAGTTTTGCTACTCTCATTTCAGGATCAAGAGTAGTATGCCTAAAAGCAAGGCTAATATCTGGCTCATAAATTGTATCAGGATTCTTAACACGAATTAATAATGAATCATTTGGTTCTTCTGCTTCTGGATCCCAAAATTTTATATATGCATTAGAGATAGCATCTACGTGTCCTAATGGTGTATAACTATTGGACATCGAGTGAAATTCCACATCATTAGTAACATAGTAAAGTCCCTGATTTCGATTCAATTTTTTAAGCGAACTTCCTAGCTGTTGAAGATTACTGCGTTCAGCATCGGTCAAAGTTGTATCACTGAGATATTGATTAATTGCGGATGCACCATAACCTCTGAGCAAAGTTGCTTCACGATCCGGCCGTCCATCGTTTACAATATAGGTATAGGGAGTATATTCTTCCATGCTTGTGCATTATAGGATATTCTCTATGACAATTCAACTGAATACATTTCAAATAGAATCAACTAATCTAAATATTTTCCCAAAAACGCCAAGACTCTTTTCTTTAATTCCTCAGGCTGATCTTTATCCACCAGATGCCCCGAGTCTGCTTCCCAGAGCAATTTTGGGTTATTTGCTTTTTCAAATAATTTAATCGCGTCCTGACTATGCACCGTATCATCACGTGTTGCTGAAATAATAAAAATGGGTTTATGAATTTCTGTTATGAAACGCTCAGGATTGAAATGAATACTCGACTTTCCAAGTTCAAAAGCCGCTGCCAAGAGCACTAAAGGAAGCAAAAACCGGGGTAGTTTCTCCTGTTTCAAACGAAATCGATAGAGTGATGCCAAACTCGCATATGGAACAGCAGCGATCACTATATCTCCGATTTGTAATTTTCCAACAGTATTTAGGACCGTTGCTGCTCCCATAGATCCACCAAAGAGTACTATTTTCTTATCTTTACTTTCGGGAAGTGTTTTTACATATTCATAAGCTGCCTCAACATCTTTCCACTCAGTAACTCCGAAAGTACTTTTATTTCCTTCACTCTCACCTGTTGCACGCAGATTAACCATCAAAGACGTATAGCCTGCATTATGCAAGAATTCCGCGTTATAGAGCATCAACGGCCGTCCGCCATCCAGAGGCGCATATCCGTGGACCAGAATAACGATTGCTTTCGGTTTTTTGACAGGAATATACCAGGTAGAGAGCTTTAATCCGTCAGAGGTTCGGATATATCTTGTTTCAAACGGTAGTCCGTAATCTTTTGGTGTTTTTTTACTTTCCGCATTATGCGTACAAATTGACGTGTGAATTCTATACCAGCAATAAAGAAAAACGCTCAAAAGTATAAAAAGAATTACCAAACACAGCGCATATACAATCACCATACTTTATTTCGTAACGATCAATTTAAATTTTCCCGTCTTAGGATCAACCCATAAATGATCAACAACTTCGACTGTAAAAACAACTTTTGTCATTTGTTTTTCCTGCAAAATTGCTTGTAATTTTTCTCTTATTTCATGTAAAGTTCTCTGTTTCGTTGCAGTATCCAATCCTTTCTCTAAGACAACCTGAAAGGTAAATGAATTTTTATCATGAAGATGCATTTGAAACGAGTCTACATGCGGTACATAAAATTCTATTATGTACGAATGACTAAGAAAATCCTCTTCACCTTTATCATTAATAAAATAAGGTAAATTTTCTTTTCTTCCAACAAGTGTTTTGACTTTGGTAAAAGGTAAGATTGGATGAGGATCTGACATTTTTTCAAGCTTATCCTGCATCTTATATCTAATCAAAGGCAATGTATAGTTAAAAAGATTTGTAACATTTGTATGGGTTGGTAGTATCTCAAAAATAAGATCATCTTCCATCAAATACATCCCGCCAAAAGTTTTCTTACCAATACCCATAATAAAATTTTCAGTTGCAGCATAGACATTGATAAGGGGAATTTTAAAGACACTTTCGATAAATTCCTGATCGGAAGAACTAATTGCTTCTCCACTTGACTGGATAACTTCAGGATTAATATGAATTTTCCCCTCTTTTTGAGCTTCTGCAATTTTTTTAAGTGCATAGGCATATCCACTTATTGAAGTCGGCTGAAATTTTTGCAAACCAGTAATGATATCTGAAAATGGCATATTAATGTCATATGTCTCAACTGCACTATATATAAAGGGTAACTTTTTTGCACTACTCACCATTGTTATTCCTGCAAAATGTCCTTTTGTGGCACCTACAAAGGCAAATCTTTGCAAAAAAGAAAGTTTTTTAATTCGCGAAAAATGAGCCAGACCGCGTGCTAGTTCATTTTCATTATAGATAAAATATCCAACAGTTCCCGATGAACCCGAACTATGAACGACATAATATTTTCCAAAAAAAAGTTCTAGTGGATTTTTTGAGCGAACAAGAAAAGCAGAAATCTCCTCTTTGGTGATATGTTTATCAGTGACAATATCATCAAATCTTTCAATGACAGTTTCTTTTGTTAATTCGGGAAAATCTTCTGGTGTACAATTTTTTACATCAATGTTGTTTTTGATAATTATTTCCCGATAATAGGGTGAATGATCAGCAACATAGGCCACAAGTCTTAAGAATTTCTTAAGCTGCATTTCTTTTATCTGCTCTTTTGACAATTTTGTATGAGACTTATTAATGAGTGAATATTTCAGAATTGTGGGAAGCAACATAGCATTATTGTAGCAAAAATCTTAAAGATTTTTGATGAAGTGATAGCCGTAATTGGTATAACCGATTGCTTCATAAAATGCGTGAGCATCTTTAAATCTATAATTAGTCTCAATATAAATCCGATAACAGTCCAGTTCTTGTGCTTTTTCTTCAATAGTTTTCATTAAAGCTTTGCCGATTCCTTTCTTTCGATGTGTCGGATCGATATACAATTCATCAAGCTCGGCAATTGGTTTTGGATAACGTACTACGTTTCTCACTGAGAAAGCAATAAAACCGATAAGTTGGTTTTCTTCTTCAGCAACATAAATATAATTGCTTTTACTATGGATAACTTTTTTAAAAGAATCATTGTCGTGATGTGAATATCTATCTTCACCCACAAAATCATTATAAAGAGACATTAACTGATCGTAATCTGACTCAACAGCTTTTCTTATAAGCATAATGAAAAACTCCTGAGCGGGCGATGGGAGTCGGACCCACTGCCTTCTCCTTGGGAAGGAGACATTCTACCGGTGAACTACGCCCGCAATACCAGCAATAATAGCAAAAATACAATTAAATAAAAACATCTAATCAACATTACTACGCGCGGCGTAAAAAAATTTTAGTTCCGAGGAATCGTGAGGACATTCCCTGAATGAATTAATCCAGGATTAACCAAATTATTTGCACTGGCAATATTCGTCCATTTATACCCATCACCATACGCCCTCACCGCAATATTCCACAACGTATCACCATGGACTACTGTATATGTAGATCCAGTAATTGCATTCGCATTTTGCGTTTGTTTGGTTGAGGAATTTTGTTCATCATTTGTAGTCACTGTGGGTTGACTCGTGGCTATTGTCGACGGACCTGGAGTGACTTTTGGTAATACTAATTTATCACCAACATGAATATCACTAGGATCAGCAAGATCATTTGCTTTGGCGATATCTACCCAATTATACCCACTTGTATACTTTTTTTCAGCAATTATCCACAGTGATTCATTTTTTTGCACTATCCACACATTTTGATTTTTACCATTGGTAATTTGAGGCGTTGGAGTCACTTGAATTTTGACTACCTTTTTTTCGGTAATCGTTGGAACTGGTTTACTCGTTGGTTTTACAGTTGGCTTTAAGGTTGGGTTAACTTTTGCAATTTTTTTAACAGCTTGTGTAGGTTTTGCCGTAGGTGCTACTGTTGCTTTTGGTTTTGGAGCAACAGTCGGTTTTGGTGTTGCTGTTGGTACTTGTGTTGGTGCTTCTGTTTCGGTTGGCACAGGGGTAATCACATTTTCAGTGGAAGTATCCGGAGCTTTCTGCGCAAGATTATTTACTTTCTGTGATACTTGTACAGTATTTTGTGTTTGTTGTGTAATTGGTGTATTTACATTCCCTGCATCTTTATTATGGACAAAAGAAAGCAACAATGCAGTTGCGATAATAACGACAATGATTCCCAAAATTAAACTAGTATAAGATTCGCCAAATCGGAGATATTCAAAAAAGCCTGTCCCTTTTGAAGCATTTTCCTCTGTTTCAATTTTTGTTTTCTTCGCTGTCTTTTTAGCCATTGTTAACCTTTCTTTGGGGCAGAAAATGAGGTAGCCAGAAGTATACTACACTTAAGGAGATAATTCAACCTATAACAATTTACCGCTTCGCTCTTGGCCTTCTTCCGGTTCTTCTCTTTACTTCATATAATGCGCCTGCAGAGCCAACAAAGATTGCGCCCGTACCTAATCCAATTAAACCTCCTTTAAGAATTGCCGTATCCCTGGCATTCTCACGGGAAACTTCTCTATTTGCAAGAACCGGAATTCGTCCTCTTACTTGACTAAGCAAGTTTCTTTCAGGCGCAAAAATATTCTGATCGCTATAATTAGGATTAAATAGTATTCTTTCAACTCTTTTAATTTGCCCTACAACTTGTGGACCGGTTCCTGATAACTCTCTTTGCACACTATGTAATGTAGTCCAAGCAGCACCCGTATCAGGCAACTCTGCAGGATGAGTCACTGTTGTTTGCAAGCCCAAACCATTAACTTGCGTTTCCTGATGTGGAGGCTTTTTACGTAGTTCCTGTATTGCCAAATCAATCTCAGATAAAACATGACTTCTCGTAGATGCTGATGAATATTCCGGTAAAGGATCTCGTTGCATCAGAGCATAAGAAGCAGTTGAAAATCCTGATGCTGCTGTAAAACCGCCAAGTGTAGCCAAAGTAATCATCGCACCATGTGCAAGTCTTTGCCTTCTCTTAGGTTTTTTTGTTGCAGTCAATTGATTTGTTTTCTCAGGTTCCCCAGCTTTTGCTTCATCCAATCTCATTTGAATAGACCCGGTAATTTCACTTAAGTCCACTATTGACAGATTTTCTTCTGCACTTGAAAGTATAGATATTGTATCTAATGCCGTTTGATAATATTCTGCCTGAAAGCCATTACTCTCAATATCTTGCTCAACTTGCGTTTGAATAGTACTTTTTTGTTTTGGTTCCAAACTATTTGCCTTTAAATGCTGATATACAATACTATTTAAAACATTCTCTGGTTCAGTTCTCACTAAAACACCTTCAATAGATCCAGCATTTTCATGGAGGACAAAATGTGTAATTGTTAAAGCTCTAAACTGATCTTCTGGTGTAGGCTCTGACTCAGGTTGTTGGCCTTCTCTTCTTTCACTGGTGCTCATGGCTTATTATACCATGAAAATCAATATTATTAACTTATAGTTAAAATAACCAGGAGTAATTTAAAAGGATGAGGATAATATAGTTGTAATATTTACATCTACTGCGGGATGGACGGGACTCGAACCCGCGACCTCCTCCGTGACAGGGAGGCGCTCTAAACCAACTGAGCTACCACCCCAGTTTGCTTGACCAAACTGAGCATTCAAAACCTCAAACAGTTTTGAGTCAATCTGTATTTTAACGGAATCTTGCGCGTGCGTCAATGCTCTGGTACACTCAGAATGCAAAACTTCAGTATGACAAATAAAGAAATTAGCAAACTATTAAATAATATCGCTGTTGCCTACAAAATAAAGGATGAAAAAAAATATAGATTCCAACTTCTTGCCTATGAAAAAGCAGCTGAATCAATTGAAAATTTGCCTCACGAATTGCAGGATCTCTACAAAGAAAACAAAATGGCAGGAATTCCTGGAGTTGGACCGACAATTCAATCACGTCTAGAGGAATTATTTAAAACTGGAAAAGTAGAACACTTTGAATCCGTCATGAGAGATATTCCGCAGTCTGTATTTCCTCTTGTAGAAATACCAAGTTTGGGACCCAAAAAAGCATTCCGTCTCGTCAGTGAATTTAAACTAAACGATCCCCAAACAGTAATTGCCGATGTAGAAAAAGTTGCACGGGAGGGCAAAATTGCTCCGCTTGCGGGATTTGGCGAAAAATCACAATCAGATATTCTACGAGCAATTGAAGAATTTAAAGTCGGTACAGGTAAAACAACACGAATGCCGCTCCCTTTCGCGAATGAACTGGCAGAGATCTTAATCGCTTATCTTAAAAAATCACCTACTGTGATTGAGGCTCAACCTTTGGGGAGTCTGAGACGAAAGCGGGAAACAATTGGCGATATTGATATTGCTGTAGCGACTAATAATCCACAAGAGGCAATTGATCATTTCATTGCATTTCCCCGTAAAGAGCGAATTATTGAAAGAGGTGAAAGATCTGCGTCACTTCTCGCATCGGGGGGCAAACAAGTTGATCTTATGGTCATTCCTCCTGATGGATTTGGAGCAATGCTACAGCACTTCACTGGTAGCAAAGCACATAACGTCCATCTTCGGGAGTATGCATTATCAATTGGTCTTTCACTTTCTGATTTCGGAATAAAGAAAAAAGGTGAAGATAACACTAAATACATTCGATATAAAACTGAGGAATCTTTCTATAAAGCAATTGGCATGCAATGGGTTCCACCGGAAATGCGCGAAGATACTGGAGAAATAGAATTGGGACTAAAAGGTGCACTCCCCCAAATTATAGAACTATCCGATATAAAAGGAGATTTTCATTTACATTCCAGCTTCCCTATTGAAGAAAGTCATGATGCCGGACAAAGTTCGATGGAAGTAATGATTGAAAAAGCTTTGAAACTCGGTTACCACTATCTGGGATTCTCTGAACACAATCCTAGCGCCAGTAAACATTCCGAAAAGGAAATTTTGAGTCTACTTGAAAAAAGGATTAAATTTATTGAACAACTCAGAGAAAAGTATAAAAAAAATGTTCATATCTTCTCTCTGCTTGAAACTGATATCCTTGCCAGTGGGAAATTAGCCATTCCTGATAGTGCATTCGACTACCTGGATGCAAGTATTGTTTCTATTCATAGTTCTTTTTCAATGAGTCGTGACGAAATGACCAAACGCGTTCTGAACGGTCTATCGCACCCCAAAGCAAAAATTCTTGCTCATCCAAGTGCAAGACTGATAAATCAAAGGCCACCGATAGATCTTGATTGGGATAAATTATTTGATTTTTGTAAAGCAAATAATAAAGCACTTGAAATTAATGCTTGGCCGACACGTTTGGATCTTACTGATATTCTCACTCGAGAAGCTGTAAAACGTGAAATTAAGCTTTTTATCAATACTGACAGCCACGCGGTTGATCAAATGGATCTGATGCAGTACGGCGTAACAGTCGCACGTCGCGGATGGGCTACCAAACGTGACATTTTAAATGCAATGGAATATAATGAACTAAATAATTGGTTTGAAGGAGGTGAATGATATATGACACTTATTGTCATACTAATAATTGCTGCAGTAATTTTATTTTTCTTTTTTGCCTACAACGGCTTAGTAACCGCGCGAGTAAGAATTTCTGAAGCATCAAGTCAAATTGATGTACAGCTCAAAAGAAGAACAGATCTTATTCCGAATTTGGTAGAAACTGTCAAAGGATATGCCAAACACGAAAAAGATGTTTTTGAAGAAGTTACAAAAGCACGAGCAAGTCTCATGTCAGCTAAATCTACAAAAGATAAAGCCGAGGCAAATGATTTTCTCTCAGGCACACTTAAATCACTTTTTGCAGTCGCTGAAAATTATCCGGATCTTAAAGCAAGTCAAAATTTTATGGAACTTCAGGAAGAACTTTCTGATACTGAAAATAAGATTGCGTACTCAAGACAATTCTATAATTCAAATGTCATGGATTATAATACGAAATTGCAAACAGTACCGACGAATTTTATAGCAAGTATGTTCCATTTCCAGCCTGCTGAATTCTTTGCTGCAAGTGAAGAAGATAAGAAACCTGTTAAGGTACAGTTCTAATGAATATTTATAAAAATATCTCAGCCAATATTTGGAAGAGCTATTTGATTATTGCTCTTTTCGTAATTTTTGCCTGGACAGTTGCGTATATTTTTGGACGAGCAACAGGTTATGGTCCGACTATTGGATTTGGGATATTTATCTTTTCAATCATCTATAGCTTTATCAGCTATTTTTATTCCGATAAAATTGTCCTTGCTACGTCAGGGGCACAGGAAATTGAAAAAAAAGATAATCCCGAATTATTCAGAATCGTTGAAAATCTTGCAATGGGAGATGGCATTCCCATGCCTCGAGTGTATATAATAAATGACCCATCCCCAAATGCTTTCGCAACGGGACGCGATCCCAAACACGCAGCTGTTGCCGCAACTACGGGTATTCTTGACAGATTAAACAAAGCAGAACTTGAAGGAGTACTCGCACATGAACTTTCACATGTAAAAAATTATGATACGCGCCTTATGGCAATTACTGCGGTATTAGTTGGATTTATTGCCCTTCTTGCCGATATGTTCATGCGCAATCTTTTCTGGGGAGGCTTTCGAAATAATGATGAAAGAGATGCCAGAGCAGAAGGAATTTTTATGGTTGCGGCCATTGTTCTAGCAATACTTGCTCCCATAGTTGCTAGTCTTATTCAACTTGCAGTATCTCGGAAACGGGAACTGCTTGCTGATGCTTCAGGTGCACTTTTAACCCGCTATCCAGAAGGACTCGCAAGAGCACTCGAAAAAATATCCGATGATCCAAGACCACTTAGAACAGCGAGCAATGCAACAGCACATCTTTTTATCGTCAACCCATTCAAAGATAAAGGCTTTAGCAGCTGGGTTTCCAACCTCTTTTCCACTCATCCTCCGATTGAAGAACGAGTTAAAATTTTGAGATCAATGTAATCTTCTTGAAAAAATTCCTTACTTAAACTATACTTTCGCGATGACAATAACCGAAACCCCAAAACTATTTGACAGAATTACTGTAGGACCGAAAAGGGAGATTATGCCAGCAACGTTACTGGATCATGCATTTGGAGGAGATTTGGATGGAATACATGTTTCATCACTAAAAGTAGCTAGTGAAGATAGAGTTAGAATCATGGTACCCAACACAACACAACGGAAAGGTAAAATATATGATCGTACAAGAGATGAGATAAATGATCAAAGATATAAAAGCAGAAGATCTAAAATTCCCTTTGTTAATTATGTGATCGGTTGGGAAGCTACTCCAAGACGCCGACGATAAGACTTCTTACTTCTACAAGATCTGATAAAATAGATTAATGATAAATATAGCATTAACTAGCATAGGTAAATCAGTTTCAAAAATTAGTAAATTATTAAACCGCGGCAATGGTTCTACGTGGCCTGGTCATATTGCACTTAAAGGCAACCCTAATTTTATTAAAGAAATTCTTTCTCAATCCCCAACTAAAATAATTATTGTTGCCGGGACAAATGGAAAAACCACGACATCTGCGCTTCTCAGAAAAGGACTTGAATCAAACGGAAAAAGTATTTTACAAAACGCATCGGGAGCAAATCTGCTCAATGGAGTTGCCTCAACAATTTTATTGAACACCAATAATCAAGGTAAACTCACTCAAGATTTTGCAATATTTGAGGTCGATGAGAATGTACTTCCATTAGTATTAAAACAAATTTCACCGGATTATCTTGTATTATTGAACCTTTTTCGCGATCAGCTGGATAGATACGGAGAAATTCATACGATCGCAGAAAAATGGAAAAATGCCATCGATACTCTGCCGGAAAAAACTAAACTCATCCTCAACGCAGATGATCCTCAGATTGCGACGATACCCGAATTCTTAAAAACAAATAAACAAAACGCTCATTATTTTGGCCTCCAAAGTAATAAAAAAGGGACCGTACAGCATTCGGCAGATTCAATCTTTTGTCCAAAATGCGGTAATAATCTTACATTTGATTCGGTTACGTTTTCCCATTTAGGCAATTGGCATTGCAACAAATGCGGACTAAAACATCCAAAAACTGAAATCACAACGAATGCTTTCTATCCCCTCACTGGTACTTATAATAAATATAATGTCAACGCAGCAGTTCTTGTTTTAAAACATATTGGACTGAGTGATACTGAAATCAACGATGCATTCAGCAACTTTTCTGCAGCTTTTGGCAGACAGGAAATCATTTCTTATCAAGGCAAAAAAGTACAGCTTTTTCTGTCAAAAAATCCCACCAGTTTTAATCAATCATACGTGACAATTCAGGAACTGCGCGGTCAAACAATATTACTTGTTCTTAATGACAGAATCCCGGATGGACATGATATTTCATGGATTTGGGACACTGATTTACCTGAAATTCAATCGTTTAAAAAAATTCTTGTCGCGGGCGACAGAGTGTATGATATGGCACTTCGTATGAAATATGAATTAGGGATAAAAAATTATGAAAATAAAACAGAGACATTTGAAGATTTAAAAGAAGCAGTAAATGCAGGAATTGCTAATTTATCACCAAACAAAACGTTATATATCCTACCCAATTATTCAGCTATGCTTGATGTAAGAAAAATTTTAACTGGTAAAAAAATACTATGACAAAATCTAAATTGCAACTAACCATCGGTTGGCTCTATCCACAACTCATGAGTACCTATGGTGATAGAGGAAATATTCTTGTTCTGCAGAAACGCTGCGAATGGCGGGATATTACAGTGGAAATTTTACCTATCGACCCGAACTCAAGTGACAAATCACTAGTAAACGTTGATCTCCTCTTCGGAGGTGGCGCACAGGATCGCGAACAAGAAATTGTTATGCAAGATTTAATGAAGAAAAAACGTGCAATTAAATCCCTCATTGAGGCTGAAAAACCCGCTTTATTTGTCTGCGGTGCACCCCAACTTATGGGAAATTATTATGAACCAGCGGAAGGTAAACGCATTGAGGGGCTTGGTATTTTTGATATGTTTTCCCGTCATCCTGGTCCCAAGCAAGATAGATTAATAGGAAATGTCGTTGAAGAAATACTACCTGAAAATCTAACCGCCAGCTACGAACTACCAACTACACAAGTTGTCGGTTTTGAAAATCACGGGGGTAGAACATATTTGGGTCCAACTACTAAACCTTTTGCCAGAGTTGTCAAAGGCTTTGGCAATAATGGTGAAGATGGAACTGAAGGAGTTGTCTATAAAAACGCGATCGGCAGTTACCTACACGGCCCACTCTTACCAAAAAATCCTCAAATTGCCGACTGGCTCATTATGAAAGCTCTTGAAATAAAATATAAAAAAGAAATAAAACTGGAATTTTTAGATGATTCGCTCGAAAAAAAAGCAAAAGAAACAATTGCCAATAGGCTTGGATTTGGAGTATAATGACACAATGAAACTCGATGTAAAACACATTGCCAAACTCGCAAATCTCCCCATCACCAAAGCTGAAGAAACTACACTTGATAAACAATTAGCAGAAACCTTAAGCTATGTTGAGATTCTTCAGGAAATTGATACAAAAAATGTTGAGCCGACAGCACATGTTTCAGGACTCGAAAATATAACAAGAGAAGATAAAACCTCACCTTCGCTCACACAAAAACAAGCATTATCTAACACAAAGAATCACCATGATGGATTTTTTATTGTAAACGCAATTCTGGAGAATGACTAAAAAGGGACATGAAGTTACAAAAATTTATATCGTACGGCATGGAGAATCAGCAAGTAATGTCTACGCCCGAGAAAACCCCAACAAACCTGCCTCACATTTTGGAGAATTAGGAAGTTCTTTGACACAAAAAGGCCGCGAGCAAGCACATATTTTAGCACAAAAATTAAAAGATATTGATTTTACCGCAGTACTTTCATCCGATCTGAAAAGAGCCCGTGAAACTGCTGAAATAATTGCTCGTGATCATAATTTGCCGGTGATCACCAACGAGATGATCCGAGAAAGATTCTTCGGTGATCATATGTCAGCAGAGCAAAAACGCGAAATTGAAAAAGCGCTTGATTCGATGAACGAACAGGAAAAATTCGCTTTCAAATATTTTGAAAATGGCGAAAGCGGATATGATGTGGTTAAACGTTTTAAGCAGTTTTTATCCCATGTGATTAAGACATATAAAAATAAAACTGTTGTTGTTGTCTGTCATGGATATATCATGCGGTCATTTCTTATTCATGAGAAATACGCAAAATACGATGAATTACTCGGCGGATCAATTAAAAACGCAGGCTATTTCGTTGCAGAAACCGATGGAAAATCTTATATCATTACCGAAAAACACGGCATAACCCGAAGAAAAGGAATCGATGATGAAGAATAATATGACCACTTTTTATTTGATACGACACGGTGAAACCGATTGGAACAAAAACAGAATTGTTCAGGGACAAAACGATACATTACTAAATGCATTAGGAGAAAAACAGGCAAAAGAATCAGCTCTTAAATTCAAAGATATGCATTTTGATCTTGCGTTTTCATCCGATTTATTACGTGCAAAACGCACTGCCGAAATAATATCTCTTGAACACAATCTGGCAGTACAAACAACGAAAGCTTTACGTGAACGCGCATTTGGATCACTTGAAAAAAAATCCTCAGATAAAGTATTGGCTCATCAAAAATTGTTAATGGAGCTTAAAAATGAAGCCAGGAAAACGTATAAATTTGCAGGAGATGCAGAGAGTGATGAAGAAATAGCTCAAAGGGTATTCAGATTTTTACGAGAAACGGCAGTTGCGTATCCGGATAAAAAAATATTAGTTGGAACTCATGGTGGAGTATTAAGAATTATTCTCTTACATCTAGGTATTGCGAGTTATGAAGAACTTGAGAATAAACGATTTGTTAACGCAGGGTATATTACATTGCGTTCCGATGGTACAGAATTTATTGTCGATGAGACCTTTGGATTTGAGCCGAGACAAAAAGGCAGTTCTGATCTATAATACGGTTTATGGATATCAAAACACTAACAATTACACAAGCAAAAAAAGATCTAAAAGCTAAAAAATATTCTTCGCTTGAGTTAACCAAAGCATATTTAGAACGTATTAAAAAAATAGATACTAAACTCAAAGCTTTTGTGACAGTAACTGAAGATGAAGCACTGGCAAATGCGAAAACTGCTGATGAAAAAATTGCAAAAGGCACTGATTTACCACTTGTCGGAATTCCACTTTCAATAAAAGATAATTTCTCAACAAATGGGATTCGAACTACAGCATCAAGCAAGGTTCTGGACAATTACATTCCCCCTTTCGATGCAACTGTCGTTGAAAAATTAAAAAATGCCGGGATGGTACTACTGGGCAAAACAAATATGGACGCTTGGGCTCATGGTTCATCAACAGAGACTTCAGATTATGGACCTACGCGTAATCCCTGGAATACCGACCATTTACCTGGTGGCTCATCAGGTGGTGCAGCTGCTTCGATGGCTGCTGATGAAACACTTGCTGCAATTGGTTCAGAAACCGCGGGATCAATTCGTCAGCCCGCAAGCTGGTGCGGAGTTGTTGGACTCAAACCAACGTATGGTCGTGTCAGTCGCTATGGGGTTGTTGCGATGGGATCATCTCTTGATAGTCCCGGACCAATCACCAGAACTGTTGAAGATAGCGCACTTATTCTTCAAGTTTTGGCAGGACAAGATCCACATGACGCAACAACAGGACCAAATCCAGTTCCTGATTATTCAAAAAATTTAAACAATGAAATTAAAGGTCTGACAATTGGTGTTGCTGATGATTATTTTGAAGGAGTAGATCCTGAGGTTAAAAAATCAGTAGAAGAATCATTAAAAACATTTGAAAAACTTGGAGCAAAAATTAAAAAAATTAATCTGTTCCATCCAAAATACGCAATTGCTGTATATACCATCATTCAGCGCGCCGAAGTATCTTCCAATCTTGCCCGATATGATGGCATTCGTTATGCAAATGACCGTTCTTTTTTTGGCGAAGAAGCCAAACGCAGAGTTATGCTGGGGACATATACGCTTTCTGCCGGCTATTATGATCAATATTACAACAAAGCTTTGAAAGTTAGAACGGTTATCATTGAAGATTTCAAAAATGCATTTAAAGATGTCGATATAATTATTGGTCCAACAAGTCCTACAACTGCTCTTCCTATCGGCGCAACAGAAGGGCAATCAATGTTTGGAGAACTTGCAGATTTGCTGGTTGAGCCATCATCAATCGCCGGTCTAACGGGAATCAATATGCCGTGTGGGTTTTCAAAAGCAGGTTTGCCTATTGGTTTTCAAATCATCGGCCCACATTTCTCAGAAGAAAAAATTCTCAACATTGCACATAAATATCAGTTGGAAAATCCCTTATATTTAAAGAAGCCGAATATATGAAAACATATACACCTATCATCGGACTTGAAGTCCATGTGGAATTAAAAACGAAAAGCAAAATGTTCTGCTCTTGTTCTGCAGAATATTTCGGCAAAGAACCAAATTCTCATACGTGTCCCGTATGTCTTGGGCTCCCGGGAGCATTGCCGGTTCCAAGCAAACTTGCAATCGAATGGTGCATCAAAATTGCTTTGGCATTAAATTGTGAGATAAACGAATTCTCAAAGTTTGATAGAAAAAATTATTTTTATCCGGATCTTGCAAAAGGTTATCAGATAAGTCAGTATGATCTGCCGTTTGGTAAAGATGGATTAATAGAATTAAAAAGCGGCAAAAAAATCAGAATCCGTAGAGTCCACATGGAAGAAGACACGGGCAAACTTTCTCATCAGGAAATTGAGGATAGAAAAGTTAGTCTTATCGATTTTAATCGTAGTGGTGTACCACTTGTAGAAATCGTAACAGAACCGGATTTTGATAACGCGCTTGACGTCAAAGAATATCTTGAAAGACTCCAGCAAATTGTTCGCTATCTTGACGTTGCAAATGCCGATATGGATAAAGGCGAAATGCGACTGGAGCCGAATATTTCCCTGACTACAAAACCGAAAACAAAACAATATGTACAAGAAAAAGATTTACCAAAATACAAAGTCGAAGTAAAAAATATTAACTCATTCAAATTTGTTGAAAAAGCAATTAATTTTGAAATTGTACGACAAAAAGAAATTCTTGAATCCGGTCAAACTCCCGCTCAGGAAACTCGCGGCTGGAATGAAGATAAAGGTAAAACTTTTTCCCAGCGTTCCAAAGAAGAAGCTCATGATTACCGTTATTTCCCAGAACCTGATATCCCACCAATCCATTTGCCAAAAGGCGCAGTTGGCAGACTAAAAGTACAAGTGCCAGAATTACCGGACAAAAAAATTGCGCGTTTTGAAAAAGAATATGCATTATCTACCTATGATGCTGAAATTTTAACGAGAGAAAAACCTCTTGCTGATTATTTCGAAATGGCAATCAAAAAGAAACCAGAGAATCTTGATGCCAAAGCAATCGCCAACTGGATCATTAATAAAAAAATTGAATATGAGAAAATGTCAATTGAAGAACTTTTGAAACAAATCACCGCTTCCAAACAAGTTGCAACAATAGATGAAAAAGAACTGCAGAAATTTATTGATGACGTAATTAAAGATAATGAAAAAGCAGTAGCAGATTATAAAAACGGCAAAGAAGCATCCCTCATGTTCCTTCTCGGAATGACGATGAGAAAAATCGGCAAGAAAGTTGATACACAAGTGGTTAAGAATAAAATAATTAAAACACTCAAAAGCTAACTACTGAAAAAATTAGGATTTCTTTTACGAGATGGCGGGATGATAGTGATTGCAGGGCATCGTAGCGAATCATTGTAACCCTTCTCCGGCCCTCTACACCGCAAAATTTTATTCAAAATTCCTTTTCTTTTCCTAAGTCCTGGATTAACTGCATATCTCACTCTGTCACCTTTTGCTGGAGATGTTGTCATATCCATAGCTTTCGCGTAAAGAATTACAACTCTTTGTGGTTTAGGGACTATCCCAAATAAATAATCCTCTTTTCTTTTTCTTGTTCTTTCACCTGTCGATGCTTCAGTGATCAATAAATTAGCTCTTCCTTTTGCTATTGGACACCCATCACATAAAAAAGGCCGTTCTTTCATTAAGTTATATTATATATAGCACGTAAAGACATCAACCCTGTACAATCAGTTTCTTAAAATCTATAATAGATGTACGCTAATGGCTGATTTCGTTCATCTCCACAACCATTCTGAATTTTCGCTTCTCGATGGTCTACAAAAAACAAAAAATATGGTTGCCTATGCAAAAGAGCTTGGTATGAAAGCACTTGCTATCACAGACCATGGCAATATGTACGGCACTATTAAATTTTATAAAGCCTGTCTTGAAGCGGAAATTAAACCTATAATAGGATGTGAAATCTATGTCGCCAAACGTGCGCTCACTGATAAAGATGCTACTCAGGATAAAGATTATAACCATCTCATTCTCCTTGCGGAAAATGAAACAGGGTACAAAAATCTCATGAAAATTGTAACTATAGCCAATCTTGAGGGGTATTATTATAAACCCCGAACAGATATCCCTCTGCTAGAGAAATATCATGAAGGGCTAATTTGTCTGAGTGCATGTGTCAACGGCTATGTTTCAGAACCCTTTATGCGAAACGAAGATGCATTGGCTGAAGAACGTGCGATAAAACTTGCCAAAATTTTCGGGCCAGATAATTTTTATCTTGAAATTCAAAAACATCTCAACGTGCCACCTCAAGAACCAGTTAACGAGAAATTGATTAAACTTTCCAAAAAACTCGGCTTGCCGCTTGTTGCAACAAATGATAATCATTACACAAGAAAAGATGATGCCGAAGCACAGGAAATTTTGCTATGTGTACAGACAGGAACAACAATCGATGATAAAAAGAAAAAGCTTTCGATGATTTCATCACCTGATTTTTATATCAAATCGGCAGAAGAGATGGAAAAACTCTTTATTGATTTACCAGAAGCGATAGAAAATGCCAATAAAATTGCCGATCGTTGTAAAGTAGAAATAACGCTTGGTAAGTGGCATATGCCGATTTTTGAAGTTCCGGATAATTTATCAGCAGCTGATTATTTAACCAAACTGGTACTTGATGGTGCGATTTTTAGATATGGAGAAATAACTCCAGAAATTCAAGAACGGATTGATTATGAACTTTCAGTTATTATTAAAAAGAAATACGAAACCTATTTTCTCGTTGTTGCAGATTTCGTTAACTGGGCAAAAGATAATGGCGTCGCTGTTGGTCCAGGCCGTGGTTCCGCAGCAGGATCGGTTGTCGGCTATTGTCTCAAAATAACAGATGCTGATCCTTTCTTTTTCAAGCTTCCATTTGAGAGATTTTTAAATCCACTTCGCCCCAGTGCTCCTGATATTGATCTTGATTTTGCCGATACCAGACGTGAAGAAGTTATTCAATATGTCACTCAAAAATACGGAAAAGATAAAGTTGCACAAATTATTACCTTTGGAACCATGGAGGCCCGTGGATCGGTCCGCGATACTGGTCGAGCGCTGGGTATGCCATATGCTGCGCCTGACAGAATTTCAAAAATGATTCCTCCTGGCTGGCAAGGGCACTCCATGACAATTGAAAATGCTCTCCAACAAAGTCCCGATCTGAATAGAGCATATCTCTCTGAGCCGGAAACAAAACGTCTTTTGGATCTAGCAAAAAAACTTGAAGGTGTTGCGCGTCATGCATCAGTACATGCAGCAGGAGTTGTAATTGCGGACAAACCTCTCACTGAATATACACCGCTTCAAAGAGAAACGAATGGAGAAAAAATTGTTACCCAATATGATATGTATACCGTTGGTGAAGATGGTGTCGGGCTTCTCAAAATGGATTTTCTCGGACTTCGCAATTTAACCATTATTGAGGAATGTTTGAAATTTATTAAAGAAAACCAGGGAAAGGAAATTGATCTTAACAAAGTTGATCTTGAAGACTCAAAAACCTACTCGCTATTATCAGAAGGAGAAACAACCGGTATATTCCAGCTCGAGTCTGCAGGTATGCGCAGGTACATCAAAGAATTAAAACCCACCACAATATTTGATCTTCAGGCAATGGTCGCACTATACCGTCCCGGGCCAATGGCAATTATCCCTGAATTTATTAAAAGAAAACATAATCCCGCCCTTATCACCTATCCTGATCCACGATTGGAAGATATTCTTAAACAATCATATGGAGTTCTTACCTATCAGGATGACGTACTTTTGACTGCGATTGCATTAGCAGGTTACACGTGGCTGGATGCTGATAAATTCCGGAAAGCAATGGGTAAGAAAATTCCTGCTGAAATGAAAAAGCAGGAGGAGTTATTTATCAAAGGATGCATCGCAAATGGACTATCGGAAAAACGGGCAAAAGAATTCTTTGAATTAATCGCACCTTTTGCGGGGTATGGCTTCAATAAGTCCCATGCTGCGTGTTACGCGATTATTGCTTTCAGGACTGCTTATCTGAAAGCAAATTTCCCCGTTGAATTTATGACTGCTCTTCTTACCGCCGAATCCCGTGGCACTTCAGGTCCTGCGAAAAATGAAAAAATTGCACAAGCTGTACTTGAATGCAAACGACTTAATTTAACGCTTCTGAGTCCTGACATAAATAAATCTCAGAGTGATTTTAGTATCGAAGATCGAACTAAAATCCGTTTTGGACTTTCAGCTATTAAAAATGTTGGAGAAGCAGCTATTCAAAATATTCTTGATGCCAGAACTGAGAGACCATTTACAAGTTTTACTGATTTTTGTTTGCGGGTTAATTTATCAACAATTAATAAAAAAACAATGGAAAGTCTTATCAAAGCCGGCGCAATGGATCTATTTGGTAACCGCGCATCAATGCTGGTCGCCTTTCCTGAAATTGTTATTAAAATAAATCAAATGAAAAAAAATAAAGCCGATGGACAAGCATCGCTATTTGATGATGAACCAGAAACTGTTAGTACCAATGCAATAGATTTTAGTCTAACGGAAATTGATGATTTTACCGAAGAAGAAAAATTACAATTTGAAAAAGAATTTCTTGGTATTTATCTCACTTCGCATCCGCATCTAGAGAAACTCTCCTATCTCCCCTCTTTTGGAGCACTTGATTTTGATGAATTAGAATCACAAATGGAAGGATCCCGAGTTACTGTTGGTGGAATTTTGGATAATGTTAAGCGGATACTTACCAAAAAGGGTGCTGAGATGGCATTTCTCACCTTAGCAGATGAAAAAGGAAAAGCAATTGAAAGCGTTATTTTCCCACGAATGTTTGATATGTATAAAAATACTCTAATAAAAGACTCTGTCGTTGTACTTGAGGGCAAACTTGATACAAAAAATGATAAACCGACAGTACTTGTAGATAAAGTGACTCAGATAGACACACTGCTTATTGACTTACAGGCTAATACAAATTAAAATATACCTTGCCTGTAGGATACAGGTTTTTTTCAGTTTATGACAGCAACTCTCGCGCCAGAAACTCTTTTCTATATTGGAAATTTTCCAATTACCAATACGTTTATTGATACCCTTTTGGTTGACGGCATTGTCCTATCATTAGTATATTACATTCAAAAAAAAGCCTCAGTTGTTCCAACGTTCTTGCAAACTATCGTAGAACTTGCCGTTGAAAATTTTCAGTCTCTTACCGAATCAACAGCGGGCGAACAAACTGCCAAGATATTCCCTTATGTCGTATCTTTTTTCATTTTCATTTTAGTCGCAAATTATAGCGAACTTATTCCAGTAATTACAGCAATTACAGTAAATGGACAACCAGTTATTCGTAGTCTTTCTTCAGATCTAAACGCTACGCTCGCATTTGCTCTTATCTCACTTATCGCGACACATTCTATGAGTATCCGCACATTGGGTATAAAATCCTATCTTCATAGGTTTTTTTCCCTAAATCCTATTGCACTGTTTTCAGGACTTTTAGAATTAATTTCAGAATTTACAAAAATCATCTCGTTTTCTTTCCGTCTTTTTGGTAATATATTCGTCGGTGGAATAATTCTAGCGTCAATCACTGCAGTTTTTGCCTTTATTATTCCAAGTGTCGTAATGTTTTATGAAATGTTTGTTGGATTTATCCAAGCACTTATCTTTGCATTACTAACAATGGCATTTATGTCAATATTTACGACAGAACATGCAGGAATGGAATAACAAAAAGAGTGAGTATTGAAAATAGTATGAAATACGTTTTGAAAATCTTTAAGGAAAGGAGGGAAAGTCTTTAATGACAATCACATTAACCGGCGGAATAATCGCTGCTATCGGAACCATCGGACCGGGTGTAGGAATCGGACTTATCGGTGCAAAAGCTGTTGAAGCAATTGGACGAAATCCTGATGCACAAGGTAAAATCATTCCTATCATGATCGTATCCATGGGTTTTGCTGAAGCGCTTGCTATTTATTCTCTGGTCTTTGCTTTCTTAAAGTAAAAAGCGTCATTGCGATAGAACGCGTTAAAGCAATCCCCAAAAAGATTGCATAATTTGTTGTATTCGATTGCAATGACTAATTAGATCTATGGAAATATTACATACATTCGGACTCGATTGGAAATTAGTTGCAGCACAGATTGTTAACTTTCTGATTATTTTTTACGTTCTTAAGCGTTATCTTTATCCTCCTCTTTTTAAGGTATTTAAAAAGCGTGAAGAATTAGTCAAAGATAGTATTAACAAAGCAGATGAAAATGAAAAATTATTAGAAAAAAGTAAAATTCAGGAAAAAGAAATAATCAAAAAAGCGAAGGCAACCGCAGATGATGTCATTAAAGAAGCCCGCGAAAGATCAGATGATATTCTTAAAAAAGCAGAAGAAGAAACAAAACTAAAATCTGATAAAATGCTCAAAGACGCAAGAGATCAAATTGCTTTAGAAACAGCAGAAGCCAAAAAAGAGTTAAATACATACGTCTTAAAACTCTCAGTACAAATATTGGAAAAAAGTTTGAGCAATGTTCTTACTGAAAAAGAACAAAGTGAAATCGTTGCGAAAGCAATGAAAGAAATTCAAAAATTACCAAACTAAACAATGAATACGAAAAAACAATTAGAAGAATTAGTTCATGCCAGTTATAACGATGGACAACTGGATGACTCAACAGTTAAAAAAATTGCTGAAAAATTAAATAGAAGTATGCTCAAATTATATATCGGTATGCTCAAACAAGAGGAAAAGAAAAAAATGGTTTTTGTCAC
>CAZILC010000006.1:0-81196 GCA_964540055.1 uncultured Gammaproteobacteria bacterium | reverse complement strand
ATACAGAAATCATTACACTTTGCGACTATGCTTTAATATCAAGAGAGGGAAAATTAAGTATCAACGGAATTTTTGATGAACTGCGCGTTCAGCAATTTCCAGGAGGCATTGCACGAGCCTTTTTCGTCGCGACCCTTCGGGGCAAAGCCGATACGGCATATAAATTAACAATTAAAACCGAATCAGGAAAAAAAGTAATTAATACGTTAAATCTTGATGTCAGAACAAGTCTGAACGGTAAGAACAATATTATTCTGGAATTGGTAAATCTGGGATTTGAAAAGGCCGGGGATTATAAATTCACTATTTATAGTGGAACCGAAGAAGTCGGCTCGACCCAGCTTAAGGTAATGGGAGTTGAACAACCAGCAGATCAAGAAGTAAAATATAAGTTACCAAATTAATTATGAAAAAATTTGATGGAGTAAGAGAAAAAGTATTTCTGGACCGGTATGCGCTTAAGGGTGCTGAAGGTGAATTGTTGGAGCATACGCCTGAAGAAATGTGGCAGCGGGTTGCTCATGGGATTTCGCTTCAGGAAAAACCTGCAAAGCAGAAAAAATGGGAAAAAGAATTCTATCGTGTTTTGGAAGATTTTAAATTTGTCCCGGGTGGCCGCATTCTTTCAGGAGCGGGCACAGGCTATCAGGTAACGTACTTCAATTGTTTCGTTATTCCCAATCCCAAAGATTCACGCCACGGCATTTTGGATTCCCTCGGTCAGCTTATTGAAATCCAGTCTCGCTCAGGCGGTGTTGGTTTAAATCTTTCATCTCTCAGGCCTCGCGGCGCACGAGTGAAGAAAGTAAATGGCACATCCTCAGGTCCTGTTAACTGGGCAACCTTATTCTCCGTTGCAACCCATGATATTGTCCAACAGGGTGGTTCTAGGCGCGGCGCAACAATGCTTATGCTTCATGATTGGCATCCGGATGTGGAAGAATTCATTACTGTCAAACAGGATGTGACCAAGATTAATGGTGCAAATTTATCAGTTTGTGTTTCAGATGGTTTTATGGAAGCAGTTAAAGCAGATAAAGATTGGGATCTGGTTTATCCGGAGCTTTCTGATTCTCATTACGATACTGAATGGGACGGCGATATCAATGGATGGCGCGAAAAAGGGTACAAAATCAAAGTGTACAGAACTGTCAAAGCGAAAGATTTGTGGGATCTTATTTGTACGGCTGCATGGAGATCAGCAGAACCGGGATTACATTTCCTGGAACGATCAAATAAACGCTCAAATACCTGGTATTTTGAAAAATTGCTTGCAACAAATCCCTGTGGAGAGCAGCCACTCGGCGGCTGGGCTGTTTGTAATTTGGGCGCAATGAATCTTTCAGCATATGTCAGAGATGATAATTTGAAAGAGGATAAAGCTGGGTGGTTTGACTACGATGCATTCGGCAAAGATGTCCAGGTTGCGATGCGTTTTCTGGATAATGTGATTGATGATACCTACTATTTTTTCAAAGAAAATGAACAGGTTGCAAAAGAAATTCGTAGAACTGGACTTGGCATCATGGGAATTGCGGATACGTTTATCAAAATGAAGATTCGCTATGGTTCGGAAGAATCAGAAAAAGTTTCAAAGAAGTTATTCAAAACCCTTCGTGATAATGCTTATATCGCGAGCGCAAATATAGCTAAAGAAAAAGGCGCATTCCCTAAATTCGACAAAGAGAAATATTTGAAAGGCTATCATATTAAAGCCCTGCCACAAGAGATTCGCAATTTGATTGCAGAAAACGGCATTCGAAACGCAGTTCTTCTTACCATTGCTCCGACAGGAACGACGAGTCTTGTTGCAGGGGTATCGAGCGGAGTTGAGCCGGTCTATGAATTTGCTTATTCACACAATGGCCGCCTTGGTAAGCAAATGGTCTACCATGGACTTTATGGAGAATGGAAAGAAGCACATCCTGATGAAGAAAAACCTGATTATTTTGTCGGCGCCAATGATTTGTCACCTGAAGATCATGTCAAAATCCAGGCAATTGCGCAGGAATATATTGATTCCTCAATCTCAAAGACAGTTAACGCCCCCAATTCCCACAGTGTTGAGGATGTAAAGAATCTGTATATGTCAGCCTATGATAATGGTCTTAAAGGAGTAACGTATTTCCGAGACGGATCACGTATGGGAGTGCTGCAGCGAGAAGAGAAGAAAGAAGAGAAAAAGGAAGAAGTTGCTGTTGAGCCACAGATTCCGGTAACTCCTCGTGTGCCCCGTCCGATGGTTTTGACAGGTGTCACGTACAAAGCAGATAGTCCAACAGGGAAAGTTTATGTGACGATCAATAATGATGAAAAAGGCAACATGTTTGAGGTATTTATCAATCATGGAAAAAGCGGTTCGGATTTGATGGCTTTGGCGGACGCGCTCGGCCGGATGGTTTCATTTGTCCTTAGGATCCACAGTCCGGTTCCTGCCCGGGAGCGGGTCCGCGAAATTGTGTCGGAGCTTGCCGGCATAGGCGGATCACGATCAAGTGGTTTTGGCGAAAACCGTGTTCGTTCACTGCCTGATGCGATCTCAAAGGTCCTTGCCCGGCACGCGGAATTCCGAGTGAATGGCAAAGTTGAAGATAGTGCGACCTATCTAGAACGGATGAGTAATGGTTCAGGTCTGACTAATGGTCACGCGCAAGTGCAGGCACAAGCACCAGCTGACATAGTTGATGGGACTGAAGTTGCGCCAAGCCAATTGGCACTGCCGCAAACAGGTGTAGCAAGCTCTGCATCAACGTCTCTGTTTGATATTTGCCCGGAGTGCGGATCAGGGAGTTTTGCTTACGAAGAAGGCTGTAAAAAATGCTACGCATGTGCATACTCCGAATGTTAGTCTTCCTTTATGATTAACTGCACTTTTGAAAATGGTAATAAAGCATCAAAAGGATTGCGTCATGTGACAATTGGTGCAATCATTGTCAATGAAGATAAAAAAGTCTTATTGATTAAAAGGGCAGAGAAGATGCATAACGGCGGAAAGTATAGTATTCCCGGGGGTTTTTTAGATCGAGACGAGAACACTGCACAAGCTACACTTCGGGAATTGAAAGAAGAAACTGGTTATGATGGCGAAATAGTTTCGCTTTTCCGTATCAACGATAGCCCCAATCGTCCGAAAGAAGATAGACAGAATGTTGATTTCCTCTTTGTTGTAAAAGTGATTGGCGGCAAAGAAACCGACAATGTTGAAGTTTCACAAATCGTGTGGTTTGAAAAAGATGATCTACCAAAAGACGAGGAGTTTGCGTTTGATCATAGAGAAACAATCCTCAAATATTTTGCCTATCTGGAAAACAAATTTTCGTTGCCTATTATCGGTTAGCAGCTTCAAATTCTTACATTAAAGTATCTTGCAAAACTCTTCAAATAAGTATATTCTAGTGTTAGTGTAATGCAGATTAGCTATACGCTATATGTATTAGCCCAACAGTAAGTTTAGGTAATTTTGGTGTAATTCCAAGGCTGTGCCGCAACTGTAACCCCCGAAAGGGAAAGTCAGAAAACTAGCTTACTAGTATTTTCCCGAGCAGGAGTTTTTCTCACCGAATCCTTCTGCACCGAAGGATTTTTTTATGAGAAAAAACCTCTTTGCAAAACTTAACAAACCTACCCTCCTCCCGGTTGTAGTTGTAGTTTTTACCTTTATTATTGCAGGATCAATTGCTTATGCGTTTGCTCCCAAACCTCACGCGACAATTGCAAAGGTTGCAATTACTGAAAAAAAAGTTGCAATGACGACTAAAAAACAAAAGCCATCTGTTACTCCGGAAGTTAAGGTCTTAGGCGCAAATACGCAAAAAACATCCTGGCCGACTGCTGAGGTTGCAAAAAGCCCAACAGCAACTCCTGTTCCTCATTCTACGCAAACAGCGTCTAATACAACAACATCCGGGCAGCAAACAACCACTAATACACTCACTCAGCAAACCACGCAAAATAGTTCACCGACAGTGACGCCTCAACCAACTACTGCACCAACCACGGCATCGGTTACCAATACCGTATCCATGCAAGTACAAGATCCTGCAGGCACATCAAATTTTATGGTCACGTTAAAAAATGGCGCGAACGCATGTGATGTGTTGCAGGAAGCAAAAGATGAAGGAAAAATAAATTCAGTGACATTTGATGATTCGTATATGGCAAGTCTTCACAGTAGATATGTTACCCAAATAAACGGATATGCGAATAACTGGACATTTACCATTAATGGCAGTTCTCCTAATGGCTGCTCACTGAGTAATCCGAAACCAAATGATAGTATTGTTTGGAAATATTCTTGAGAGGAGGTGAATGAATTTTATGAATAAAACAACAAAAGGGGCACTTCTGGCAGTTGTCTTAGTAATACTTTCAGCATGTACCCTTATTCAGTATACACCCAAAGCTAATGCGGCAGGAGTATTCGTTCATGTTCGGATAGTAGGAGCAACTAAGACAATCTGGTTTGGAGATGTTACAACTGATGGCTGTAGTGTTACAGATACAACAAATGTTGTGCATACGTATGCTCAACCATTGGCAATTTGCGCACTTGATGCGGCATCAAAAACGGGAAATTTTAGCTACGATGTGAAAGATTTCGGTGGATCGCTCGGACTCTTTTTACAAAGAGTTGGAACTGATACCGGCGCATCCGATTTTTCAACATTCTGGTCTTATGATCTTAATGGAACTTCGGCATCGCAAGGGATTTCAAGTCAAGTAGTTGCAAACAATGACTCACTGTATTTCTTTTTTACCGATCCAAATGCCGATCCCAATACCCGTTCTATCAATGACGGGATAACGTATTTACGGTCTCAGCAGCAAAGTAATGGTCAGATAAGTGGATTTTCCGGAGTGAGCGGTTGGGCTGCGATCAGTTTGGCAGCTGCAGGAGTTGATCCTTCAACCGTGGTAACCAACGGAACATCATTGAGGTCATATCTTTCGAATAATCCGCCCACGTCTAGTTCCAGTGCGACAGATTGGGAACGGGGAATTCTCGCAATAACAGCCATGGGGGATAATCCTTCTGCATTTAACGGGACAAATTATGTGCAAGGGCTTGCAGGTTATGTCAATAATTCCCAAATAGGCTCAGCGACGCAAATTAATGATGATTTTTTTGGTCTTCTTGCGCTTATTTCTGAAGGATCTGGTGCTTCAACTGTTGCAAAACAAGATGCACTGAATTTCATCATTTCTCATCAAGGGAGTGATGGTGGATTTAGTTGGTCAACAACAGGAACAAGTGATGTTGATGATACGTCAGCAGCTCTTTTGGCACTTGTTGCAGCGCAAAAAAGCGGCATGAGTGCAACAGGACTTGCAACAGCAATAACCAATGCACAAAGTTATATCCTTGCAGCAAAAAATAGTGATGGTGGGTTTGCTTCAACGAAAGGAGACACATCCAATGCGTCAACGACTGCATGGGCAATAATGGCGCTTACTGCAAACGGTGTAACAGGAACTAATATCACAAACGCAGATGCATATTTGCGAGGGAACCAGGAAGAAAACGGTTCTTTTGAATGGCAAAAAGGATCAGCAGGTGATACCTTTACTTCATCTTATGCTGTTTTGGCATTAACAGGGAAGTATTGGCCGGTTAAGATTTTTGGCGGGATAACACCAACAGTTACCCCGACAAATACTCCTACCCCGACACCAACGTCAATGCCGACACCTAGTCCGACAATCGTTACGCCAACAAGTACACCCGTACCGAGCGTAACAATAACGCCAACTGTTATCCCACAGACCAATCATAAAGGAGACAGTTTTGCAAAAATACTAAAAGTTCAGCACGAAAGATTGTTAAAGATTCTGGAGAAACAAAAGCATATACTAGAAAGTATACAAGCTCAAATTCAACAAGAATGTAATCATATCTTTGGACAAGTCTTTGCTTTTGGTAAGCATAGATAATCATTCTCAATGGGGTCTGCAGATTTGTAGACCCCAATGGGAGAAAGGAGGTAAATTATGTTAGCAATTTTATTAATAATTGGAGGAATTATATTACGACTTACTCCTCATATGCCAAATTTCGCACCAATTGCGGCGATGGCACTTTTTGGAGGAGCATATCTGAGTAAACGCTTTGCAATCATTGTGCCCCTTATCGCAATGGCAATTTCGGATTATTTACTCTTATATATTCATCCATTCCAAAGTCCGATTGTTGATTTCAGCAGGATATACCCACTCACGGCAATGTTTAACGGCAGTACTCCTTTTGTGTGGGGAAGTTTTGTTCTCGTTGGATTGATAGGTATGTGGATAAAAAAGCACAAAAATGTACGGAGTGTTATTTTTGGATCGTTAGCATCTTCTGCACTTTTTTTTCTTATTACGAATTTCGGATTCTGGCTGGCGAATGATATATATCCAAAAACAGTCAGTGGGCAGATCGAAGCATATGTTATGGCACTGCCATTTTTTAAATGGACAGTGCTAGGCGATTTATTCTATACAGGAATGTTTTTTGGTGCATATGAGGTTGCTTTGTGGACAGCAAAGCGGTTTCGAACAAGTCCTGCGGTTGAAATAGTGGATATTAAGGAATAAAAAACTATGCCTATATATACTCGAACAGGAGATAAAGGAAAAACATCTCTTTTTGATGGTACTCGTGTCTTAAAATCCGACAAGCGTGTCGAAACATATGGCACGATTGATGAGCTCAACAGTATGATCGGTGCAGCGATTGCTGAAATGAGAAGTGACCTGCCTGCCGGCAGGCAGGGAAAAGGAGAAATGAGAAAAGAATTAATAAAGATTCAACACGATCTGTTAGATATTGGTTCGACTCTCGCAACACCGCATCCAATGCCGGTAATTGGATTAGAAAATCGGCCAATTGAGTTTGAGAAATTGATAGATACGATGACCAATGCAATGCCGGAATTAAAAGCATTTATTCTTCCCGGAGGCGGCAAAGCAGGCTCACTACTTCATGTTTGTAGGACAATTGCTAGGCGCGCTGAGAGACAATTGGTTTTGTTAATGCAAAAGGAAAAAGTGGACTCTGCAATTATTACCTATATCAATCGTCTATCCGACTTGTTATTTACCATGGCTAGATATGTGAATTATATTGAGAAGAAAAAAGAAGTAATTTGGATAAAAAAATAAAAATTGGGTGAAATCAGGTGTAATTCCTGAGCTGTGCCGCAACTGTAAAGTCAGATCCCCAATCCCGCTTGAATGGGAAAAAAATCTTCCGAGCAGAAGTTCCTTTTGTGGACTCCTCGGATGTCGAGGAGTTTTTTTATGGCAGGACCCGAAGGACGACCACAATTATATCTAAGACAATTCAGTGTACAGAGGGACGGAATGCCTCACAAGTTTCCCGATAGTTGGAAAGTTCCATTTAATCAGTCAGGAACTATTATTTCTTTTACCAACAAAGAATCAGGTCCACAAAGTCCTGATATTTTAAGTAAAGAGTGGCTGATAGATGCAGTCGCAAAAGAAAGAAGAAAATTAATTCCAGAAGGTGAAACGCCCTGGTATCATTTGCCGGGTACGGGATTTTGGATTAAAGAGCAAATTGGTAGATTGATGCGCTACAGGAATACGAGAGGTTTAAAAGCTGAATTGGGAAATGTCGGAGAAGATTTTAGGGCATTTGAACGAGAGTATCTCAAGCAAATGGTAAGTCTCAGATGGAATTTGGCTATTGGAGAGGAAAATGGCAAAAAACGAATCATTTGCACTGACTACGACAATGCAACATTAGAATCAGTCACCAATAAGCAGGAAAGACGAGGAATAGTCTATGACACACTTTTTGGCGATAAAAAGCGTGGAATCGTTGGTGTTGAAGAGCAAATCCTCAATGCACCGGTCGGAACAATGGCAATTATTGTCAGCCCTGAAGGTTGGAGCGGCATGTTGGATGCTGATGGAAAACCAATTATCTATCCTGAAGCGCAAACCTATGGTATTTTGAAAGTATCAGAGGAGGAACTACAGGCGTACACATTCCGTACGAAAGCAAATATTTTGCAAAATGAAGCATTGCAACGAAGTTTGGGTCTTACAACGCCTGAAATTACAGACCAGAAAAAGAGAATTACAGGTGTATTTAGTAATGTTGCCATAATTACACCCGGTGAGGCTGACTGGGCAGAATTTCATGGGAGAAAACCTGTTCGCGAATTTCCTGATCTCATTGATCGTATACAGGAATCCGTAGGAGGCCGAGCTGAGGCATATGAAGGTAGAGCATTTGATGATATGCGAGCATATCTTCGCCACCCTGAAAGATATGATATGCGTCATCCCTTGACTGACAAATTGATAAAACGATTTGAAGAATACGCAAAGTGGAGATTTGCTCAAGGGGGAAGTGAAAAAGATATTGCGACTGACTTACAAATTGCATTGGCCTTCAATCCGACTCAGCTTAATAAATTGTATCGTGATGAGGGAAATGTTGTTATTATTGAAAATGCTAGCGGTATGAGAGGGGCACTTGCAAAAAAAAGATTGGAAGAAAACATGAGGATGCCAGGCGGGATGGATTATAAAAAAGAATTGCAGCAATTACAGGAACTTCCAGGATGCGCGGGAGGCGGAACGTCGGGTAGTGTCGTTTCGATTGGAAGCTCACGGCGCGCTGAGGCTGGAAATGGCTCTTCTGATAATTATGAATTTGATCATGATGGGACGTGTGTTGTTTGTAATACAGGTCCTAAAAAATTAGGACCCTGCAATATTTGTATAACATGTGATGCTGATTTAGGGGGGAAAGGTGCTGAAATTGTTGCTGAAGTTACTAGTAAAAAAGTTATTGCCGAAGTTTCTGAAGTTAAAAGTAAAAAAGATGCAGCATTGACTGCTTAATTATTATGGACAATAAAAAAGATTGCGAAATTTGTTATAAAATTATCTGCAAACAGTGTGGTTGGGAAGCTGACAATGAAGCTGTGTTGGAAATTCAAAAAGGCAATATAACTGCCTGCCCCGAATGTGGTTGGTCACCTCATTGACATCCCATAGTTGAGTGGTATAATATCCTCCATATGGCTGAGAGAAAAAATCATGCTGAAAATCCTGCTGTTGATGCTGCAGAAACAAGTAAACGGAGACGAATGTCAAAGATAGCAAAAAATCTATTGGCCTGGGGAATTGGAACTGCTGTTGTGGCTGTAGGGGTATTACTTGCGACGAAACTTATTGTACCTGTGATTCCCATAGCAGCTTGTAATAAGGCTGCTTTAACAAGATATGGATATGCTGCCGGAAAATGGCTTCTTAGCATGGGTGGTATCTTAACAGGGCTTGGTGCCGGAAAAGCGGCAATTGATGTTGCAAGAGCTTAATAAAGAAAGGGAGTAAACGAACGATGCAAAAATCATATAGAGACATGCTCTTAGATATTCTTCACATTATCCAGCATCCGAATAAAGAAAAGTTTGTTACAGAATTCGAATATTTAAATTATCTTGATGCACTGACAAATGTTCTGCCAAAGTTAACTCCAGAAGTCAGGGAATATATAAAATTAAACCATGCCGATCCTGAAAAGATAAAGCAATATATCCCTCAGGAACTTTATTTGCAGGAATTAATAAGTGTATCTGCTGATGCAATTAGCCAACTTATTAAGGATATAACCCCAACACTTATCGGACAACAAAAAGAATCACTCTCTCAATTGCTTGCAACGTATCAATAAGCCTTTCATTGCCTCTATAGCCTTGACATGCTAATATAGAGAGTATGGATCCAAGTGCACCTGCTGCTCAAAATGTGCAAGATCAAACTCCTGCTGCCCAACCGGTAACCGATATGTCGTCGGATCAGAATGCAACGCAGCAAGCAGGTCCAAATTCTAATACGCCAGCACCAACGCAGCCAGTGCAGCCTAAACCTGCTCCAATACAGAAAACACAGATTTCTGTCTCAGGAAGCGGCGGTTTGGAATCGGGATCTGCAGTGATTGCTGCTGAGGATCCTGATGATGACGATGATGAAGATGAATTGCAGGTTGCGCCACAAGAAAAAAAGAATCTCGGTGTTATGGGGCAAGGCTCGGATGATTTGCAGGAAGACGAGCAGCAAATTGTCAGTCAACCTGCAGTTGTAGATGTTGAGGAGGTTGGGCCTGAGCTTCAGCCGGCAGTCCCTGAAGTTATTGCAGCAAGTCCGGAAGTAGAAAAACTTATTGAGGTTAACGAGCTTGAGAAACCAAAAATTAGTACGGAGCTCAAAAATATCGGCGTGACGCATTCGGGGCCCGGGATAATTGATGCGGCAGATATGCATCTTTCAAAACCTAAAATTCCTGTAACGTATGCACAAGCAATTACACAAGAAGAATTAATCAAAGCCAATAGGTTACATAGTTCAAAATTCTGGCTGCTTGAAAAAATTAAATATTTATGGCGAAAAATGAATCCGGATATCGCAATGACTGTGATGAAACCTGTATCTAAAGGAGCTATAGCAAATAAACTGCCGGTCAAGACAGTTCCTGTCAAAACGGTACCGGTTAAAACAGCATCTGTCAATTTGAGCCAGCTAACAGCGAGTAAAGTTCCGCCTACTGAAAAAGTGGCAGCGTAATAGTATGCAATTACAAGATTTAACAGTACACAATTTAGCCTACGTTTTAGCATCACTCATCCTGATTGTTTTAGGTATTGCTGCCGTGTGCGCTATTTGCTGGGGTGGTTTTTATATATTCGTTTTGTGGCTCAGATACCGCAATCGTGAAAATATATCTCTGAATTCCGTTTTACTCCAAGTGACAGTTCCACGCGAAAATGAGATCAAAATTGATGCGGCAGAGCAGCTTTTTGCGAGTTTATATGCGTTATATGGAACATCCAGATTTGAATATTTCAAACCTCAGCCCCATGTATCATTTGAAATTGTGGGTTTGCCGGGAGATATCCGATTTTATGTCAATGTACCTGCAAAGTACCGGGATTTTGTCGAAAAAGAAATTAATGGAGCGTATCCTGAAGCTGATATATTATCTGTGAATGATCCAGCCGCCAAACAGCGTGGAGGAGGAACAGTAATTGGTACCGAATATAATATCTTTTCGGATAATGGAAAAGTTGCTTTTATGTGGATGAATTTGAAAGGAGCCGATTATCTTCCGATTAAAACATATAAAGATTTGCCGATTGATCCAATGTCAACGATTACCTCAATTCTCGGAAAAATGCGGGAAGGAGAAGGTGCTGCAATCCAGATAATTATTCAACCGGCAAGCAATCACTGGAAAAAAATTGGACGAAGTTATGTCGGAAATGTGAAGAAAAATGAAGCTAATCCTGAAAAAGCTAGCTATAAAGCCGACGCAAAAGAACTCGAAGCCGTTGAGAATAAATTGACGAAGTCAGGATTTAATACCACCATCCGAGTCGTTGTTTGCGCAGAGACTCAGGAGGCTGCAAACGCTCATTTGAGTAATATCCGAGGAGTATTTAATCAATTTGACTACATGAATCATTTCAAAAAGCGCTGGCAATTTTTCCGAGGTCTTTTTATGACAGATTTTATTTACCGCTATTTCCCAATGTTTCGTGGGACGTCTGTTATGTCCAGTGAAGAACTCGCGACAATTTACCATTTTCCCAATAAAAGTGTCGTTACACCGGGGATTCATTGGCTCAACGCGAAGCGTTCTGCAGCTCCATCAAATATCGCAACAAGTGGTTTGTACCTGGGGCGTAGTACGTATCGGGGTTTGGCCAGGCCTGTCTTTATCGAACGTGATGATAGAAGGCGGCATATGTATATTATCGGAAAAACCGGTACTGGTAAGACTGAGTTTCTTAAAAGTATGATTATTCAGGATATTAATAATGGTGAAGGGTGTGCGGTCATTGATCCTCATGGAGATTTGGTTGAAGATATTCTTAAAGTTATTCCACCGAAACGGGCGGAAGATGTGATTCTTTTTGATCCGTCAGATTTCGAGCGTCCAATGGGCTTTAATATGCTCGAAGCAGATACCGAACAGCAAAAGCACTTCGCAGCCAATTCAATCATCGGTCTTATGTATAAATTGTTCGATCCGAACAAAACCGGTATAGTCGGACCGCGTTTTGAACACGCAGTACGTAATGCAATGCTTACAGTAATGTATGAAAAGGGGAGTACGCTTATTGAGGTTATGCGTGTATTGACTGACCAAAATTATGTTCAAGAACTACTGCCAAAAGTGCAAGATCCGATTATCAGACGTTATTGGACCGATCAAATCGCACAAACTTCGGATTTTCATAAATCAGAGGTTTTGGACTATATTACATCGAAATTCGGACGCTTCGTTACGAATAAAATGATTCGTAATATTATTGGACAGTCAGATAGTGCCTTTTCTTTCCGTAAAGTCATGGATGAACAGAAAATTTTGCTTATCAATCTTTCGAAGGGAACGATTGGAGAGGAAAATTCGAATTTCTTGGGCTTGGTATTGGTTCCAAAATTGTTGGTTGCCGCAATGTCACGCCAGGATATGCCGATGAGTGAACGTAAAGATTTCTTCTTGTATGTTGACGAGTTTCAGAATTTTGCAACGCCTGATTTCGCGCAAATTCTTTCAGAGGCTCGAAAATATCGTTTAAATCTTATTGTTGCCAATCAGTTTATCGGCCAGATGGAAGAAGAAATCAAAAACGCGATTTTCGGAAACGTTGGTACTGTTGCATCATTCCGTGTTGGTGTGACTGATGCAAATTATCTTGCTCACGAATTCCAACCTATTTTTAATGAGCATGATTTGATTAATGTTGATAAATTTAATTGTTTTATGAGAACGTTGATTAATGGGGAACCGGCTCAGCCATTCTCACTTGATACTACTAAGGATATTGAAAAAGAAAAAGCGCTTGAAAATCCTCGTGTTGCGGAATTGGTGAAAGAACTATCTAGGCTCAAATATGGAAAAGCTGTTGATACCGTTGAAGCAGAAATTGCTCAGCGTTCACACTTATAACAATCTCTGCTCCAGAATTTAGATCCCAACATGCGGGAAAAATGCCCATTTGAGAAGTACTACAATAATTACTAACGTTAAGAAAAATATACTAAGTCCAATTGGTGATTCCCAACTATACCAGTGATTCATACTTTCAAGTGTTCTCATTTTTGCCAAATGTTCAAAATGTTTATCATCAATGTTTGTCATACATGTCACCTCCTTAAATATCCAAGTATTCAACCGGATTTTCAAATCGTGTTGCTAAATCTTGCAGGGTAGAGAAGAGAGATTTAGGCAGTTTACTTTTAAGAGTATCCAGATTCTCACCAACTAATAGCTCTGTGCCCTTTGATTGCTCAAGATAGTCAGCATTTTTTGACCATTCTTTAGGATTTGTTAGAAGGGTGGCTTTTGCTGATTCGTGGAGCAAAATTGCCCAATTACCTTTTTGCGTTCGATAGATTTTTGCATCCATCAGCCAGATTTTATCATCAGAAAAGCCTGACCATTTACCAATTTCCTGGCCCACAAAACGTTGTTCTCGTTGAGAATTAAGTTGGCCCACTTTTACGGTGATTTCTTTCATACCTTGTGCTTGTTTTTCATGTCGGGAGACAAATTCACGTAGTGCACGAGCAATAACTGTTGATAACGCTTCTCCCGCAAGGTCTTTTGCCCTGTCAAAAAGCTGTTCATCTTTTTCACTCACATAAATAGTTTTGTTTCCCATATACGTATAGTATACATATACGTATAAAATTTGTCAATAGCATTGTGGGGGTCCTGTCACGGGCTACACTCTACAGTGCTCGTTCTAGTCTCGCTTTGCTCGAACGAACTGCGCGCTGCAGAGGACTCTCTGTCCGTGCCAACACAACTATAGAAATTATTTAGTATATATTTGTTAGAAGGAAAAAGAAGATAAGAAAAGCGGTAAGGATGGCATTAGCAATACTTACTCGTACCATTATTTTGAGATACTCAGGAGCATGCAGCCCAATTGCTTTAGTTGCGCGTGTCGTTCTGCTGAGATACAGCCAGCTAAATAGCACAACAACAATAACTACGAATAAATAGAAAAATAAAATTATACTTTTAAAATGATTTACCGTAAGATCTAGCATTTTTTAATAAGTTGAATGATTCGTATTAGGTTGTCTAAACCATATTGTATTTTGTTGTTGCATTCTAGTAGATTGGGGCGCACTATCAAGTAACTGTTGTGTTAAATAGGTGGCAAGTTCATGTGAACCTTGAATATCTTTAATAAGAAATTCCTCTCTTCTCGTTGGTCTATCAAAGGTAATGCAGATATCTCCCATATCGATTATCTCGTTGAAAAATCCACTTGTTTGTAGATCAACTTCCGTACAATTGACCCGATCAAGCATCACATCATTCACCATATATGAAGTAAGTGGAGTATATCGAAGCTCAAGAATTTTCCGGTTTGTCAAAATATACATATGGAAGTACCAATCAACTATTGTTTTGGTACTCAAACTAATTGCAATACTAATAAGAAGAAGTGCTGTTACATAGAAAAGTGAAGCGGAATGAATAATGTCTTGAAAAAGAACGAATCCGCTTGAAATAAAAAAAAGAGCGAGACAACAAATAATAATTATTTGTGTAAGCACCACAAAGGGGTGTTTGCGTTTTACAAGGAGGAGTTGTTCATCTTTGAGTGTTAGGAAAATATTCCAGTTTCCTCGGGTAATCATTCCGTTTTGCATACAGATTTTCCTTTCTGAAAGTATTTGGGTGCGTGAGTTATTTGCTAAATAGGATACTGAGTGTAAGGAGTTCTAGCGTAGTTATCTGTCAGTAGCATAGGGGTGCTATGTTAAGAATTGATGGTAAATCAATAAGATTTATGTAAGAGATACTTATTAAAGTATCAGAGTTTTTAGATTATTGTTGGTATTGAATTATAAGATTGTTCAGACTCTGATGTAATGACCCTAAGAATAGAATGAGTTTTTCTGTTGCTAGAACAAAGATACTCCGTTTTGCACAAACTTGCGCTAATGCATCTTCATCGTCAGAGGAAGGTGTTGTGATAAGGTTAGTTTGAGGATACATTATTGATTGGGGATTGTTGTTATGATTCATTCCAAGGCTATGACCCATTTCGTGAGCAAGTGTATGAATTAATTCCCGGCGAGAATTATTAAAATATATATCAATTGATTCATTTGCGCCGTCTCTTGTATAAAGCCCTTCTTCAGGTTTATTTACTAACACATTATTATAATTATCGACTTGTTGGTTAAGCTGTTGAATCTGCTGGTTGTATTGGTCGGTATTCTGATTTAGCTGATCTGCCATTTCCTGTAATTGTGCTGCTTGTGTCTGGAGAGATTTTTGTTTGGCAACGAGATTGTTGTAGACATCTTGCGGCGCACCGCCTTTGTTATTCCAATATTGTACCTGATTATTCAAATCATCACTGTCTTTTTTAAAAGAGGCAACTTTTTGTTGATAATCAGCAATTTGCGGCTTAAGTGAATTTTTTTGCTGGTTAACCTGGTCGTTTAAATTTGAAATTTTTGTATCGAGATACTGCCTTTGGTCATATACCATATTAATTGGCATTGCTGAATTAGGGTCATATTGCATCAGAATTTCTCCTTGACTGTTTTTCCAAACTCCGCCTGCTTCTTTTGCGTCCTCTAAAAGTTCTGCTTTACTGATATCAAATCTTGAATCTATTTTCCCGATGCGAAATGTTTTTGGCGTTGCGCAAGGAGATTGATAGAGGAGGTTATAAGCAGTGTCACCAAGTGCTTTGTGGTTTATAACGCCCACAAAAATAATAATAATTGCTACGACCAGTAGAATAATTTTCTTCATCATTCACATTCTAACGTAACTCTACCCATGACGCAACTTAAAAAGTAACTTTATTAAAGTGTCGATGCAGTTTTATGAAGCTTTGTAATAAAAAATCCCTCCATGGTTTGACTTGGAATGATTCGTTGGCAATTACTGGTATATTTGTAGTGTTTATTTTTCCATGAAGTAAGTCCCTTTTGCATTTGTAAGTTTGCTATTTCTATTTTTTCAACCACGAGTGCACTTGGCGATTTCTGTACAACCCATTCGATTACTTCTTCGTTTTCCTCTGGTGCCATTGTACAGGTTGAATACACAATGGTCCCGCCAACTTTCGTTGCAGAAACTGCAGAACGAAGAAGATATTTTTGCATTTGAGACAATTGCTTGATTTTTTTTGTCGACCAGTCCTTATACGTTTTCGGATCATCACATTTAATGCGGCCTTCCATAGAACACGGGACATCAACAAGAGTTTTGTCAAAATACTCAGGAAGCTTTTTCCAGAAAGATTCACCTGCAAGATTTAATACTTTGGCGTTAGTAACTCCCATTTGTTTTAAATTTTCTTTTAGCTTAAAAAGCCGTTTGAAGCTGATATCATTTGCAGTCAATTCACCGGTATTATGCATAAGTGCTGCAATTTGTGTTGCTTTACTACCCGGTGCCGCTGCTATATCCAGTACTTTTTCATCATCCTTCGGATCCAGCACTAGCGCGGGTATCATACTCGAAAGATTTTGAATATATATAAAGCCATTTTTATATGTTTCAGTATCTGTCAAATCGCGTATAGATTTATTTTTCATTATATATGCATCTTTGTACCAGCTAACTTTCTCAAACTCGAAGCCTTGTTTTGTCAATTCTCTCTCAATTATTTCTGAAGTTGTACGTATAGTGTTGATTCGAAAAGAAGCGATTAACTTATTTGTTAACACGAATAATAATTTTTTATATTCTTTTTCAGTAAAAAGATTTTCCCATCGATTAATCAATTGAGAAGGTAGATTGTTACATTGATCCATAGTTGTATTATATCGTATTTTTATCAGCAAGCATAAATAAAGTTGCCCCTTGCATACTTAATCTCATACTAGTATAATAGTATGTATGAATGACCAGTTATATTCAGAATTACTTAATTCGTTAATTCATGTAAAAAATAAAAAAGAACTGGATGCTTTGCTGCATGGGCTTTTAACTCAGAAAGAATTGGAAGAACTCCCAAAGCGTTTGGAAATTTTTAAGTTATTAAAAAAAGGCACAGCACAACATGAAATAGCCGAGAAGGTCGGTGTTGGTGTCGCGACTGTGACACGCGGTTCACAAGAAATACAACGGGGAAATATTCAAAAAACTACTTGGTGGCGCAATTTGTCTTCCTTGAGAGGCTGATTGTCGTGTTTAAAGGTATATAAATATAACAATGAACCTCTCATAGCGAGAGGTTTTTTATTTTTAATTTATGAAAAAATTACCAAAAATCAAAATCGGACAAAAACCGAATTATACAAAAATAGCAGATGATATTGATTTTTTTGAATTGTTTCGAAAAATTGACAGTGAGTTCTCAACATGTTTTCTATATGAATCGCTTGGAGAGGAAGCGAAGTTCTCGCGTTATTCGATAATAGGATTTGATCCAGATAACATAATTTCTGCAAAGGAAAATGTATTAACGATAGATACTATACAATATCATGTCTCAAATCCTTATGATGCTCTCCGACAAATGATGCCACAAAAAACTATTACCAGAGAATATACAGGAGGACTTGTTGGATATTTGAGTTATGAAGCAGTTAATTATATTGAAACTTCTCTCAATGCAAAAGTTCATGACAAATTCGATCAATTTCTTTTTGGTGTTTATACTGATGGACTAGTTTATGACAAATTAACCAATGAAGTTTTTTACTTTTATTATCAAAATGACCGGAGCAATATTATTTATAAAATGCTGAAAAAAAAGATTGTACCACAAAAATTCAGTGCTCAATTTATAAGAAACAGCTTAACAAAAGAAGAACATGCAGCCATTGTTAACCGCGTTAAAGAATTAATCTTATCAGGAAAAACATTTCAGTGCGAAGTTGGTTTTAAAACAGAATATAAAGTGAGCGGTGATACATTGCAGATATATGAACGGTTGCGACGTATTAATCCTTCACCGTTTATGTATTATGTAAAATTCGGTGATAAGAAAATAATTGGTGCGAGTCCTGAGTTACTTTTCTCACTCAGGGATGGTGAAATGACGAGCAATCCACTTGCGGGTACCATAAAGCGTGGAAAAGATGCAAAAGAAGATCAACGTTTGGTTCGGCAATTACTCAATGATCCTAAAGAACGAGCAGAGCACACAATGATTGTTGATATGCATCGAAATGATATCGGAAAAGTTGCTAAATTTGGGACAGTAAAGGTCCGTAATCTTATGACAATTAAACAATTTAGTCATGTGCAGCATATTTCCAGTGAAGTAGTAGGATTAATTCGTCCGAATGAAGATATGTTTTCAGGTCTGGCAAGTAATTTCCCGATGCCGACTGTTTGCGGAACACCACGAATTGAAACGATTAAAATTATAGATGCCAATGAACCTGATGCTCGCGGTCCTTACGGTGGTGGTGTGGGACATTTTGGATTTAATGGTGATTGCACTTTTGCGCTCGCTCTTCGTTCATTTTTTGTTTCAGACAATTATGGCTATGCACAAACAAGTGGAGGGATTGTTGCAGATTCGGTTGCACAGAAAGAATATGAAGAAATTCAAAATAAATTAGCAGCTATGAGAGAGGTATTGGAATCATGAATGTGTTACTTATTGATAATTACGATTCTTTTACTTTTAACCTTTACCAATACATTGGTGAGGTACTGCAACAAAAAGAAATCAATTTCATTATTGATGTTTTTCGCAATGACAAAATTACGCTGAACCAAATTAAAAAAAGAAAGTATGACAAGATAGTTATTTCTCCTGGTCCTGGGGATCCCAGTGATCCGGCATATTTTGGTGTTTGTAAAGAAGTAATAATAGAGATTGGTAAAACAGTTCCAGTATTAGGAGTTTGTCTTGGGATGCAGGGAATGGCGTATTGTTTTGGTGGTAAAGTAGTTCGGGCAATAAAACCGATGCATGGAAAAGTAAGTAATATTTCTCATGATCAAAAAGGTATTTTTAAAACTATACCTCAAGACATTGAGGTAATGCGTTATCATTCACTGATCATTGAAACTAAAAGTTTGCCAAAGTGTTTTGAAGTTTCAGCAAAAGCAATGGACACGGGAGAAATAATGGGAATCCGGCATAAAACATTGCCGCTTGAAGGAATACAATTTCATCCTGAATCTTTTGCAACAGAAGCCGGTAAAAAAATGCTTGAGAATTTTTTAACACAAAGATATGAATGATACTTATTTACTTGAAAAATTAATTGAAAAAAAAGATTTGAAATCTTTTGAAATAGAATCTCTTTTAGATAGTTGTATAAGAGGAGAAATGTCGGAAATTCAACTGAGTGCCCTGCTTGTGGCACTCCGTATGAAAGGGGAGACAATTGATGAGATAAGCGGATTAATCCATGTTATGCGCAAACACAGTATTTCATTTCCAAAAGTTATAAATGCAATTGATACCTGTGGAACAGGTGGAGATGGTCTGGGAACATTTAATATTTCAACAGCTGTTGCATTAGTTGTTGCTGGGGTAGGACTTCCAGTTATTAAGCATGGTAATAAAGCAGCAAGCAGCAAATGCGGCAGTGCAGACGTTTTATCTGAATTAGGTGTTACTATTACGCTTACGCCAGTTCAGGCAAAAGCCGTTTTCGATGCTGTCGGTATGGTTTTTCTTTTTGCACCTATTTACCATCCGGCAATGAAAATAATCGGTCCAGTACGAAAGGCTCTTGGCACACGAACTGTTTTTAATTATCTAGGACCTTTTTTAAATCCTTCCCAAGTCAAAAGGCAAATTATTGGTGTGCCATCAATTGCGTTAGCTGAAAAATTGGCAAAAGTTGCTGTAAATCTTGATTATAAACATCTCATACTTATTGCGGGAGAAAGTGGATTGGATGAAATCGGATTGCATGAAACAACAACTATATTTGAAATCAAAGGGAACATAATCAGCAGGAGAAAAATAGATCCACAAGAATTCGGTTTAAAAAAATCAAAAATTAAAACAATACAAGGTGGAGATGTGAATGAGAACGCAGAAATTCTTAAGGAAATTTTAGCGGGTAAAAAAGATGCCAGACGCGATATTGTGGTATTGAATAGTGCATTTGCCTTGTTGGTTTCCGGAAAGGTAAAAGATGTTCATCAAGGAATAAAATTGGCAGAAGAATCTATTGATAAAGGACACGCAAAAAATGTTTTACAAAACCTTATAAAGGAGACAAATAAGTATGCTTAAAAAAAATCAAAATTTTTTACAAGAGATTGTTAAAATCAAAAGAGAAGAATTATCTCATAAAACTGAAAAAAAAGTTGTGCATGAGGGACAATATGCAAAAAATGTAAAGTTTTTAGAAGTATTTCAAACACAAAAAAATAAGTTAAAAATTATAGCCGAAATAAAATTTGCATCACCTTCAAATTTGCATTTAGGATCACGCGATGATCTTTTAGATCGGGCAAAACAATACGAAGATGTAGGTGCTGATGTTATATCGTTAATAACTGAGCGACATTTCTTTAAGGGGGATATAGAAACTGTGGCACAAGTTAGAAAAGTAGTAGCGCTTCCAATATTGCAAAAGGATTTTATTATTGATTCAAAGCAAATTTATGAAGCTAAACGAGCCGGTTCTGATGCTTTATTATTAATAGCCAGACTAGTAAATGATAAACAATTGAGTGAATTTGTTTCGCTTTGTCAGTCATTACATATTGAACCTGTTGTTGAAATAAATAATGATGAGGATTTAAAAAAAACTATTACAACAAATACAAATATTATCGCAGTTAACGCAAGAGATTTAGAAACTCTTACTGTTGATATTTCACGTGCATGCAAGCTAATTGAAAAAATTCCAGATAAATTTATTAAACTAGGATTTTCGGGAGTTACATCACACAAAGAGGTATCATTATATAAAAATTCAGGAGTTAATGGCATTTTGGTTGGAACAAGTTTGATGCAAGCAAATGATATTAAAAGTTTTATAAATGATTTAAAAATATGAAAGTGAAAGTAAAAATTTGTGGTATTCGAAGTTTGGAATCAGCACTTGTTGCTAGTAATGAAGGTGCGGAATTTATCGGTTTTAATTTTGTACCATCAGCAGGTCGATATATTGACCCGGAAAAAAGCTTAAAGATAATTAATCAAATCAGAGGTAAAATAAAAATTGTGGGAGTATTTAGAAATGCTGACATACGGGAAGTAAAAAGTATAGCACAAAAACTTAATTTGGATTATATTCAATTACATGGGAATGAAGATGATACATACATCAAACAGTTACACTATCCGGTAATAAAAAGTATTAACAGAATGCAAAAAATAACACCTATATATGCGCAATTTTTACTCGTAGATAGAAAAATTCAAGGAAAAGGGAAAATGGTTGATTATACATATGCAAAAGATCTGGCAGAAAAAAATGCTATTTTTTTTGCAGGTGGTTTGACTCCGGATAATATAGCAATAGCAATTGAGAAAGTGAAACCATTTGCAGTGGATGTGGCTTCCGGAATTGAAACAAACGGCAGGGAAGATTTGCAGAAAATAAAACAGTTTATTATTAATGCGAAAGGAGTAGAAATATGAAAAGCCATTTTGGACAATATGGTGGAAGATATGTACCGGAAATGTTGATGCCAGCTCTTATTGAATTGGAAAAAGAATACGGGACTGCCAAGACAGATCCAAAGTTTCAGAAAGAGTTTAAGAATTTGCTTACAAACTTTTCTGGAAGACCGACTCCTCTTGTTTTTGCAGAAAATCTAACAAAAGAACTGGGTGGGGCAAAAATTTATTTAAAAAATGAGGGGCATAATCATACAGGTGCACATAAAATAACACATTGCATAGGGCAGGGGTTGATTGCTAAAAGATTGGGTAAAAAAAGATTGATTGCGGAAACAGGTGCTGGACAACATGGCGTAGCAACTGCAACGGTTGCTGCAAAATTAGGATTCTCTTGCACTGTTTATATGGGAGCTGTTGATATTGCCAGACAGCGTCCAAATGTTTTTCTAATGGAGCAATTGGGAGCAACGGTTATTTCCGTTGATGCAGGAACTAAAACACTGAAAGATGCGGTAAATGCTGCTCTAAAAGATTGGATAGAAAATGTACAAGATACACATTACTTGCTTGGATCAGCGCTCGGTCCACATCCATTTCCGACTATGAATCGTGATTTTCAGTCAATTGTAGGAAAAGAAATAAAAGAGCAACTTCGCGAACAGGAGAAAATTTTGCCGGATTATGTAATAGCTTGTGTCGGTGGTGGCAGCAATGCAATGGGAGCATTTACAAAGTTTATAAAAGAAGAAAGTGTTAGCTTAATCGGTGTCGAGGCAGGTGGTAAAGGGAAAAAGGTGGGGGAACATGCTGTCAGGTTTTTAAACGGAAAAGTGGGGGTCGTTGAAGGGTACAAATCATATTTTTTGCAAGACAGTGATGGAAATTTGCAAAAAACACATAGCATTTCAGCGGGTCTTGATTATCCCGGTATTGGTCCGGAACTTAGTTATTTACATGATTCTGGAAGAGTTTCATTTGTATCTGCATCTGATAATGAGGTATTGGCTGCAGTGAAAACATTGGCACGAACTGAAGGAATTATTCCAGCTCTAGAATCTGCTCACGCAGTTGCTTACGCAATAAAACTTGCACCGTCTCTTTCTAAAAATAAAATAATTGTTGTAAATGTATCAGGTAGGGGAGACAAGGATTTGTTTATTCTGACGAAAGCTTTTAAAGATAAAAAGTTTTATGAGTTTCTTAAAGAGGAAGTAAAAAATGGTTATGAATAATATTGATCAACAGTTAATAGCAATAAAAAAAGAGAATCGAATGGGGCTGATGACGCATGTAGTTATCGGTTATCCAAGTCTGGAAGAAACAGTAACTCTTGTTAAAACAATGGTTGAGAGTGGGGCCGATTTTGTCGAATTACAAATTCCGTTTTCAGATCCCCTGGCTGATGGGCCAACTATTATGAGAGCATGTGAAGAATCGCTGGCAAATGGTACAAAAGTGAAAGATGCGTTTCAAGTTATGAAAACGCTTTCTTCAGAAGTTAGTATACCCCTTCTTTTTATGGCATATTATAATACTATTTTTCGATATGGTGTTGGAAAATTTTGCCATGATGCAAAAAATGCAGGTGCAGGTGGTTTGATTGTTCCGGATATGCCGATTGATGAAGAAGCGTATGAACATTTTTATGCGTTTGCAAAAAAGTTCGAATTATATCCAATCTATGTAGTTTCACCTGCCTCAACAGAAGGACGGCTTAGCAAAATAGCATCACAAGCTAGAGGGTTTGTATACTTCACTGCGAAACAAGGAACAACTGGCGCAAAAAAAGAATTGGATCCCCAACTTATGACCTATCTTAAAAAAATAAAAAAATATTTTTCAATTCCAGTTGCTGTTGGTTTTGGAATTTCGCAAAAAGAACACATTCAAATGCTAAGGGGTTATTCAGATATTGCGATTGTTGGAAGTGCAATTATTGATGTTATTAATAAAACTAATAAAAATAAGAGAGCTGAATCAATAAAACAATTTATCAAAGACTTATCCATTGAATAAGTTTTGTGGATGACATACAATACAACAGTATGAAGAAACGAGTTTTATCAGGAATACGCGCAACAGGTAGATTGCATTTGGGAAATTATCTAGGAGCTATTAAAGGAATGCTTGCTTTGCAAGATGATCCGGATTATGAAACTCTCTATATGGTTGCAGATTTGCATTCCATTACGACACCATATAATGTTGAAGAATTAAAAAAAAATCGGCGGGAAGTGATAGTTGATTATCTTGCTGCAGGTCTTGATCCACAAAAAAGTATACTATTTCAGCAAGCAGCAAATCCTCATCATCCAGAATTGGCATTTTATCTTTCAAGCGTCGTAACTATTGCAAAAATGCAGCATCTGCCAACGTTTAAAGACAAAGTAAAACAACATCCTCAACATTCAACAATGGCTCTTCTGAATTATCCAATTTTAATGACTGCTGACATTTTGGCATATAAGGCATCATCAGTGCCAGTGGGGGTTGATCAGGAACCTCATTTGGAAGTTGCAAGAGAAATTGCCCGACGTATGAATCAAGATTTTGGAACAGATTTTCCCGAACCCCAGACATTTAAAACAACTGGAGAGTATGTGCCATCTTTGACGGGGGAAGGTAAGATGAGTAAAAGTGTTGAGGGAAGTTTTATTAACCTTACAGATGATTTGGAAACTATTAAAGGAAAATTAGCTAAAGCTCCAACTGACTCTGGAAAGGGAAGTCTTGAGGCAATGCCAGTAGGAGTTTCAGCACTTCTTTCCTTTGTACAATTATTTCAAGGTGAAGACAAACGTAAAGAATATGAAAAAGACTATCAGCATGAAGGCATACGATATGGTGATTTAAAGAGGGAATTATCCCAAGCCATTTACAACCAACTTCAACCAATCCAAGAAAAACGAAAAGAGCTGGAGAGCAACCCTCAAGAAGTTGACCGTATTATAGAAGAAGGGAATGAAAAGGCAAGCGCGATTGCTAAAGAGACAGTAAAAGAAGTGAGAGAAAAAATGGGATTACTTTAAATTTCTATTTCAGCAATCAATCCCAAATGATCAGAAATATCTTCCTCAATAACTGAAAAATTTTTTACTTTCAAATCGTTACTAATATATATATAATCAACTGCAACTCCTTTTGGAAAAAGTACTTTTGCGCGATGAGTTCGAGGATTTAACGTATTGGTAACATGAAATTCACTTGTAAGATTTCTTGCCAATTTATTTATTTTTTGGACTAGCGGTTGATCAGGGTCCAAATTAAAGTCTCCTGTTAGGATAAATGGTAAGTGAATTGTTTTTAAAAATTCTAAGAATTTTTCTCCTTGTTTTGTTTGATGCGGCTCCTCAACTGGTGTTTTTGCCCAGGCAAGATGAGCATTAATAATTGAAATGATTGTACCATCAATAGCTAATTTTAAATGCATTGCAGTTCTTCCTAATTCTTCATAGTGAGTAAGTACTGCAGGGAATGGTTCAGTTCTTTTATGGAGGGTCAAAATATGTTCACCTTTTAAGGTAAATGTTTTTTTATAAAAAATTGCGTTTCCCATATATGAATTTTGGGGATCTGATGAGTATCGTGTATTGATTGAAAGTTCACCGTTGTATTGAGTAGAAAGTATTTTTTGTAATTCTTCAAAGACATCGATTTGTGAATTCATATTTCCACTCACTGTGTTTTTTCCTGTTAATTCTTGTAAATTAATAATGTCAAAATTATGTGAGGTAAGAAATGGAATTAAAGTATTCCAGTAGTTATTTGCATTCATATTGAGCTGTAAGATTTTAAGTAACATTTATCAAGTATATCATGGATATTTTATATATGAGTAATAATAACTGTTTTAAAGTTCATATTTTATTTGCTAGAATACAAAAATGATTCCACAACAAAAAATTGTCGATTTCCAAAATCTTATTCTTGAGTGGTATCAAAAAAATCAACGCGATTTGCCTTGGAGAGAAACAAGAGAACCATACAAGATATTAATTTCTGAAGTTATGTCTCAACAAACGCAACTCTCCCGTGTTGTTCCCAAATATGAAGCTTGGCTTGAGAAATTCCCAACGGTTCAAAGTTTGGCAAAGGCAAAAGTTGCTGAGGTACTTCAGTATTGGAGCGGATTGGGGTACAACAGACGTGCACTTAATTTGAAAAAAACAGCTGAAATTATTTCTGAAAAGTATCATGGAAAATTTCCAGAAGATGAGAAAGAATTAGTATCTTTACCTGGAATTGGACAGTATACCGCGCGTGCAGTTTTGTGTTTTGCTTTTGATCAGCAAATTGCGGTGGTGGATACAAATGTGAGAAAAGTTATCCTAACACAGCTTCTAAATTCAGAAAAAGTAGAAAAACAAAACTTAAGGTTATCAGATAGTAAGGATAGTTTGGAAAATAAAATTGATGACAAAAAAATGTATGAAATAGCAACCCAGTTATTGCCAATAGGGAAGGCTTATGAATGGAATCAGGCATTGATGGATTATTCAGCTGCGATGTTGAAAAAAGAAAAAATTCCAATTCCTAAACAATCAAAATTTCATGGGTCTCGCAGATATTATCGAGGGCAGATTCTCAAATTATTGTTGCAGAAGAAAAAAGTAGCAATTCAAGATGTGGGATTACTCATTAAAAAAGATTATATAGATAATGAAAAAGAGTGGTTGCAGAAATTGCTTGATGAATTAGCAGCTGAAGGTTTTATAATAATTAAAAATAGTACTATTCGTTTGGCAGGATGAAATGCCGGGTGGTTTTATTTATATTCTTCTTTTACATTCTCTTTAAAGTTTTCCATTAATTTTCTTATTTTTGGATCAATGATGACCATACAATAAGGAGCGGAGCGATGAGAATCATAATATTCTTTGTGGTACTCTTCTGCAGGGTAAAATTTTGTGAACTTTTCAATTTTTGTAACAATAGGATCATGATATTTTCCTGATTTTTCAAGCTTTTCGATTGCTTTTTCAGCTAATTTCTTTTGTTCTTCATTGTGGTAAAAAATGGCAGAACGATACTGTGTTCCTACGTCATTGCCTTGTCGATTCAGTGTAGTTGGATCATGTGTTGCAAAAAAAACATCTACTATAGTTTCATAAGAAATTATTTTTGGATCAAAAGTAATCTGAACTGACTCTGCGTGTCCAGTAGATTCACTTGAAACTTGTTCATAAGTGGGGTTTTCAATTGTACCGCCAGAGTAGCCTGACATAACCGATTCTACTCCCTTTATGCGTTTAAAGATAGCTTCTGTGCACCAGAAGCAGCCGTTGGCAAACGTTGCAGTTTGTAGAGTATCAGAACTCATATAGTTATATTATATAAAACTTGTCAAGGAAATCTGTAAGAGTTTAGTTTAAAAAATTAGAAAACTACATTGATTGGAGATTTGTTATGGTTGTGATCGGAGTGAAATTGACTTCTTTTCCGCCGACAATCGCGGCTTCTGTATATTGATAGGTAACACCTCTTTTTAAGTAAGAAACTGTGTATTGGTGAACGTTCACTGGAATATTGCGTACTGCATTGGTGAATTTCTGTTCACCCTGTTGCTTGTAATAGATATTATATCCTGTCGCGTTAGGTACTGATGGAATCCAAATGGTTGTTTGATTAAATAATCCCCGTGTGATAGCTGCACCTGCGACTGCCTGGCTTGCAGAACCTCGATTGAACGTTGCTGCAATGCCGATAACCATAACGAGACATGCGCTAAAAATTACAATTCTTCTAATAAGAATGGTTTGATTGCTTCGTGAAGTATGGGAGCGGGGGATTGTGCGTTTGACGGATTTTCTTACAGTAGATTTTTTGGGAGCAGTTTTTTTATTCATGTCTAATTTTAGTAGAGCAAAAATTTGAAGTAATGTCAAGTTTATTATAGTCCGGCAGGCATTGGTTCACCCCGCGTATAATAATCAACTTCGCGAACTCCTTTTCTCTCTCGGGCAACTTCAACAATACTTCGAATTTTTTCCCTCAACATTCTTCCGTTTGTAATGCCCATTATCATAGCATCTCCCCATGTAGAATCTGAAGTGATGAGTTGGATATTTGAAAGGCCAAACCATGCAAGAAAAAAGGGTTGTAGAAAAATTGTGTCTTTTACCCGATATAACTCAACATCATCAATTCGTTTAATAAATACTCCCGAGTAAACTCGCAGTCGTTGAGCGGTAAGAACATACACTGTAAACTTCGTGCGTAAATATAAATAATATGCAAGAATAAGAGGAAATACTAACCAGCAAAAGAGAAAACATACTACATATCCAAATAAATTCGTAACTTGAGATGGTTTTCCCATCCAGATAATAGGTTCATCAGGATCCATTTCTTTTAATTCTTCATATATTTTTTCATATTCGGATTTGGTGACTTTGTGATGTTTTATTTTGTGAGTGATTTTTTCTCTTAGTGTCTGTGGCTTTATTGAATCGTGATGTTTTTTATAAGCAGCAAAAGAAAAGACTTCGATTTTGTCCCGTTTTGGTTTGTTTGTGGTATTATTTTTGTCCACAGTTTCTCCTATAAGACTAATTATAGCATATAGTACAGCTTAGAGGTTGAATTTTTTCAAAAAGACAGTTTTAATTGTTTCAACAAGGAAGAGATAAGCAACTATGAGAACCAGTAAAATTCCAAAATATCGAAGTGGGGGAGCAACAAGCCCCAGAGGTTGAGCAAGCGGAGTAAATGGTAAAAGAATTCCGATTGTAGTCATTGTAATGCAAGTGATAAGAAGCCATTTGCCGGGTGTGCTTTTGAAAAAAGGAGTTCGTGCGGTACGTATGACAAAAACAACGAGAATTTCTGTGGCAATGGATTCAACAAACCATCCTGTTTGAAATAACGATCCGCTTGCATGAAAAATAAAAAGCATAATGCTAAAGGTGGCAAAATCGAAAATACTGGAAAGCGGTCCAAAGAACATCATATAATTTTTAATAAAATCAACATTCCAGTGCCGGGGTTTGAGAAGCGATTCGGCATCGACGTTATCTGTTGGAATACTTAATTGTGAAATATCATACAGTCCGTTAGTAAGCAAAATTTGCACCGGAGTCATCGGCAAAAAGGGGAGGAAAAAAGATGCACCGGCAGCTGAGAACATATTGCCAAAATTAGAGCTGGTACTCATCAAGATATATTTCATTGTATTGTTAAACGTTTTTCTGCCTTCTGTTATACCATCGGCAATCACATCAAGACCTTTGTGAAGAAGAACAACTGCAGCAGCGTCTTTTGCTACATCAACTGCAGTATTCACCGAAATACCAACATCTGCGCTATGCAGGGATGGTAAATCATTGATACCGTCTCCCATATACCCCACAGTATGGCCATGCTTTTGTAACGTTTGAATAATTCTCAGTTTTTGATCGGGGCTTACTCGGGCAAAAATATCAACATCATTTACTTTTGCCATTAACTCGTGATCGGATAATTTTTCAATTTCTGAGCCAATCAGCACCTGATCAAAAGGGATGCCAACTTCATGGCATATACGTTTGGTAATAATTTCATTATCACCGGTAATAATTTTTGTCTGGACATTGAGATTGTGTAATTTTTCTAATGCTTCTTTGGCACTCTTCTTGGGGATATCAAGAAAAGTTATATACCCCTCAAATTGTAAATCAGCGACATCATCCCAGTTGTATTCTGTTTGTTTTTTTATTTTTTTAGTCGCGACTGCAACCATACGCAAACCGCTATTGTTGAGACTCATTAATTTTTCATGTAATTTCTTTTTGTCCGGAATATTTTTGCAAAGCGCAATAATATTATCAGGAGCACCTTTCGCAACTAAGATTATTTCACCATGTTTTTCAATAACTGTATACATAGCTTTTTTGTTATAGTCAAATGCCTCTTCATCTACTTTTTTAATTCCTTTATCGAGCTTAATATTATTCTTAATAGCATATTCCCATAGGGATACATCTATAGCGTTGCCTAGAACTTTATGATGGACGATCGCTGTATTACAAGTGAGCGCTAATTTAAGAACATCGATATTTCTTTTTTCGTGTACATCAAAAAAGTCGATTACATCAATTTTACCCTCAGTTAATGTACCTGTTTTATCGGTACATAAGACATCCATATTTCCTAAGTTTTCAATTGAAATAAGTTGTTTGATAACAATATGTTTTTTCGCAAGTTTACCAGCACCATGAGCAAGACTTACTGTTACAATAACAGGGAGCATTTCGGGTGTCAGACCGACTGCAATTGCGAGTGAAAAGAGGAGAGAGTCAATCAGTGCATGTCCCAACAGCCAATTTATTACAAAAATGACAATGGTCATTATGATAATTACTTTTATAATGAGATCACCAAAAGTAATAAGCCCTTTTTGAAAATCGGTAATTGGTCTGACGAATGAAGAAGTTTGAGCAATTTTCCCAAAGGCGGTGTCTTTACCGATTTGAATCACAACTCCTTTTCCTGAACCGCTCTCAACAATAGTTCCCATATAGCCGATATTATCGATATTGGTAGCGCTTTTGGGTGCATCAGTGAGTGCTTCATTTGTTTTAAAAACAGTTTTTGCTTCACCAGTGAGAGCTGACTGATTCACTTCCATATCTTTTGTCTCAATGAGGCGAACATCTGCCGGGATAATACTTCCTTGTGAGAGTAGAACAATGTCACCAACTGTCAGATGTGTGACGGGAATTTCTAGTTTTTCTCCGTTTCTTTCAACAAGTGCAGTAGGGGATATTTTTTTCAAAAGATTTTCAACAGTTCTGACAGCGCTATATTCATTCCACAGACCCAAAAAAACACTGAGAATAATCATCCCAAAAATATAATAAGAGCTAATATGTTGGCCAAGGAGGTAGGAAACAAATGTCGCGACCGCGAGGATAATAATAAGAGGATTTCCTGTGAATTGTCTGATAAAAAGCGTTAGAAGATTGACATTCCTTTTGTGAATTGTGTTGAGTCCATATTGTTTTTGCCGGGTTAGGATTTCTTTTTCCGTTAGTCCTGAAATGCTTGTTTGCAATTTTTGTAGAATTTGATCAGGTGATTTCTGCCAATATTCTTTTTCTTGTAATAAATCGGCCATTATGCAAATTGAATTTTGTGTTTCTCAAATTCTTTTTTAACGAGTAAGCGATATTGTTTTGCTATTTCTATACGTCGTGATGGATAAGTTGTTATTGTAGTTCTAAATATCATAACTTCACCAGTTGCGAAACTTTCAATGCCATTTACTTGTGAGCCGGTGAGTATTGCCTCGGTAAATTCTTGATCACTATGCAGCTGTTTCATGGCATTTTCTGCTGCTTTTGTCACTTTCTCAATATCCTGATTTGCCTTCACGGGAAGATCAATAAAAATATTAAATCGATGTCTGGAATAGTTTATGATCTTTTTGATTTGACCGTTTGGGATTATATGAAATGAACCGTCATCAGCTTTGATAGTCAGCGTCCGAGCACCAATATTTTCAACAGTGCCTAGCGTATTATCACCTTGAATAAAGTTGGTACCAATTTGTAGATAATCTCCAATTGCTATCGAATCCAAAGATAAGAGAAAAAATCCGTTAGCGAAATCCTCTATGATCTCACGAGCGCCGATTCCAAGAACGATACCAATAATACTTGCACTGGCAAGAAGTGGGGTCAAATTGATGCCAAAAAGAGTAATGATAATATATCCTGCGAACACATATATAATGATTGTTATTATATTACGCGTCACCGCGGCTACGGTTTGGGTTCTTTTATTGTTAAAATGTTTAGGAACTCTGATGAGCGATCTGAGAATATAATCCAATAATACTGCAATAAGAAGGGTAATCCCGGCATAAAGGAATGTTTTGATCATTGCAGCAGAAAAAATGTCAATCTTCATGGCTTATTCCAGCATAAAATAAAATAGGGGATAAGTAAAGTGAAAATGGTGGTTACTTACGTAGGTTTTCCCCGAGCTTTTTAGCTCTGGTATATGCTGCTGTAATAGCTTTGCTAAAAATATTCTGTATATTTTCTTTCTGTAAGATAGTTATCGCAGCTTCAGTTGTACCGCCTTTGGACGTAACAGCACTTCGTAAATTTGTTGCTGATTCTTTTGATTTCTGTAACAATTCAGCGCTTCCTATGAGAGTTTGTTCAGCTAATAATTTTGCCTCTCGGTCAGAAAACCCAATTTTTATAGCAGCATTTTCCAAAATTTCTGTAAGATAAAAAATGTAAGCAGGTCCGCTGCCTGAAATCGCTGTTGCTTTATCGATTTGATCTTCTGTGTGCAATTCCAGTTGCTGGCCAATGGCTTCAAGTATTAGTTTGATTTTCTCAGTTTGTGTCGAGGAAACTTGTGGATTTTTTATCCAGACAGACATAGATTTGCCAATCTTTGCCGCAATATTTGGCATCACTCGAATTATGCTATTTTTTCCACCAAGTGAGTTTTGGATCGATTCGATGGTGATTCCGGCCATTACTGATATTATAAGTTGATTAGTGACTACTTCTTTTATTTCTTCAAAGACAGTATCTTTATTTTGCGGTTTTACTGCCAAAATAATAATATCTGCTTTTGTGATAGCCTCTTTATTGCCGGTTTGAGAATTCGTTAAGAAAAGTTGTTGTTGGGTAATTATTTTGTTATCTAGCAGTCCACGAGCGATGGCTTGCCCCATGTTTCCTGACCCGATGATTGCAATTCGCTCACGCATTGTATTATTGCTTTATTTGTCCATTTCCAAATGCAATCCACTTATACGTTGTTAGCTCACGTACGCCCACGGGACCACGCGCATGAAGTTTTCCTGTTGCAGTACCCATCTCAGCGCCCATTTCAAATTCTCCGCCATCATGCAGACGAGAAGAGCAGTTAATCATGAGTCCTGCCGCATCTATCTCATGGATAAATGTGTTAACAATATCCTCATCTTTGGTCGCAAGAATTTCTGTATGACCATGGGTATGGGTTTTAATAAATTGTATCGCTTCCGGTGCATCATCAACAATTTTTACTGCCAATATAGTATCCAAAAATTCCGTTGAAAAATCTTTCTCCGCTGCTTGTTTTGCATTAGGCATATATTCTCTTGCTCTTGCATCTGCGCGGATTTCAAATCCTTTTGCAGTTATTACTTCATCTAACTTCTTAAGAAATTTTTCAGCAACTTCTTTGTGAACGAGGACCATATCAAGGGCATTACATACGCCTGTTCTATTTGTTTTTGCGTTTACACATATCTCAAGCGCTTGTTCTATATCAGCACTTTTATCAACATACATCCGTGCTCCTCCAGCGGAATGATAGAGTATAGGTATACGGGATTTGTTTGCTACAGCTGTGGTAAGTGCGTAACTTCCTCTTGGAATTACAACATCAATAACATCATTTCGTGTAAGCATTTCATCAATATCTGCATGAGTTGCTTTATCCAAAAGAGTAACCGCTGCTTGTGAGATCTGGTGTTGGGTAAGCACTTCATGGATATAATGCACGAGCATTCTATTGGTATGTGCAGCCTCTGATCCACCTTTAAGAATTACCGCATTTCCAGCTTTAAGACATAATCCTACTGCATCAACAGTTACATTTGGACGGGATTCATAAATCATAGCAATAAGGCCAAGGGGAAATCTTTCTTTTTTTAAAAGCACACCATTCGTAAGTGTTCTTTCTTCAATAACTTCATCAAGTACTTCAGGTAAGTGAGCAACGGTTTCAAGTTGGGAAATCATCCCCGCAAAGCCTTTTTCTGAGAGGGTTAGTCTATCAATAAATGCGCTGCTTGCTCCTTTTTCTTTTGTTTGAGAAACATCCAAAGCATTTGCTTCAAGAATTTCATTTTTGTGTTGTCTTAAAGTTGCTGCAATTGTAAGAAGGAGGGTTGCTTTATTCTTTGCTGTAAGTTTGGCTATTTCAAAAGAAGCCTGTTTTGCTTTTTTTAATTTGCCATCAAGGTCATTCATAACGTGTCATTTGAGATCTTTGTGCCGATGTGTTCATTCTCAAGAAGTATTCTAATAAGAAGATTTTGCATTCTTCCATTAGAAATCCATGTGTCTATACCATTTGTCGCAGCACTTGTTGCTGAGTCGAGTTTTGCTTGCATGCCTCCTACGGCACCTCTACCATTCGTTTTGATAACTTGAGCAAGGCTCTTATTTTTTGAATACACTTTCATGACTTGCATATGATCATCTAAAACTCCCTGGACATCGGTGAGAAAGAGGAGACTATCTGCGTGAACGAGTTTGGCAATTTCTGCTGCGAGATAATCATTGCCTTCAAAACTATGCAGCTCAGCGATATCATTTTCATTTACTACCAAGACAATATTTCTTTCAGCAGCTTGGTGGATAACTTGTTTAATATTTTCGCGTTTTTGCCGTTCTTGTAAGTCACTTTTTGTCACGAGCAATTGGGCAATTTTTAAATGATTTTTTCGGAAAATACGATGTAAATCTGCCATAATGGCTGCCTGACCGACTCCGGCAACAAGATGTTTTGTTACAGAATATGGACCGATCAGTCCTAGTTCTTGTTCGCCGCATGATACTGCAGCAGATACAACAAGAATAACAAAAATGTTGCGTTCGTGAAGTAATTTTATTTGCTTAGAGAGATTTTCAAATTGATTTTCATCAATCGTGTTATTCTCAGATGTTGCGATACTTCTTCCTAATTTTACTACTACTTTTTTCATTTTGTTCCTCTTTAGAGATCTCAGCTACGAGTTTCCCATTCTTTTTGAATACGTGTCAGGGCAAGTAAATACGCTGCATCACGAAGAGGTACGTGATGTTTTGTGCTAAAAGCAAAAACTTCTTTTGTTGCGACATCCATTTTCTTTTTTAACTTTTTAAAAACTTCTTCTTTTGTCCAGTGAATAGTATTGATATTTTGATACCATTCAAAATAACTCACTGCAACTCCACCTGCATTCGCAAGAATATCAGGAATAACTTTTATATTTTTATTCTGAAGAATAGTATCAGCTTCAATAGTTGTGGGTCCATTTGCAAGCTCAAGAATAATAGATGCCTTAATTTTTTGGGCGTTATCTTCGGTAATTACATTTTCCAAAGCTGCAGGAATTACGATATCAACTGGAAGCTTGAGTAACTCTTTAGGAGTAATTTTCGCTGCAGAGGAAAAGCCTTCAAGCGTACCCTTTTCCTTTTTATAATTTTCAAGCATCGCAATATCTTTAATGCCACTTGGAAGATAGATACCGCTTTTTGAATCTGAAACTGCAACAATTTTAAGTCCGAATTGGGTGAGGAATTCGGCAACATAACGGCCAACATTCCCAAATCCTTGTATAGCAACAGTTAAATTTTTAGGATTTTTATTGAGTTTTTTTAAAGCATATAATAAAACATACGCTCCACCCAGCCCCGTTGCCTCAGTCCTTCCCAAAGAACCACCTTTATCAAGGGGTTTTCCGGTAACGACAGCGAGGCTGTCCTTGCCAGCACTTTTGCTATATTCATTGGCGATCCATGACATAACTTTTGGATTAGTATTAACATCAGGTGCCGGAACATCAATTTGTGGGCCTATATTGCCGCCCAGACGACTGGTAAAGAGGGTAGTAAGATTTTTTAAATCGTTTTCTGTTAATTGTTTTGGATCAACAGTTATCCCACCTTTTCCACCACCAAATGGTACATCAACAACTGCATTTTTCATCGTCATCCAGAAGGCGAGAGCTTTAACTTCATCCATTGATACATCAGAGTGATAACGAAGACCGCCTTTAAATGGGCCTCTAATATTACTGTGTTGTACACGGTAGCCCATAAATGTTTTTACTGTTCCGTCTTCCAATGCGACAGGGAGTGCTACTTCGATGACTCGTTGGGGATGAGTTAATCGCTCGACGAGAAGAGGTGAGATTGATAACATCGACGCATTTTTCTTCAGTTGTCTTTGGGCACGAGTCCAAGGATTATTTGTATACATATTTAGCTATTTGCTAACTAAGTGGTTACTTTTAATACCTTTTTATAGAGAGAATATGACTATAAAATCTTGAGTATTTTTATATTACACAACTTTTTAACTTAGTTGTCAAATATTTACAACACTTTATACTATAGTATATCACAAATTAAATTTCTTGCCAAATTCTTACGTACTATTTGCGTATTTCTTAGTCCCACATCATATGATATTTAAGATGTCTATGATGCATCGTGAAAAGGGGAGCGGTTATCACTAAGCCATTCTGAAGCGAACCTCGCAAGAGACCAACGCTCGGTTATGACTGATAGCCATTCCTAAAATTAACTCGCTGCCCCAAAACTGAAGAGAGGAGGGGACTAAAGAAAATCATGTTAGCATTTATCGAAAAACACATCTTAGGAGTATTGAGTTCATTTTTTACCGTATTTACCGCACCTGTCCGATAGGGAGGATTATTTATCCTTTAACTTTAGCACTTGACAACTTAGTTTGCTAATTCTAAAATAGGGTAGTATGGATAGTAATCAAGTCCCAGACTTTCTCAAACCGGTTGAGCCACTCGTTGCATTAAAGAAATTTACCATTAATTTAACCGATTCTGCACGCTCCGGTAAGATCGATCCTGTCATTGGTCGCGAAGTGGAAATTCGTCGGGTAATGGAGATATTATCGCGTCGGACGAAAAATAATCCCGTCCTCATTGGCGATCCTGGCGTTGGTAAGACAGCAATTGTTGAAGGTTTGGCCCAAAAAATAGTTGAAAATGCGGTTCCAACACCACTTAAAGATAAAGAAGTTGTCGTATTGGATTTTGCATTATTACTAGCTGGTGCAAAATTCCGGGGTGAATTTGAAGAACGTCTTAAGGGCGTGATTAAAGCTGTAGAAGAAGCCGATAGTAAATATATTATGTTTATCGATGAGCTTCACACTTTAGTAGGTGGGGGAGCTGCAGAAGGCTCAAATGATGCCGCCAATATCCTCAAACCGGCCCTTGCACGCGGCACACTCCGTATGATCGGCGCAACAACTGTTACCGAATATCGTAAATATATTGAGAAAGATCCCGCACTCGCCCGTCGTTTTCAACAAGTTCTTATTGATGAGCCAACAATTGAAGATAGCATTTCAATCTTGCGCGGCATTAAGGAAAAATATGAATTACATCATGGAATACGAATTACAGATAATGCACTCATTGCTGCAGCTAAATTGTCCGCTCAGTATATCCCCCAAAGATTCTTGCCTGATAAAGCAATTGATCTAATTGATGAAGCAGCAGCTGCGATAAAAATTGAAACTGAAAGTATGCCGGCAGAACTTGATGAACTTAAGCGGCACATAATGCAATTAGAGATTGAATTAGCAGCACTTCGGCGTGATAAAACAGAGATTGCTAAGTCCCGCAAATTACAACAGGAAGAACAACTCGAAAAGTTCAAAAAGGAAGCATCGGTTATAGAAGATCGTTGGAAAGCACAAAAAGATCTGATTCAAAAAATTCAGGATATCCGTGCCAAAATTGATGCTTATCGTATTGAATTGGATAAAGCTGAACGAATTGTTGATCTCCAGAAAGCTGCGGAGATTAAATACGGCAAAATTCCTGAGCTTGAGAAGAAATTACAGGAAGCTGATGCACAATGGAAAAAAATTCCATCTGAGGAACGTGTTCTGCGCGAAGAAGTTGATGAAGATGATATTGCGCGGGTTGTCTCCCGCTGGACAGGTATCCCTGCAACAAGAATCCTTTCAACGGAATCTGAGCGACTACTAAACCTAGAAGATGAACTCAAAAAATATGTCGTTGGACAGGATGAAGCTACATCAGTTGTCTCTCGTGCCATCAGGCGTTCTCGATCAGGATTGGGCCGTAAAGACAAGCCAATTGGGTCATTTCTTTTTCTTGGTTCGACTGGTGTTGGTAAAACTGAAACTGCCAAGGCACTCGCCCGCATTCTTTTTACTGATGAGCATGCCATGACAAGGATTGATATGAGCGAGTATATGGAGTCTCACTCCGTTGCGCGATTGATTGGTGCTCCTCCAGGCTATGTCGGCTATGATGAAGGCGGACAGCTTACTGAGGCTGTAAAGCGTCGTCCATACTCGGTAATTCTTTTTGATGAAATTGAGAAAGCTCATCCGCAGGTTTTCAATATTTTTCTTCAAATATTTGATGACGGACGACTCACGGATAGCAAGGGTATGACGGTTGATTTTCGTAATACTATTATTATCATGACGAGCAATCTTGGCGGAGATGTGATTCGTGAGGCCAAAGATAAAAAATCTGCTGAGAAAAGTGTTTGGGAGTTGCTGCATGCACATTTCAAACCTGAATTTCTCAATCGTTTAGATTCAGTAGTCATTTACAATCCCCTCTCCCCCAAAGATCTTCTCCATATTGCCGAGCAGCAGCTTGATGAGGTTAAAGAACGGATGGCTGAAAATGGTGTATCCCTTAAAATAAGCGATGATCTTGCAATGTATTTCGCAGAAGTCGGTTACGATCCAGTCTTTGGTGCACGCCCTCTACGTCGGGCAATTGAGGAAAAGCTGGTTGATGAAATCGCAACGAGGATTATTGAAGGAACAATCAAACCTGGAGATACCATCGAGCCTAAGGTGAAAGATGGAAAAATAGAATTATAAATTAAGTAGTTTGGTGTACTCCACGTAATCTTGTTTGGCATAATGTTTGGGTAATTCTCCTGTCAGGCTAAAACCGAGTTTCTCATAAAATTTTCTGACTCCCCATGTTTTTCCTGTTTCTAGATATATTTTATGCATGTTGTTTTGTTTTGCGATTTCTTCAGCCTTATTCATGAGTGCTGTTCCTATCCCTTGTTTCTGCTGCGCAAAATCTACAACGAGATCCTGTATGTGCATCACTCCGGCCTGCATATAAAGTTCTAGAACGCCGGCAAGCTCATCTTTATTATATGCCTGAATGATGAGCATCTCTTTTTTCCAATCAATTTGTTTTCCGTAATATTGAACATCTGCCGTTTTCCATACCTTCTCACTAAATGAAAAGAGTTTTCGTGACATTTTTGTCGTAATTTTAATAAATATCATGCTTTAGTTTGTGTACTTTACTTCATTGTACCATTAGATATTGCTGGACACATAGAGTTCCATAAGACCGATAGTGTACCTGATATAGTTAATATATAGATATAGTGTTTTTATTAAACTATTTAGCCTCTATTTGTAGATTCCTGATATAATAATAAAAAGTATGGAAGAACAGAGAACTTGTAAAAATTGCGGTAAGAGGTTGGTTGAAAAACAGACTAAACGTACTCCTCAGCAATTACAAAAACCATTTTATTATTCAGCATATTATTATTGTTCCAATTGCAATAAGTTGTATCATGATGATAAGTTTAAAGTAACGAATCCCCAAACCTCTCCCCTCTTTTCAGGATCACAAACAAAAAGTTTGACGGGATATGATGCTGAGATTTGGACAGATGGGGCTTGCGTATATAATGGAACACCTAAGGCTAGAGCAGCTTGGGCCTTTGTCTCTGGTAAAACAGAAGCTGCAGGCCGCGTGGAAGGTAAACAAACAAATAACAGAGCTGAAGGTTTGGCTATTTATTATGCTCTTAAATGGGCGGCTGAGCAGAATTTTAGAAACATATTGTTGTATACGGATAGCCAGATTTCACTTTTTAATCTTCAAAAGCCTGCAAGTAAAGTGATCGCAAATCGTGAAATTTTTGAAGATATCGAAAAGGTGATACAAGAGAATAATTTACTGGTGGATTATAAAAAAGTCCTTGGGCATTCAGGTGATCCCAATAACGAGAGAGCAGATTCTTTGGCCAATAGCTTGGCTGCAAAAGTATGACACACGATGAACATGTACATCTGATTAAAAAGGCGATTACTCAAAAGGGCGGCACATGGGCGGATTTTGGTTCCGGTGATGGCGCTTTTACTCTCGCGCTTCGTGACCTTGCAGGACCCCTAACCAGAATTTTCTCAATTGATAAAGACGAAAGCCGTTTGCGGGTCCAGGAAAATGCTTTTGATAAAATGTTTTCGAGCTTTGATGTCCGTTTTATTCATAAAGATTTTACCAATCAAATAAATTTGCCTGAATTAGATGGCATTCTCATGGCAAATTCTCTTCATTATGTAAAAGAGCAACCTGCTTTTCTGACCAAAATTCGGGATTTACTCAAACCGAACGGCAAATTATTGATTGTTGAATACAATACCGATGAGGGTAATCAATGGGTCCCATATCCGGTGTCATTTGAAAAATTCAAAGAAGTTTCTAAACAGGGTGGGTTTATTAATGCAGAGCTTCTAGAAAAAGTGCCTTCAACGTATTGGAATGAAATGTATGCTGCGCAAGCTATAGCGCCATCATTGTTCTCATCGGAGTTTTTTAAATAATCCAACTTGTTCTTTTTGATATTCCTTATATAAAAACCATATAGAATACATACAGATAAAAAGAAATGTATACGAAAAAAAGAAGGCGAGCGTTTCAATTAAAATTCTTCCTATTCCCTCCCCTGTTGTGGTAAGCGAATAAATAATATATCCCGCAAGGGCAAAAGGCAACAAAAGCAGGTAAGCATGCACCCAATCATTTTTGCTGTGATGCTGATAACGGGTCGGGACGTGTTTGAAAATTTTTGTAAATTCTTTTGGCGCGTAGAGTGTATATAATGTAAATCCTACAAAGAAAAATAAACCAAAAAGGGTATTAAGAAGTGCTGCAGTAAGGCCGCTTACAAAATAACTCCAGAAAAATATGAAGGTCAAAAGGGTTATGCCACTCGCGAGAATGATGCTTCCTAGCTCTTTTTTTGCGAGCCTTCGGGCTTTGGGAACAAATGATCTGTGCAGCCATTTTTGTGCTTGTGCTTCTTCCTGCATATATTTGATACTCTGCTTAAGATTTTCTTCGTTATCTCGTTGTATTTCTTTATAAAGATACCAGCTAATGATTAACATTAGCACAAGAATTGGTAATAAAACGATAAAAGAAAGATTGCCTTGTGTTATCAAAAGAATCAAAGCAATGAAAATAAAAGCAACTGCCAGAAGTCGTTCTTTGGTAAGGAGATTGAACATGTTTTTATAGTAACACACTTTGTGCTCTTACTGAATTATGTCTTGCAATCTGTTCAGAGAAGCGCTATTATTTTTGTTATGAACTCCGCTCTTACACTTTTGTCCAAAATGCTTCCAACACAAACAGCTTTCGCTCATTGTGATCTTCCTTGCGGTGTCTATGATCCCGCACAAGCGAGAATTGAGGCTGAAAGTGTGATGAAGATTATGGAAAAATATGCGGGACTACATGAAGACGAGCAAAAGTGGCGGGCAGTTTTTATCAAAGAGCAACGTGCAGAACTCGTAAAGCATCATCTTTGGGTCTTGTGGACTGACTATTTCAAACCCGAACACGTTGAAAAATATCCCAATCTTCACGATATCTTCTGGCGTGCAACCAAAGCAGCAGGAGATACCAAAAAATCAGTAGATCCATCAGTCGGGCAAAAGCTTTTGGATCTTATTTCTGAAATAGATAAGATATTTAAAGAAACTAAAGCTGCAAAATAGTGTTTAGTGTTTTAAAAAAAATTCTCTTCCTCTCCCCTATTTATAAATGCAACATTCAAGGAATAAGTATGGAACCAACAATAAAAGCAGGCGAGACTGTTCTGGTAAATCGCATGAGTTTTTGGTTAAGACATCCACAGAAAAATGACATTATTGTTCTTCTTGATCCAAGAGATGGCAAAATGCTTATTAAAAGAATTACGAAAAAAAGTGGAACAAGGTATTTTGTCCAGGGGGATAACAAAAATGCGAGTACTGATAGTAGAGTCTTTGGTTGGGTCGAAAAAAGCGCTATAATAGGGAAAGTATGGCTGTCATAGTTCTTTCTTTTGTTGTCCTTGTTATTTTGCTTTTTCTTCTCTCGATGCTCTGGCCACCAGATAGTCCCTGGTCTCCCTGGTGGCGGACTACTCCTGAACGTGCGCGGATTGAATGCAATCTGGCGAAAGTAAAAAAAGGTGATGTGATCTATGATTTGGGTTCTGGTGAAGGGACTGCACTCATCATTGCAGCCAAGGAATACGGGGCAACGGGAGTGGGGATTGAAATAGATCCGTTTCGTGCGTGGATTTCGAAAATCAATGTAAAATTGTCGGGAGTTTCGAAACAGGTTGAAATCAGAAGAGATAATTTCTGGAATCAGGACATTTCCAAAGCGTCAGTTATTTTTATGTATCTGATTCCCAAGACACTTGTGAAGCTCCGTCCGAGATTTCTCAAAGAACTCAAACCGGGAACAAGAATTGTAACCTTTGTTTACCAAATGGATCTGCCACTTATTGCGAAGGATGATAAAGCGGAGTTGTATTGCTACGAAATCCCCCATCAGAAGCATGAGCCACGAAGTAAATATTGACTAGCTATTCTTATAGGTTGTATTTGTTTTTATTTATAGTATAATTTCCTCTTATTATGGCAAAAGTAGACGCAAGAGCAAGAGTACCTTTAGATGTGATGGTTCATACAGGAGTTATTGAACCTGCATTGAAGAGGCTGATCGTCATTGATCAACCGCATTGGAAAGAACACGAATTCAGCTCTGCTACAATGGCAAGGCGGAGGCAAGGGAGAAAAGGCACTGTTATGAGAAGAGACTTACTTCCACTTTGGGGAGAACTTGATTCAGAAACTCTTCTGGCAGGTCCTTTACAAGGTTATTCATCGAGTGGGAAGTCCATAAAAGGAAGATCTGTTCTTGCAGAGTCAGTTGATGCTAGTTTATCAGGTGGAGTAATTTTTGCATCTTCTAATATTCTCAGATCAGCGAGGAATCCTCAGGTTTCAGACGAGTTACTTGTTGGAGCATTTGTACTGGGAAGAGCTGTAAGAGGCGCTAATCCTCCTGAATTTACTGCGTCTCATTTTGAATCACTTATTGCGATGGCGGACGGTATAAGAAATACAAATAGTGGAATGGTGAGGAGAAGTTTACGAGAGATTGATAAGCTTCTTGATAAGGATATGTCGTATTCGTCATTTGGTAGAGCAAGAGCTAATGATGAATATGAAGGGTTTGGAAAAATGGCAGAGACAGCGAGAGTTGTTGATCGTTGGATTATCCCCGCGATTCAATCACAGGAAACCGCAGGAGTTGACGTGATTAATAGTGTAATTTACGGGACAGTAGATGTTTTTCCAAGTGTTCTTGGCGGCATAGTTGAACATTCGATTATTGGAACACCTGTTGATGTTCCTTTTGACAATGCCCATATTTTGGTAAAGGATTCTGTCTTAGTAGGGAAAAGAAATAAAAGAAAAGAAATAGAAGGGACAGTAAGATATGGTCATCCTGAAGAGGCAAAAGATGTTGTACAAGCGTTTGCCGAGTTAGGTTCTACGCCACTTGCCCGATTAGCTGCCTAATTTATTTTTTCATTCTCAAATAAAGCCATCTGAGTTTATCCGCAACTTTGTATGCTTGATACATCGCTTGATTAATTACTAAATCATAACTCCCGATGAATTCCACATGTTCGGGGCCGAATTTTCTTTTGAAATCGTGGAAGCCATACCAGGGATCTTTGGGATCGGGTTCATGGCCGAGTGCTCCCCACATATCGAATTTTTTCAGCCCGAGTTTTTTACCAAATAATATTCCTTCCCACATCGTGAGATTGGAGTGCATGACATTTCTATGTTCATTGCTTGATGCTCCATAAGGATAATATAGTGTGTCGTGAAAGACAAAAAAGAGCAGGGTAGTTAAGGTTTTATTTTCATATTTTCCAGTAAATAAATGGGATGTCAGATTATTTGTAGTTGGTAGCTGGGAGTTGGTAGTTAGCGCGTGAGGAATTGTCTGCCATTGTAATTCATGGTAATGTTTCGTATGCGCGTAAAATCCTTGGCGTTTGGTTGTTTCTTCGGTGAGTCTCCAGTATTCTTTAAAAGCATTATCTGAATCATCTTCTTTCACTTCCACATTATGTTTCTTGGCAACTTTGATATTGTATCTGGCTTTTGGATGCATTGATGCAAGAAGTTCTTCTTCAGTTTTAGTAAGATCTAAGACAAAAGTAAATTTGGTGAATAATGGGTGAGCTGCAGGACGTAGTCCGAAACTTTCCATCTTCCGTTTTCCGTTTTCCATTTCTTTTGTTGTTACATTTGGTTCCAATTGAATAAAAATGCAGTTTTCTTCTTTGCCGATTTTTTTTAGTTCGTCAAGTAATTCTTTAGTCGGCATCTCCCCTTTCGGGAGATATCCTATGGTGAAATTTGTTCTGGGCACTTTATGGATAGTTAATTGAAAGCCAGAAACAAGTTTGTCGCCATTAACAAAACCCCGTCGGATAACTTTTACTCCTTCCTCCTCACGGAATTGTCCCCATTCAAACGCCTGCAGCGGGTGAGTGACGAGGTTGTTATAGATATCTTTATCTTCAGTTTGTATTGGTACTATTTGCATATCTTCTATCTTAACAAACCCGGGGTTGTTTTTATACCCAAAGTAAGGTATAAACTAAACTGTGAAAAACGGAAAAAGCACAACAGTGAAGAGTACTGCGACTTTTGAAGTCAAAAAAGGTCTCGCACAAATGCTTAAAGGCGGCGTCATTATGGATGTTGTTAATGTTGAGCATGCAAAGATCGCTGAAGATGCTGGAGCATGCGCAGTGATGGCATTGGAGCGAGTGCCTTCAGATATAAGAGTGGCAGGAGGAGTTGCCAGAATGTCTGATCCTGAAATGATCCAAAAAATTATGGATGCGGTTTCAATTCCTGTTATGGCAAAATGCAGAATTGGTCATTTTGTCGAGGCGCAAGTTCTTGAAGCATTGGGTGTTGATTATATTGATGAGTCGGAAGTTCTCACTCCTGCTGATGAAGAAGCGCATGTAGATAAGCATAATTTTAACGTCCCGTTTGTCTGCGGATGTCGCAATTTAGGGGAAGCACTTCGAAGAATCAATGAGGGCGCTTCGATGATCAGAACGAAAGGTGAGGCTGGAACAGGAAATATTGTTGAAGCAGTTAGGCATCAAAAGACAGTAACTGGTGAAATAGTAGCTCTTAAGAATTTGAGTAAGAAACAACGAGAGGCAAAAGCATTAGAATATAGAGTTCCGTTTGACCTAGTTGAAGAGGTTGCAAAATTAGGAAGACTTCCCGTTGTTAATTTTGCTGCAGGTGGCATCGCAACGCCAGCTGATGCGGCTCTCATGATGCAGCTCGGTTCAGATGGGGTTTTCGTCGGATCAGGTATTTTTAAATCAAGTGATCCACTCAAGCGAGCAAAGGCAATTGTCGTTGCGACGACCCAATATCAAAATCCTGAAATCATCGCCAAAGTTTCAAAAGGCTTGGGCGAAGCAATGCAGAGTATTGATGTCCGCACCTTGCCGGAAGAACAATTGCTCGCAAAAAGAGGATGGTAAACATTACAACAATCGGAGTACTCGCGCTTCAGGGAGATTTTTTAGAACACATAACAACGCTTAAAAAGTTGGGGATAGCTACAAAAGAAGTACGACTCCCCCGGGATTTAGAATCAATTGATGGAATAATTTTTCCGGGTGGTGAAAGTACCACAATAGCACAACTACTTGAGGTTTTTAATTTACGGGAGCCATTAAGACAGAGGATTAAGAGTGGTATGCCAGTCTGGGGAACCTGTGCCGGGATGATTCTACTGGCCAGAAAATTGGCCCAACTAAGGCCAGCGCCTCTTAACCTTATGGATATTGTCGTTGACCGCAATGCTTTTGGACGACAAATTGACAGTTTTGCAACGCCACTTTCTATATCAGTTCTTGATGATAAGCCTTTACATGCTACGTTTATCCGGGCGCCGAAAATAATCGAAGCTGGTCCAAAAGTCACAGTTTTATCACAACTAACTGATGGTACTATTGTTGCCGCACAACAAAACAATATGCTCGCAACATCTTTCCATCCGGAACTTACGCATGATACGCGCCTGCATGAATACTTTCTTTCTTTAATTTCGGATAAACAAAGAGGGAAATAAGTCCTTTACCCTTCTAAACTACTCCTTCGTTGCCTCCGAATTTCTCAAGTACTTTTACGACTTCATCAGGCGGTAATTTGGCGATATCAATCTCCTCGGCTTTTGCTACGAGTGCTCCTTTAAGGATATTTTTTGCCTTGACGGCATTTTCTCTCGTAAGATTGGGAATTCGGACCTCAACAGGTTTCGTCATGCCGGGACTTTCCGATTGCGGCATATATTTTATCAACACGGTTCCTAGAAAAAGCACGGTTTGAATATTTACGTCTGCTAAATCTTTTAGAGGAATTGTTGCGACATATTCTGTAGCAAACATCTGCTTATGGGCAATAGTTACTTTTGTTGTATCTATAACCAATGTATCGGTGAACAAAGAAAAAGGCCATACGGATTTTGCCCGCATAATCTCAATCTCATGTCTTTCAGTGATTGTTTTAAAACGTTGCAGATTTTCTTGCTCTTCTTTGGCGTGTAGTCGCATCGCATCTTCTTTGCCTTCAACTTCAAGGTTTTGTTTTTCTGCCTCAGGGACAATAGCTTCTTTAAAACGCTTCCTATTTTTCTCTTGCTGCTGCATTAATTTATTCGGTCTTTTTTTCGATTGGGTTTTATTATCTGCAGTTTGATTCAGTTGTTCGCCAGGTTGTTTATGCTGTTCATTCAGTGCTTCTTCTCTACCTTCGTGATAAGCTTCTTTTATCAGCTGTCTATATTCTTCACGGGATAAATTGACAGATTCCTGCCTATTTGAACGGAAATTTTTTTCTTCTTTTTTTTCCTGATCTTCGTCAGAAAAAATTACTGCGCTTTTAACCATGGCTCAAGAATAGCAGCCTCACGCAAGGATGGAGTTGTAAAATAGTAAGAAAAAAATAAGAACATAAAACCTGATATACTTGAGAAATGAGCTTAACTTCAAAGCAAAAAGCAATTGTAGCAATGTGTATTGTTGCTTTGTGTTTTACTCTCCTCAATATTTCTGTCCGGATAATAAATGCAGGTTTTGGGCCTTTCACCCAGGTATATTTACGGATCGCGTTGGGTTTGCTTTTGACCATAGGGCTTTTTTATAAGAAGATTGATTTTAAAAAGTTTGGAAAAATAAGCCGGAAAGATTGGATTTTACTTGTTTTAATGGGGACCTTAGGTTATGGACTTGCAGTGGATTTTGTGACACTTGGTGTTCTTCATACAAAATTGCTTAATGTGGCTGTAATGAGCTCAACAACGCCGCTTTTTGTCTTTCTGTTTACGATATTGGTTCTCAGGAAAGCTTTTAAACTAAATCTGCTTCTGTTTTTATTAATCACTATTTACGGCGTTTTTGTCCTTGCGACAAAATCTTTAATTCCATCATTATCCCAGTTTAATAGTGGTGACTTTTTTGTTTTACTTTACGCGGCAGGGATAGGTATTTATGTACTAGGTCGAAAATTTCTTTCAAATAAACTCAATAATACTGAAATTGCTGTTGTTGTCTTGTTTTTTGCTTTTATCTGCTCTGTAATTACCGCGTTTTTTATTGGTGAGTCATTACCTGTTTCCGGCTTTTTAAATTCTATTGCTTTATATGGACTACTTGTGAGTGGATTTATCATTGTGCTCGTTACCAAACTCCAGAATTTCGGATTTCAGAAGTTAAATGCGGTCGTCGCTACGCAATTATTGCTTGTAAGTAATTTATTTTCATTAATTTTGGGCTATTTATTATATGGTGAAAGCATTTCCTATGTGGAATTCTTCGGCGCCTGGTTGGTCGTTATCGGTGTGTGGTTGTATAGCAGGTACAGTGAAGATTAGAAATATCTGTCGTTTTCTGAGACCCGTTGGGTTATTAGGTGTTCGGGCAGTTCTGTGACAAAACGCGAGACGACATTGGTAGTCCGTTGCCCAAAAAAGAGCCGGCGTCGAGCGTACGTGAGAAACAGTTTTTCTTTTGCCCGTGTCATCCCGACATAACAAAGTCTTCTTTCTTCTTCCAGCTCTCCCCTATCCATAAGAGACCGCGAATGCGGAAAAAGCCCTTCTTCCATGCCGATCATAAAAACGATCGGGAACTCAAGTCCTTTTGCCGCATGAAGCGTCATAAGGGTTATCGCGTTTTTCTTTTCACCGTCTGCTTGTCGATCCGAATGATATTCCTGTTCCACCAACGTAACATTTTGCAAAAAGTCAGTCAGATTGGGAAATTCAATCGCAACAGAGCGTAATTCCTTAATGTTTTCAAGTCTCGCTCGATCTTCTTCAATTTTATCATCATACAGATCAAGATAATTTGTAGCTTTGACGACACTATCGAGGATATCGATTGTTTTTTCAGGTCTGTCAGTTTTATCCGGAGCACCTAATGAATCGGTAAATGCATTGCCTGCTGGGTCAGGCTCAACTTCAGGTTTTTTTGTAACTTTTAATGTTTCGTTCAATTCCAAAAAGCGCTCAAGTCTGCCTTTCCCCAATTTTTCAATCCGTTTGTATGACACCAAATCTTTAGGATTACTGATAACGCGAAGATAGGCAAGTATGTCTTTAATTTCTTTTCTTTCATAAAATCTCGTCCCGCCAATGAGCAGATACGGAAGCCCATGATGCAAAAGCGCTTCTTCGATGACACGGGATTGAGCATTGGTTCTGTACAGAACCGCTACCTGATTTAGTCGTTTGAGTCCCAAATTAGCAACAGTTCTGATGATAAAATCCGCTTCATCACCTTCATTATCCGCTTCATAGAGGTCAATTTCCTCGCCTTCAGCATTTTCCGTCCATAACTTGAGGACTGGATGGCTGGTATTTTTGGAAATCACTGTTGTCGCGCCGTCGAGGATTTTTTGTGTGGAGCGGTAGTTTTGAGAAAGTGAAAATGTTTTCGTACCGGCAAAATCGTCTTTAAACCGGCTGAGGTTGCGATAATCCGCTCCTCGCCAGCTGTAAATGCTTTGGGAAAAATCTCCAACGACACAAATATTTTGTTTATTCGGATTCGTGCCAACGAGCAGTTTGGTCAGTACATACTGCGCACGGTTGGTGTCCTGATATTCATCGATAAGAATGTAGCGGAAGTTATTCTGATATTTCTTCAGGATTTGCTCATGATCGCGGAATAGTTTAATCGTATGCAGAATAAGATCATCAAAATCAAGCGCATCATTTTCTTTCAGAATTGTCTGATAGACAGGATAAATTTTTGCAACTGTTTCCTGGAAATAGCCGCGGGCAAAATTTTTATATTCACTTCCCATAATAATTTCATTTTTGGCTTGAGAGATGGTGGCATGGACTGAATGAGGTTTGAAATCACGGGTTGAGATATTGAGTATCCGCATAGCTTCTTTTATCGCTTCTAGCTGATCTGCTGAGTCATAAATAATAAAATTGTGCGAAAAGCCCAGGTGATGGCTTTCCCGACGGAGTATTTTGGCACACATGGCATGAAACGTCGCGATCCATGGCAGCGGCCTGTCGGGCAGATATTTTTTCATCCGCTCTTTCATTTCCAAGGCAGCTTTGTTGGTGAATGTGATGGCAAGAATACTTGATGGATCAATATGTTTATCAGTAAGCAAATATAATATTCGATAAGTCAGAACTCGAGTTTTACCCGATCCAGCTCCAGCTAGAATGATCACTGGTCCTTCTGTAGCTAATACAGCTTTTTGTTGCTCTTTATTGAGTCCGCTAAGATCCATTGGTATTAATCCCTTTCAAAAATATAGAATATTTACGATTCATAAAGATAGTTGCATTATTATACATATAACGAAAGATTACTTCACTATGTTTTTGACCGAAATGAATTACAAAAGCATTTTTGTTACGCTTTTTCATTATGGTGCCTTTATAGTCAACTAAATATCCTGAAAGTTTTTGCCAAAGGAATTCTGCCATATAAGGACTTCCTGTATAAAAGTATGTATTAAGATGACTTGGATATCGATTTCGAAAAAGATGGACACAGCCATCTCCATCAAAAAAACCTCTTATGTAATGCCAAAAATATTTATTAGGTATATTTGGTGGTTTAATTATTAAACTTTTTCTCGGTGTGATTCCAAGTACGAGTAAATCTGAGCTATAACTTCTGTTCAGGTGAGTACCAATATCTTGGTATGACATAAGACGAAAGTTAGTTATAAGAAAATCTATATCTTTCTTCTTCCAAGGGTGCGAAAATTGGTTGGGCATTTGTTATAATGGTATAATAGCATATGAAAAAGCTCTTTATTGTTGGCAATTGGAAATCATACAAAACACTCTCCGATGCGATTGCTTGGCTTGAGAAATTTAAAGAATTAGCTCCTGCGTTTACACCTGAAGAAAAAGAAGTAATTATCTGTCCGCCATTTCCTTTTCTCACTGAAATGAAGGCATATATCGAGTCGAATAATTTGCCACTCAAACTCGGTGTACAGGATATTTCCCCATTTGAAGAAGGTGCTTATACCGGTGCTATCTTTGCAAGGCAGGTTAAAGGGATTGTTACTCATGCACTAGTGGGCCATTCCGAACGGAGAAAATACTTCCATGAGACAGATGCCGATGTCTTGGCAAAGTTAAAACAATTGCTCGCACAAGAAATCACTCCAGTTCTTTGTATTAGCGACATGAAGCAGTTGGAGTTTTACATGAAAGAAGATGATGTACTCGTCTCAAATGCTGATAAAATTATCTTTGTATATGAGCCGCCAAGTGCCATCAGCGGCGGCGGAGCTTTTCATGCGGTAGATCCTAAAGATATCGATGTGAATACTGCAGCCATAGGAAAAATGATTGGAAAAGACGTAGTTACCATTTACGGAGGAAGTGTCAATCCTGATAATGCTTCTACAATATTCGGTTTGGAACATGTAACTGGTGGACTTCCCGGACAGGCAAGTTTGGATGTGGAGAAATTTGTCTCTATAATTAAGAGTATTTAAAGATTACTTGTTCTACTATTAACTATTAGCTCATGGATAATGGATACAGACCGGAATCCCGGTTGCAATCATCGAGGCTTGTGCCACACAGAAGAAAAAAACCCATCCGCAAGCGTGTGATAGTGGCTTTTTGGGTAGCAATTATTCTTATTTGCGGTGTTCTAATTTGGAAAAGCAGCGCGATTCTTTCTGCATTCTGGGATACAAGTGTTACGCAAATTGCGCATATTAATGCTCCACCTCTCAAACCAGTTAATATTCTCCTTTTGGGTATCGGCGGTGGAACGCATGAAGGACCGGATTTGACGGATACTATTATTTTTATGCATATAGATCCGATTCATAAAAAAGTAACGCTTGTCTCGCTTCCGCGGGATTTGTGGGTACCTGATATTGGAGCAAAAATAAATGCAACCTATACATTTGCGTCAGAAAAAAATCCCGGCAGCGGTTTGTCGGTAATGAAAACAGAAGTCGGTAAAATTCTCGGTCAACATATTGATTATGGCGTGAAAATTGATTTTGGGGGTTTTGTTAAAGCTGTGAATATTCTTGGCGGGCTGGATATAAATGTTGAGAGGACATTTGATGATTATGCGTATCCGATTACAGGTCAGGAAGATGCGACGTGTGGATTAACTGATGCGCAAATTGCCAGTGATTCGGCGGCAATTGCATCAGGCAGTGCAACAGAACTTGACTCTTTCCCTTGCAGATACAAGCATATTCATTATGATAAAGGCTCAACACATATGGATGGGGAGACAGCTTTGGAATATGTACGGTCTCGTCATGCACTGGGTCCTGAAGGATCGGATTTTGCCAGATCCAGACGTCAAGCCTTAGTTATCAGTGCTTTTAAGGCCAAGCTCTTTTCTGTAGGAACACTTCTCAATCCCGTTAAGGTTATTGATCTGGTGAATACGCTTTCGGGAAGTCTGGAGACGGATATCACGCAAGGCCAATATGCTGATTTCATAAGGCTTGCCCAAGATATGAAGGGTGCAAAAATTGTCAGTAATGTTCTCGATACTGGGGATTCGGAGACTGAGAGTTATGGTTTGTTAATTAATCCGCCAACTGTCGATTACGGAGGGGCTTGGGTATTGGCTCCTCGTGCTGGCGCGACTGATTATTCTGAGATTCAGAGATATGTTGCGTGTCAGATTGCTGCGGGGAATTGTGTTGTGGGGCAGTATGGCATTGTGACGCCTACGCCCAAACCTCAATCTACTGCTTCAGTTAAAGAATAGAGTAAGTTTTATTTCTTGTACTTTGGGCCGCCAAAGTACCAAAACTCTCGACAAGGCTGTGCACTCCAAGAGTACTTGTCATTTCATGGTGGCGCTCGCTAAAAATTTTCTCCGTTCCGCTAAAAAACGTTCGTTTTTATTATACGCTCCACTACGAAAATTTTTTTAACGCTGCGCGCAGTAAATGCCGATTCAAGATTGATATTTGAGTTTATTGGATTTGAAATTTGAGATGTAACTTTGAGATTTGAGTTTTACGATTTAAGTTAAAAGCTAGTGGTATTGATTTATTTTATATATCTTTACTGTACCGTGATTGTAGACAAGTTGGCCTAGTTGAGCAAATTTGGATTCATTGAGGTTTGGATATTTTTGGAACTCGAGGGATCCGATATAGACATACTGAACGTTGTATTTCTGAATGAGGTCTTTGGCAGTTTGCATATTTGTTGTTTCATAAAGCGTTTTTACCTCTTCTATTCTTGGAGCAGGGATATCATAGGTTCCGCGCCAAAGCCATTCGTGAACGGTCCAGCCGAGAACTGTTGGGAGGCCTGTATTTGCTGAAATTCTGGCATAATCCGTGTAGGAATCTCCTTGCGCTTCAAGAATCACTGGTTGGCCTTTGATATTTTTATTGAGCCATTGAATTGCTAAGTAGTCATCAGGATACTGGTTTTTTAAATAGGTGATGCCATCAAGTCCTTGATATGTTTTTAAATTATTATAATAGGCATTTACGGCAAGATATGGATACGTTAAAACCACACAAACAAGCATTGCTGATACTAGGAAAAAGATAAAGAGAAAGATTTTTTTCGTTAATCGTTGATAAGGAATCAGAATTGTCATACGATAGATCACGTAGGCACTCGTAATTGAAAGCATCATAAAAGCCTGAAAGACGAGCTTAAACATGGTGTTTGCACGGTAATAAGTCGGATAGATATCTTTCAAATAAAAGAATTCCGGAATAAATATTAGCAAGGTTGAAAGAATGATAAGTAGGGCTACAAAAACATCTGTTGGTGAGTGACGTTTGGCGCGAACCAGAAAAACGCCAAAAGCAATGACAAAGAAATAGAAAAACCCGTAAAGTGTTGCGAGTTCCCACCAGTAAGAACGCTGGCAATGATCCGCTTCAAAAAGAAACGGCCCGATTTTGCCTATTTTGGTCAAGACGTCAGGTGCACAGATGACTCCGATTCCTGATGCAAACGGTTTGAAATGGATATTATATGGGGTTGAAAAAAGAAGAAATGCAGCTGTTACGACAAGTATTGATAGAGAAAAATCACGGACCCATGCTATTTGCCAAGATTGGAGTTTGCCAAATCGAGTTTGCTTTTTGCCGTTTTTAACAACCGATGCTGATTCATTTTTATCAAATGCTGCTTTGTATTGATACTTTTTTTGTCCGTGAATGACTGCAAGAGTCATCGCAGCAAGCGCCCAGTAGATTGCCCCGTCCCAGGCATTGGTCATATACATAACCGCAAGTAACACCCCAATGAAGAGTAAATGCAATGGGTGGACGATAAATGTTTGTCCTACTGTTTTTTCAGCATCCGGATTTTCACTGTGCATTATATAAAATGAGAAAAGAAGTGAAACAGTAAGAAGGACAAAAGGAATATCCAAAACATGCCCGTGAAGATCCGCAACGGTCCAGGAATAGATAGGAAATTCATGGATGGTATGATAAATAAACCGTGTCGCATTGGGATACCAGTAGCTATTCGGGAAATTGAAAGGTTTAAATGGTAAATCCCACATTGGCACAGGATTGTCGGTGTTGTACGGCTTAAAAAATCCATACAGCAAATGCAGATTGCCGGCAAAGGTTGTCAAAGCAGCTGTCAAAAGACCGGCAAGAGCAAGTTTTAATTTACTAAATTTTTCCGCTTTGACCAGGAAATAATACAGATTTGCGCCAAGTGAGAATGTCGTTGTAAAACAAAATGCGACGATCGTTGAAAGCATCAAATTAAACGATATATACGAAGGAAGTCCGGAAAGTTTGGTCAGAAGCGCTGTGAGTAAATGGCCGAAGTAATAATAATTTATCGTATAAGGTGTGAACCACATATCTTTAGGTGGGAAATAATCGGATCGCAGAAGTGAATTAACAAATCCGAAATCCATATATTTTTCAAGTCCGTGGATATCGGGTGAAAAGGAATGAATATACGCCCACATAAAAAGAATTCCTAAAAAGAGTAATTCTTCAAGGATAAAGATGTACCACATTTGTTTAAAAATGATAAGAAGTTTCCAAAGTGGCTTGAAAAAGAAAAAAGCAACTGCAGCAATAATAAGTGCCGTAATAATAATTGTCGGATTTGAGAAGGTTGCGATATGAAATGTCCCGAGAACAAAAACAAAGAAGCCGACAAGAACAAGTCCGACCAGACGCGAGTAAAGATATCCTTTATCAAAAAATGGCGAAAATAATCTAAAGGTAACAGGTGTAAAACCGACTCCCAAAACGAAAATGACAAGCCACCATTGAAGGACGGCAATAATATCTGATTGATTCATTATTTTTTAATAATTTCTCCTAATTTTGAAATTGCTGTGATATTGTCAGTGAGTTTTTTTTCAATTTTTTGTTCATTAAGCCAGAAAAATTGGGTTTTCGGATTATCTTTGGCAACGAAACGGACAAGGGACAAATCATCATCGACAAAAATATCCAGTTTTAAATGCTGGAGAATTTCGTTTTTAAATTTATGCGGCTGTTTATTTTCATAATTAAAATAAAGTTTATCAAATATTTGATCAAGGCCATATTTTTTGACAAGCATTGCGGTTTCAGGTTCGAGAAATTTAAAACGGCTTGATATTAAAAACAGTTGGTTATTTTTATTTTTGGCAAGATTTCGGAGTAAGCTAAGATTATTTTTAATAGGTTGGCGAAGAAGCGGCACGTGGGTTGCTTTTCGAAAGAGCTGTTCGGGTCGCGTTGGAATTCGATACAGTAATATGCCATTATCTCGCTGTTTGTAAAATTTGTTGATGATCGAAATGGGGACCAAAGGCGGCGTATTAATAAAAATTTTGTCCAGATCAAAACCGATTTTCATAGAATTTAGTCTTTTTATTATATAATATTACTTAACCATGACAACACAGGAAAAGCAAATGCGCGTTCTGCTTGTTACCGATTTTTTTTATCCTCACTGGACAGGCATAGCAAAATCGGTTTTTTCGTTAACTCAGGCCTTGCAGGATAGGTTTACAATAACCGTTTTGACTGTCAGTTTTGATAAAAAGTTGGGGAAGTCGGAGAACTTGGGTAAAGTGAGAGTTTTGAGAAGTGATTATTTGTTATCGATTAGCAGATCTAAGTATTCGTTAGCAATTTTATGGGATTTTTTACAGAATGTTTCAAAAAATGATTGCGTAATGATCAATTCGCCCAGTGCAAATATTGTTTTCTTTTCCTTATTTGCCAAACTTTTCGGTAAAAAATTATTGATTTTTCATCAGGGTGATTTAATTCTTCCTCCGAGTTTAATCAACAAAGTAATTGAAAAAGTATTTGATCTTTCTTGTTTTATTTCATTGTCCCTTGCTGATAAAGTCAGCACATATACAGCGGATTATGCCAGGCATTCACGAATTCTCAAGCCGCATTTGAAAAAATTTACTCCCATTTTGTTACCTGTTGTATTGCAATCTAAAAATGTTGCTAAACCATTAGACAAAATTGAAATATTACAAAAACAACATAAGCTTATTTTTGGTTTTGCCGGGCGGTTTGTTGAAGAGAAAGGTTTTGATATTTTGTTTCGTGCAATTCCTAAAATCTTAGAAAAAATTCCAAGCGCTCACTTTGTTATTGCTGGGCAAGAAATGTCTTATGAAGATTTTTTTGGAAAGAACAAGAAATTATTTGAGCAAGTCAAAGATCATCTGACATTTCTTGGGTTATTGGATGATTCGGGATTGAAAAGTTTTTATCAGGGAATTGATGCAATTATTGTTCCGTCACGGTCAGATTGTTTTAATTTAGTTCAAGCAGAAGCAATGCTTTGCGGGACACCAGCAATTGTGAGCGATATTCCTGGGCTTCGGTATTTGGTAAAAGAATCAGGATTTGGTTTAACTTTTAAAACCGAATCACCTGAAGAATTGGCAGAAGCAATTATCCGTTTTGAAAAGCAAAAATCGGATATCATGAAAAATGAAAATAAACTTCGAGAGCTGTTGGATACTGAAAAAATTGTTCACCATGCAGAAGAGTTTATAAAGAGGTAAGATTACTTCTGCACACCCTCAATAATATATGCCACATCCCAACCGTTACTTCTGAGCATATATGATTTTGTTTTATTGATACACATATTTGCGGATTGTAACTGGCTTGCAAATGCGGGATTACTAGCTATAAGAATAGGTGTTCCGTGCTGTGTGGTTTGACAAAGCGATTGGGTTGTTTGATCAACTGTTTGAAAAAAATCTTCCTGGTGCACTGTTGTTTGCACCATTGGAATGCCCGCAACTTCCGGTTGGACATATTGTCCCCACCCGGCACCAATGATTATCGCATGGGTTTGTGGGGTTGTATCATCGATTGCCTCAGCAATTAATTTACCAAACGGCGTGTTGCTGTTCGGGAGAGTCAGAGGAAAAATATAAAAGTAGTTATAAAAATTGAGAATAAAAATAAAGATAGGCAGGCCGATATACATGAAATATGGCACATATTCCCTAGCAGTTTGGTTGTGAATTTTTTTCGTTAGCAACTCGTTTAATTTAAAAATACCATAGGCAACACTCATATAAACAAACGGAATAACACCTATCATGCGTGAGATGTTTGGCTGGGAGAAGTAATTATGAATATCCAGAAATGAGGGAACCTGAATAAAGAAAAAGGGCAGAATAAAATAGAGAATAAATTCTTTTTGTTTTTTTCTAATACTTTGGACAAGAATGAAAAGAAATCCAAAAACAAAAAGCAAGCCACTTATGACATCCAGATGCGGATGGTGAGGAATATTCATGCGGAAAATACTGTCGCCTTTGACGTTAAATGATAATAGATTTGCCTGAACGTTATAGAAAAATGCGTAGAGATCCTGAGTAAATGGTGTATGAACGGCAAGTTTTTCGCCGAAATAGGAATCTTTTGAGAAGAAGCTGACTGGATTGTAAATAAATGCAAAGATAAGAGGTATGGTGAGGATTACTCCGATGAGAAGTGTTTTCCAGTTGCGCCAATAAGTAAGTATCATTCCCCAAAAACTTGCTTGAGTGTACATCCCCAGTCCAAGGAAAATTCCGGCGACAATATTTTTCTTTTTGAGAGTATAAATGAGCGTCAGGCAGATAAAAAGCGGGACGAGGATACGCGCATGGGGTTGTTTAGCAAAAACAAGGGTCCAGAAGGAGATGCCACTGATAAATGCTGATAAAAGCGCGACTGTTTTTTCTTTAAAAAATTCTTTTGCGAGAAAATACATGGACAGGACGAAAAAGAATCCGATTATTACAGACGTAAGTTTCAAACTATAAAATGAAAGATGCGTGACGTACGAGACTGCAACTGCTAGATAGGTGAATATCGGGCCGTCGCCACCGAATTCGTAATCATAAAAGAAGCCTCCATGAAGCACTTTTTCTGCAAGATTGTAATGGGAGATTGCGTCGCCCCAGATTTCACCGGGGATTGAATCGAGTTGGTAGAGAGCGACACATAGGTATACCAATAAGATACCTATGAGTTGCCAGTTGTTTAGGAAGTATTTTTTCATATATTATTTCTTGTACTTTGGGCCGCCAAAGTACCAAAACTCTCGGCAAGGATGTGCTCGCTAAAAATTTATTCCATTATGCTAAAAACCGTTCGGTTTTTTTAACGCTTCATTTCATAAATTTTTTTGACGTTGCGCGCATTATTGCCGAAATATTGTAATGCTATTTATTTTTGTTTTTAAAAATAATGACTTTTGGGTGGTCGTAGACTGTGAAGGCTTCTTCGGCGTTGTCATCGGGGATGGTGAGTGGGATGCCAAGGTATGTGAGGGAGGGATAGGAGGTAAATTGTTTTATTTCTTGATAATCTGTTTTTCCGGCAAAAAGACTAGCATAGAATGCTTTCATCATTGGGAAGCGCTCCGGGACTGTTGGGATACTCCCCCATCCGCGGTTTGAGGATAATATTAGGTAGTCGCCTTGTTTCAATAGTCCATCCATTTTCATCCATTTATCGGGTGTGTCGGGATCAAAGACCGGCAGTTGTTCTGGTTTGTAATTTCTCGCCGACATATCATAGATTGGCAATGGCAATCCGTCATCCCAACTTTCTGTCAGAATAACACTATTGGTGGGGAGATTTTTATAAATCCAATCAGATGCGCTGTATCGGGTAATTGGTTTGGTGTAAATTGAGAAGAAAAGCAGCGGCCAGATAATGACAAAAATAAGTAACGGAACTGAGAAGAGTTTGGAATATTGTTTGAACAAATAAGCAAAACCAATGCCGGCAAAAAGAGCCAGGAATGGATAGAGCATAATAAAGTAGCGCATGGTCTGGACTGATTGCAGTGATTGATAGAGAAAAAATAGTATGACCCACCCGCCGATTACATACAACTGAGCATGTCTTATTTTTTTAATAAGAAAAAATCCCCCAAGTAAGACACAAATGGCATAGCCTATACCAATTCCATAGAGAGTCAGATTTTTCAGAGCAAAAAGAATTGGTGTTTTGTGAATCCATTGGACGCCTGGTGGATACCACGCTTTGGGATCACTCCAAGCTTGGAGATCTTTGAGATTTTTTAAAAAAAGTTGGCTTGGGGTCGGATCTAGTACATTTCCGGTTTGGAATAAATATGGATCGGCAATGCGTACGGATAAATATGCTGTTATTCCAAAAAGCAGTAGATCCCCCAGTAAACGAAGAAGATTTTTCTTTAAAATTTTTCGTTTTTCACTGTAAGCATTTATAAAAAAGTACAGAAGCAGCGGAAAAACAAAAATTGCTGTGACTTTGGAAGCAATTGCCAGTCCCAGAAATAGACCGCTCAAAAGTAGCCAGTAGATTCGTTTGGAATAGGAAAATGAAAGGGCGGAGAAAAAAGACAGGAAAGTAAAAGCGCTTAAGAATGTATCTGTGGTAAAAAAATGAGAGAGTTGGATCGGAAGAACTGTGATAGCATAAAAAAATGCGGCCCAATATTTCACCGATGGATGAAGTTTGTCTTTCTTTTCAAAAAGCTGGGCTGTTTTAAAAACGAGTGCGACCATGAGTAGATCCACAAATCCAGAAAGCATTCTTCCCAAAAGGGTGATGTCGTTATAGTTATCTGCTTTTGTGCCGATTGCCAGTAGTTTGTCCGCTACCACCGGGAAAACGCCGTAGACATAAAAGGAATGCCCAATGTTGGCTGGATTCATTGAAGATACTGATGGGTCAAGATAGGTGGCAAAATTGGGCGGAGTTTTCATGTCTGTTGCGACCATGGTGAGGAAGCGCTCATCAGGATGGAGGTGCTGATTTTGATCCCAATTGACATCATAAAACCTGAAAAATGCGCCGAGGAAGACAATTAGCAGCAGCAAAATTTTACTTTGATCAAGAATTCTTTTTACCACTCTTGTATTGTAGCATGGATTATTCCTCAATCTCAGCAACAACGCGGACAGGGGAGCCGTCGAGATCGAGTTTTAATGGGAAGGCGTAGATGGTGAATTGTTTATCTTGTAAGGCTTTCAGACTGGTAAGATTTTCGATGATCAGAATTTCGTTTTGGAGAAAAAGTTTGTGTGCTATAAATTCTTCATGATCGACACTGCACATATCAACGCCGACGATTTTTATTTTTTTCTCTATAAGATACTTTGTAACATCTTCAGGAATAGCAGGGTAGTTATCAAAATATTCAGGTTTATCAAAAAAATCACTCATACTAGTACGGAAGAATACGATATCGTCGGGTTGTATATTTGCCGATTTTATTTTTCCTAGATCAAAGTGTTTGTCCAAAATATCGATTACCACTCCCCTGCCGGTAAATTTTTCAAGAGGAAATTGATCAAGTCCTTTGCCATCAGAGATCATGTGCCGCGGCGCATCGATATGCGTTCCAGCATGCGTTCCGATACTGAGATAATGATCTTCAAAACCATCTTTTTCCAATTTGCCGGCGGGTTTTATAACCACATGCGGATCACCGGGATAGACTGGCATATTTGCAGAAATGGGGACTGAGAGATCGATCAGCTTCATATGGATATTGTAGCATGAGGAGTAAGATGTGACTTACAGCCCTTGTTCTTTAATGTACTGAAGTACCGGAGTATAGTTGCCTGACTCGTTCGCATACCTCGCAAAATTTTTAGCAGTGGCAAACCAATCTTTTGTACTGGGTGATGTTTTATTAATAACTTCTGTTAAATCTTTCATTGTAATGTCGCGTTCAGGTTTTCCTGAAATTACTTCTTTCATTACACGCTCAATTGCACTATCGACGATTTTGGCAATATCAGCTCCTGAATAGAGATTTGTTTTTTTTGCCAGCTCGACATAATCAATATTCTCTGTAGGTTTATCTTTTAGATAAATTTTAAAAATTTCGGCACGCGCAGCTTCATCAGGCGGAGGCACAAAGATAATTTTGTCAAATCTACCTGGTCTTTGAAATGCTGAGTCAATTTGCCACGGTGTGTTTGTAGCACCTATTATCATTACTTGATCATTATTGTTATCAATACCATCCATTTCTACTAAAAACTGATTAACTACAATACTTGCTGCAGAGCTAACTTTCATTCTATCAATACCTAATGCATCTATTTCGTCAAAGAACAGTACCGTTGGTTTTACCTCCCGCGCGGTTTGAAATAGTTGATGCAAGCGCTTTTCACTTTGACCGATATACATATCTAATACATCATCAATAGAAATTGACATAAACATTGCTTCAATTTCACCAGCTGTTGCACGAGCAATATATGTTTTACCGCAACCGGGAGGACCGTATAAAAGTAATCCGCCGCCTGTTTTTTTACCATATTTAGCATAGAGTTCAGGCTTTTCAAATGGATAAATGATTCCTAACTTCACTTCTTCTTTCAATTCTTGCATGCCTCCAACATCAGAGAAAGTAATTTTGGCTTTTTCAATATATTTCTGCAGATCTTGTGAATTTTTGTTTGGCAAATCTGTTGTTGGTGTACTATTTGAACTATCTATTGAGGGTAAACTTTCATTATTTTCCGAAAGAGTGTTTTTTTCCATCGTACCTGTATGTTTTTCTTGACAATGCTGTAACAGCATAAGTGCTTCTTTATTCTCAGGATGTGTTTTTAAAATAATTTGACACTGTTTAATAGCTTTTTCAAGCTCTGAATTTTGAAAATACGTGGAAGCAAGCCTGAAACGTAATTCAATATTGTCTGGCTCATCTACAAGTGCTTCTTTTAGAAATTGTATTGTTTTATTTAAACTATCCATCCTTTTTTAAATAAATACATAAATGTACTGTATCCGAAGTAAGAAAAAAGCAAATATATAAGGTAAGGTATTAAGATTGATAACAATACAAAACTTGAAATAATTCCCTTTTGTTCTAATTCAATTAAACCTCTAATAACAAAAAATGCGATTACTCCGTTGAGTCTATTAAATACAGGATGACGTGTCATGAAAACAGATATATTATATCTCCATCCAAGAAATCGATTCGTTGCATAAAGTGCTTTTCCTAAATTGTTGACACTAACTTTCAAAGTTGGGTTTAGTCGCAAAGCCATCCTAAATTCATCAAGGGCTCTTCGTGGATCTCCTGTCATTAGTAAGAAATGGCCAAAATTATTATGTAGGATAGCATCATGAGGATCCAATTTTAATGCGTGTATAAAATATTCTTTTGCTTCATTTATTTCTCCTTTAGCTTTCCAAAGGGCAAATGCCATAGTTTCAATACAAGTAGAATTAACTGGGTTTAGTCTAATTCCCTCTTTTGCTTCTCGCAGAATTTCTGTGTAGTTTCCTGATTTGTTTTTCATTAAGAAATCAGCATTTCTTGCATGTGCTAAACCACTATTAGGTATATTTTTTAACCATAACTTGATAATGTTTGAGACTTCTTTATGGTTATTAAATACGTTTTCATGGACATAGAGAGCGTCATAAAACCAATCTGTATGTGGATAGAGAGTCATACCTTTTTGTAACAGTTTTTCTCCGTCAGCAAATTCTTTTTGGTTTATAAGACACATACCTAAGCCATATAAAGCATTTATGTTATTTGGTGAATGCTCTAATATTTCAGCATATTTTTTTGCAGCATCAGCGGTTTTGCCCCGGTCTTCAAAAAAGGACGCTTCTTGCAAAAGTTTTTGTACTATATTTTTATTATTTTTCATTTTGAAGCGCAAGTATAGCAGAGATTTAATTAAATTTCAAACTATGAGATATTTTTTTGTTATAATCAAATTGACGGGTTTACTACTATAAGTTTATTTTTTGTTTCAACTCTGCTATAATTCCCCTCATGAATAAAAAAATAACTTTGGTGACAGCCGGCGTATTTAGGAAATGGCTTGCCTTCGGTATAGATATATGCATTCTTGGAGTAATTGGAATGTTATTAAGTTTTCCATTCGGTGATTACTTTTTTTCACTCGGATTCAACGGTTGGTGGGTGGGGTTAGTTATCTCTTTACTGTATTTTTCATTTCTTCAGACTTATTTCAAGGGTCAGACTTTGGGAGCTAAATTACTACGAATTGCTTTGGTAAATAAAAAAGGCGAGTTTCTTTCATTAAACCAAGCTTTATTGAGAAATTTTCTCCTACTTTTGGCAATAAATAATTCCCATATTCTTGCGATGATGCCTTTAACTACAAATATATTTATACAAAGTTTTATCAGTGCAATCGTGGCTTCCTTTGTTGTTGCAGACTTAGTCTATATTTTATTTCATCCGCAGCATCGAGGTCTACACGATATAGTGAGCGGAGTATATAGTATAAAAGTAAAACAAATTACATTACTAACTAAACTTGAAAAACAAAAGTATTTTAAAGCAAAAGTAAGTAGTAATAAACCTAAAAAAATATCTTTCATTTTGACAGGGTTAATTTGTATTGGGTTTTTTGCAGCAAGTATCATTAATCCGTTTAATTTAGGTATATTTAATGGTACGGAGCAGTTCATACAAGCTATGAATTCGGATAAGGGTGTTATAACTTCAGGATATGATTTAAGTACTTTTCGCTCTTGGTCAGGAGATGAAACTAATACATCTTTGGTGATCCGAGCTGAGGTCGACAGAAATACATTTTTTGATGACGAACAAATAAATAAATTAGGTACTCAATTAGAAAAACAAGCAAAAAAGTATTATTTAGATAAACATAAAGTCGACGATATACAAGTTAAATTCACAACAGGATATTCTATTGGTATCTGGACTTTAACTTTCAATAGAACTTCAAAAGCAACTCCTGCAGCTTCTTTGAAGTAATATTAATTAGTATTATGTTTTCAAAATTACTTAACAAGAAATCAAAAATGAAAGCTGATTGGTGTGGGTGGATGAGTCTTATTGATCATAAACCGGCTTCAGTTAATGTGGATTGTAATGCACGCAATCCTGAAACAGAAAAACTGCATGACTTTATTGCAATTATTATCCATGATCTCGGCGCCAGTAGAAACGGATTTCCAACAAGAGAAAAATTTGAAGAAATATATTCTTTTGAAGATAAATTAGAGAAAATTGCTAATAAAAATACTGGAAAATATACTGGAAGATTTATTACTAATGGGGAAGGATATTACCTCATATACACAAATAATACCAATAAAATAAAGCAAAAATTAGAAGGTCTAGTTAAGGAGTTCACGTTCCCCTACGAGTTTGTTCAAAAAGAGGATAAAGATTGGAAGTTATATTTTGACACGATATATCCACCTGCAAAACAAAAAGAAAGATATCAGACATCTGTATTATTAAGAAATATTGCTGCAGAAGGAGATAATCCAGATGAAGAACATAGTATTGATCATGGTATTCTTTTTAAATCAAAAGAAGACAGAAAAAAGTATTTTGCAGCATTGAAAAAAGCGAAATTCCCAATAGAAAAATATCAAGAGTTTGATGATGAAAATAAAACATTTTTTTTGGAAGTTTCAGTTAAATCTCCATTAAAAGCGGATTTAATAAACAATTCAACAGATATCCTTATCGATTTAGCAGAAAAGTACAATGCTGTTTATGATGGGTGGGGTACTGCATTGGTGAAGTAAAATTTTTAAGATCTTCACTCCAACTCGTCATAAATATACCAGTTATTATCAATTTTTTGATAAATGGTGTATGCCCCTGAACCTTGGCAGCCTTTATAGTCTTCAAGTCTTTTGAATGGCTTTAATGAATAACCACAGTTTTTTTTGAAATAATTTTGTGGAAGTTTTTCAGAATATAAATATCCCATATCCGATCCGGAGACTGATAATCCAAAAGCATATGCAATAAAATCTACACTATCCTGATAGGCGTAAAATCCTCTTGGTATTCCGAGTTTCCCAAATTCACTTCGATAATTCTTTATGTCATCTCCAGATAAGCCAATAGTTGTAACATTTTCAGGCCTTGTCCAATCGTTATCTACTCTTTCTAGTCCTTTTTTCTGGTCAATTTGAATTCTATGTGCGAGCTGATTAAATTCAGTTTTATGTCTAAAATAATTTTCAGTGAGATCTTTAGTGGAAGGAGGACGGGCTAGATAATCCAGAAGCCAAAATATGCCAATAATTAAACCAATTGTTGAGGTAATTGTGATTAATGCTATTTTAGAAAATTTAAATCTTCTTTTTTTAATATCTAAAATGATGCTAATAACTAGTCCAATAAGAAATAGTATGCCTATTTGAGGTATTAATAGAATGCCAATGAAGATGAGAGAGGTTTCTAGTCCGGCCCAGTCCATATTGTTGAGATTATATCATGTACCAGCATGTAAAACTACTATAAGTTTATTTTTAGCCTCGTCTCTGCTATAATCCCTCCTGTGAAATCAAATTGGATATTTAAACCAAATTCGCGCACAAAATGGACTTTTGGCGAAACGAGTTTTTCTTTTGTACCATCAAAAGGTTGGGTTCAAGATAAAAATCCTCATCATTCTCTCACTTTTGTAAAAGATATTCATCCACAAGGAGTAATCATGGTTGATCTTTTTACAAATGACAAAGATGAATTACCCGATATGCATGCTGTGTTTAAAAAGAACAATATTGATCCTGCGATTATAAAAAAGTATTCGGTTAATGAGTGGATTGTTTATGAGTACGATGAGACAACTGAAGAAGGGTTTTTTAGCAGAAACTACAAATTAGCAAAAGTAAATATGCTTCTCTACTTTACCTACATAGGTGAAAAAGACGAAAAAGCTTTACGAGATGTTAAAAAAATGGCTCATTCTCTTCAGCAGGAGCCCTATGATAAATTGGCGAAATTACACCTTACGATGAAACTTTTGCAAAATCACTTGTAGGCAAATACATGATTGCCGGTTATAAACATAAAAAACCGGATGGGAAGATCGTAAAATTTGAACAAAGACATGGAGTAATAATTCGAGTAAATGAGAAAGAAGGTATTGTGATACAACCTCCGAAAGGAAAAGATATTTTCACACTTCCACCAGACTTGAGAGGTTTGGAAAAAGCAAAATCAGGTGAGTATACTCTAAAAAGTACAGGAGAGGTAATTACAGATCCAGATTATTTGAGCTATTGGGTTAAAGATGTAAAGTAGAGCCATGATTAAGTTATTTACGGAAATTAAAATTTTAGATAAAGATACATTTCAAAGAAAAACTCATCATTGGTCAGGAAGTTTGACCCATCAATCAATGATGTCACTTCCGGATTTATTAATTATCGTACAAGATGTGCAGAGTACTAAAGGATTTTATCTCTATAGATATACCAAATATGGAGAATTTTGTGGTGATACGTGGCATCCTGATCTTGAACAAGCGAAAAATCAAGCAATATTTGAATATGGAGAATCTTTAGAAAAGTGGAAAGAGATACCAGGAGATTTAGAGGATGTAAAGAAATTTATTAAAAATTTTTCTAAAAAGAATTAGAAATATTTATTTTTCCTTCTTAAATATCATCACCGTCGGGTGATCAAAGACTGAGGCGGTTTGTTCCCACCAGTAGATTGGGTCGCCTAGGTAGGCTATTGTGCAGAAGGCGTCGCATGGGGATTCATAGATTTTTTTATAGCCCAATCCCCCATTCAAAAGCGTTTTATAGAACACATACCCTTTGGGGAATTTTTGGGGATTTTCGAGGCGGGATTGGAGAATTCTTTGACTTGGAAGGATGATGTACTGAGCGTTTGCAATTTTTTCCTGGAGTTGTCCTTCTGTTGCATCCATAGAATTGTTGTCCAGTTCATAAAAATTAAAAGTGTCAAAATGTGGGAATGCTTCCTGGAAAGGCAGTGCGCCCAGATCTGCTGGTTCTGAAAGAATTTGTGCGTTTTGCGGGAGGGCGCGTTGGGCGAAAAGAACGGCGAGAATTCTTGAGTCTATATCGATAAAGGCAACTTTGAAATAGGAAAATGCGACCAGACAATTGAGGAAGATCAAAATGATAATTTCAAAATTGAGCAGTTTGGCAAGATGACGGTTGGTTTGGGTGAGGGCATTGAGCGCTAAGGCAATCATCAGCATGATAAAAGGCAGAGTCGGGACCATGTAGCGAGTCCATTTCACATAGAGAAATGCATTTGAAGCGAAAAGAATTAAGAAGATGGCAACTAGTAGCTGGTAGTTGGGGTTTCGTTTTTTGATGGCTACAAAACAGACATAACAGAAAGATCCAAGAAGTAGGACTGTCATGAGAGGATTGATGAGAAAAGGATAAACATGCAGGAGCTGATAAACTCCTGGAACTGTATTTTGGAAATTGGCGGTATAAAATACATTGGTTGTTCCGAGCGCTACTCCTGATTCATACTGCATACTCGAGATGAAATCTTTCTGGTCGAAAATGAAGTAAGGATTGGTCACGATAAACGTTAGAGTTACGAGAAAGATAAACAGACACATGTTTTTGAGAAATCGCAGAAGACTCATAAGTATTGCATGTTTATTTTTGAGAAATGCAAAATGCTTGGTATTTCCGGAATGCTGAAATGCTGTAAAGAGAATTACAAAGATAGGAATTGGCAAAAGCGCGAGTGATGATACTTTAACTGAGACAAGAACACCAAAAATAAGTGAAAGCAGAATGCAGTATTCAAGATTATTCTTTCTTATCATTTGCAGACAACTCCAGAAAAGGAGTGTGGAGAAAAAAGTCAGCCACATTTCAAAGGTGCCGAAATGCGCGAATTGGATGAATCCAACACTCGCAGTTGCAAAAAATGCTGCAAGCAAACCTGCTGAGTCGTTTTTCTCCGACAGTTTTTTCCCAATAAGGTAAAGTAGCGGAATAAGAAGGGTTGCTAAAAGTGCGGAGTAGATCCGGCTCACCAGAATGGCTTGGGCGAAGTTGGGATCAAGCTGTGTTGGTTGATTTGTGAGAATTGAAATAATATAGTTGGTGGCCAATCCGGTGAAATAAATGACATATATTGGAAGTGATCCATAGGCAAAAAATTGCGGATTCATGTGACTTGGAAAATGTAATTGGGCGACAGAGCTTGCGATATTGCGCTCATCCGGGTGAAAGTAGAAAGGCGCACCCCAATTGAGATTGTAAAAATGGAGAAAGCCACCGATGAGGGTCAAGATTAATATTATTATTATGTTCTTGTTAAATAAGTGTTTCATAATTTTCAATCAATTTACAATGAATCAATGTTTCAACTTTGAAAGTTGGAAATTGAAAATTAATCTTGTATAAGCTTTGCTACTTTTTCTCCCAAATAAACAGCATTACTCGTCCCCCGGTCCCATGGATAGACTTGATCTATGTTTGCCAAATACACATTTTTGAGTGGTGTTGTCATTTGTGGAATCAGTCGTGAATAATTTGGTGGGATGACGGGTTGGGCAAATGGGGCTTTGAAGAGGTGGTAGCCGATGAGATTTTTTTTGTAATCGGGATTAATTTTTTTGAGGAATGGATCAAAGAGATTCAATTGTTCATCTGCTGTCATCATGAATTTCGGATCATCTTGTGTGAGATAATTCCCCAGATACAGTAAATGTTCATTGTTGTAATGGGTTTTATCCATGAAATTGGTATGTTCAACAATTGCCATGACAGGAGATGTGGGATCGCAAACACTGAGCCAGTAGGTATTGTCAGTAAAAAATGGCTTTTTGAGACGGAGAATGAGATTGGTTGCGCCAAGACTTTTTAAACTTTTAAATTGTTTTTTATATGACTGCGGAAGCTGTGGGACAGTTTTCAAAAATAGAAAAGATGGTAATGTGAAAATGACTTTATCGTAATTTTCCGTTTTTCTTTTGCCATTTGCCATTTTCCAGGTAACTGTTACTGTTTTATTTTCATTCACTTCAAGTACCTCAGCGTTGAAATGAAGCGTTCCGTTTCTGTTTTCAATCTCCGTTACCAATGCTTGTGCAAATTTGAGAAATCCTCCTTTTGGATAGGCAAGTGATGGTGTTCGTGAAGCAAGTCGGGCCCAAAACCAGGCGAGTGAGACATCAGATGCGTATTTGCCGAATTTATTGATAAATTGCGGCTCCCAGATCATTTTATATGCTTTTGTACCCATCATTTTTGGGAGAAACGTATTTGCATTGACTTTTTCCAGCGGCTTCCAAAATGGATCGTACCGTATGACTCCGACAACACCTGCCATTCGGATTCGATCAAAAAGGGATAGTTTGGGAAATTGTAGTACTTTGAGCGGAGAATCAAATTGGAAAATTTCTCCATCGACATACACTGAAGTTTTGGGTCTTCTTATGAGGACATCATGCTTGATCTCTTTTGCAAGGTTGAGGACTGATTGATCATGGTTCACGGCATCGTTAGCATTGGTGAACCAGTGATGGTAATGCTTCTCCATCGTCCAGTCCCAATTCTTTTCCTGATAACCGACGGCAAGTCCACCGGGCTTATCATCTTTTTCAAAAACAGTAACTGAGTGGCCTTTTTTGGCCAGTTGATACGCGGCAGATAATCCGGTAAATCCGGCTCCGATAATTGCGACTTTCATAGGAAATTCCGATAAGTTCGTATTATAAAGCAAAGAATAGTAAAGCGCCAATGCCGAGTATTGCCATTCCTGAAATAACTCCTGTTATGACAGCAGAACTTCCGGTTTTTGGAACAGGAGCAAGCGTGGGTGTGGGTTTCTGAGGTGCAGGAATTGTTGGTTGGATGGATATGGTTGGCGTGGGTGTTGCAGTCGGAGCTGTTGTTGGTGTCATAACAGCTGTGGGAGTTGCAATAGGTGAAGGTTGTGCAATAGGCGAGACTGATGGTTCGATAAATTTACTCCCCTGAGCGTACACGGTGAAGGAGCGAGAAATGGTTTGGAGGATGCCATTGGCATCAAGTGACGACATAGTTATCGTGTGATTACCGGGCGCGAGACTGACCGGTGGCCGGAATTGCCAAGAGCCGGAATCATCACTGGTGACTTTTGCAGAGATTTCTTGCTGCGATTTGATCGTGATATCAACCTCCGTATTTGGTAAAGCCATGCCGGTAAAAAGGGGCTGCTGATCTTTATATGCCTGTTGATCGGTGGGTGATGTTATTACTGGAGAATTGACAGGTGCTGGTGTATCTTCCGGAAAGCCGCCTGATTGCGAAGCAGTTTGAGAAGGCTCAACTGAAGGCTCTGTGCCGAGGGTGAAATCATAATTTTGCGGAATAATGATTTTGGGTACCTGGTCTGCTTCACTGACAAGAACTTTTGCACTTGATTGCTGCGTTGCTGTCTCTGCTTGCACTTGTAAAACAGTATCCGGAGAAAGTGTGGCACTTGTTGAAGATTGCAAACCGTCAAGCGAGAGTTGATAACTGCCATCAGGTAAAATAGTTGTTGCGAGTTGTTGTGAGCCGTCTGTTTTTACATAGACAATGCCCTCTGTTGGTACACTGCCATCGCTTAAGGCAACACTTCCTGAAAGTGTTGGAGCTGATGAGCCTGTCTGACCTTGTGACCACTGCGTTGTAGAGATTTCAAAGGGTGCACCATTATTCTCTGTTTTTTGGCTTCCGGAATTAATGGCATAATAATATTTTGTTTCAGGAGCCAAATTTTTAACCGTTATAAAATGCACTTGATGATTGGCCGCGCCGCTCGCCTGTTGATCTCTGTCATCAAGAGCAATCTGGGAAAGCGATGGATCAGGGCTATAAGAAATAGACCCATTTGTCGGCACATCGGTTGTATAAGAAATCGTAAAGGAGGAATCGGTGATGTTGCTGATTTGAATATTTTTGGGTTCACTGCCAACAGTTGCTTTCGTAATAAAAAGGACGGTGTTACCGCTTAATAGAATTGTTATACCCAAGGCAACGAGCAAGACAACAAAACCTAGATAGGCGGGGAGTTGTTTTTCTAATACTGGTCTGTGCTGCGCATGTCTCATTGCCCCAATCGGTTAATCGGTGAGTTAACAGGTGCGAGCTGAGATGCATCGGAGGCAGATTGAGAGGTTGATTGAGAAGAAGTAAGGGATGTTGTGGGAGTCGGTGTTATAGTGGCTTGACCAGGTTGTGGTGTTACGGAAACACTGGCTTTAAGACTATCATAGAACGGGTCTATATTCTCACGGGTTTTAAGTTGTTGCATCGTCACTTGATCAAAGTTGGGACTTATTGGTGTTAATTGTAGCTGAATTTCCTCGCTGATGGTCGTTGTGGCATAGATATGATAAATATTAAATCCAATCCAAGCAACAACCACAATAAATGAGGAAATAAATATAAATAGTATATCTTTTTGTATATGACTACGTTTTTGTTTCATTGTTTAAAATACTCTCTCCCACGTACAGTCAGTATCAAATCATTGGTCTGAGTATCTTTGCCAATTTCCATTGTTTCAACGGTGATGATACGGTTGAGATTGTTCAGCTCTTTTGAAAAAGCCATCATATCGTTATAATTTCCTTCTGTTTGCAGGGTAAAAATATATGACTGTGTTTTGACAATTTTTGGAGTTGATGCGAGCTGTACCTCATCAATCCGGTAGGAAGAAACCGTTAATTTATGTTTTTTAATAAGAGCTGCAATTTGTCCAGAAAGTAGCGGTGCATTGGCATTTAGTGGGATTGCGTTTAAAATATTTGTGAGATTTGGTCCAAGCTCTGTGTATTGCGTCTGCAGGGAACTGAGATTATTAATTTTTGTTTGTAACTCTTGATTTACTTCTGTGTCATCGGCAAGTTGCTTTTTGAGATTGGCAATTGTTGAGAGGGTAGGATTGATGGCAAAGATGCCGAAAAAACTCAAGGCTGCAAAAGTCAGTATCAAGGTCAAAAGAGACTGCGCATGCTCCTGCTGCATATTTGGGAGAATTTTGAGATATTCCCTGTATTTTGTCGCTGTTAAATTTTCAAAATAATTTTTTGGTAATTGCATAGTGTTATGGATTGAGAACCTGTTGATTCTGGCCTGGAATTGTGCTCGTTGGCTGCGGTGCAAATGCTTGTTCTTTAAGTGTTGCGCTAACGTTGACTATTATTTGTGCGCTTGTGGTATTATTTTCTACTTTATCAATTGAGACCGTATCGACTGCGGGATAATTTTTAAGAGAATCAACAAATTGTGAGAGTGCGGATGCATTGGGAGCTGCTATTTCGACTTTAACGGAATTTGTTGAGACAGATAGATCTTTAAACGTAACCTTGCCTTTGCCCATATTCGCAACATCCGTAAAAATGTTCGTTGTAACAGAACCGACTGAGTTATAGCGTTTGATGGTTGCCAGTCTGTCCTGAACATCCCGAAATGTTGCTTCCTGTACTTTAAAATTGTCAACAATAAAGCTTTCAGCCTTTATTTTATCGTGGAGATCGACAATTTGCATATCAAGACTAAATCGATAAATAAAAGTCCCGAGCGCAACCATTTCGGTGAGAATGATGAGAAGTCTTCCGATGGTGAGCGCCCAATTAAAAAATTGTGTCAAAAAACTGTCGCCGCCACTGTTGGGCAAGAGATTTATTGTAGGTGTTTTTTCAGCCATAGCAATTTAGCCACAAAAAACAATGCGGCTTAATTCTAGTCTATGGCTTTTACAGGGAAATGTCAAAGAAATTGAGGAGGTGTTTTTAAGTAGATTTATGCTGCTAAAGCAAGTTGCTTATCACTCCTTACATTGGTAGGAAGAGGTTCTACGCCATTTGGTGTAACACTGAAAACAACAAGCCCTCCTCCGGAAAGATCTGCCGGTTGATATCTTTTTTTACTTCGCTTTTCATCACTGAAAGAGATAAAGCGTCCTCGTTTATCAAGGCCTACATGACAGATATGGGATTTTTTCGGATCGCTATCAGGTCTAAACACCATTATCTGTTCTCCGGCTTTAATTCGATTTTTGATCATATCTTTTCCTTCTAAATTAAATTGAGTAATTTTTACTTGCCTCAATGCATTCCCAAGAGAAGTAGAATGCCTCGCATAGGCAGCATATAAATCCATAAGGTCTTTGCTCAGTAATTCTACCGGTTTTCTACCTTCTTTGATTTGTTTAATTCGCATGTCCCATTCTCCTTCTTCGCCAATAGGTGCTGTATTACTTGTGGTAGCACTAATATTATTTTCTCCTGATGCAAAAGCGGCAGCTGACATAATTGCCCGTACTCCACAGCCTGCTTCACTGATGTGCAAAGCACGTTCGGGATTTATTTTTTTATCTGATTCAGCAGCTGCAGCAGGCATAAATGCCTGTTCGGGGAGTTTAAAATTCCTGTTTGGTCTAACAAACTGCATTATTCTTCCTCCTACGTTCTTTAGCCGTTGCCTCACAGTCGGCCGTTCTTGTTTGGGAGGTGCAATTGGTGCTTCATTAAATTCTGCCATAAAAGTTTTTACTAACTTTATTATCGCATATTTATTATTTTTATAAATAAATCCTTTAAAACTTGTAGGCGATATGGTATACTCTTTTGCAGTCCCCATTGCGGGGATGTTTTTTCATTATGGCAGACGCAAAAACTCGATTATATCCACTCGACCGAATTCGTAATATCGGCATCATTGCTCACATTGACGCGGGAAAAACAACAACCACTGAGCGTATTCTTTTCTACACAGGACGTACGTACAAGATTGGTGATATTGATGAGGGAAATACCCAGATGGACTGGATGGAACAGGAAAAAGAGCGTGGAATTACGATTGTATCTGCTGCTACAACTGCTTTCTGGACACCAAAGACCGGTATCTTTGAGGGAGTTGAACATCGATTTAATATCATTGATACGCCAGGTCACGTCGATTTTACTGCAGAAGTAGAACGTTCACTTCGTGTTCTTGACGGTGGTGTCACTGTTCTTGATGCTGAAGAAGGTGTGCAGTCACAGTCCGAAACTGTTTGGCGTCAAGCTGATAAATATAAAGTTCCACGTATTTGTTTCGTCAATAAGATGGACAAACTCGGTGCGGATTTCCTCCAAACTGTAAACAGTATCGAAACCCGGCTTGGTGCAAATCCTGCAATTATGGTGCTCCCGATCGGTGCTGAAAATACGTATGTCGGCAATGTTGACCTTTTGACTCGTCAATCATTCATCTGGGGATCGGATGAACTCGGTGCAAAATATGAAGTCAAAGACGAAGTGCCCGAAGACATGAAGGCGCAAGTTGAAGAGTACCGTCATAAATTGATTGAAAAGATTGCCGAGACTGATGATGCGCTTTTGGAAAAGTACTTGAGTGGTGAGGAACCAACTGTGGAAGAACTCCGAAAAGCTCTTCGTGCAGCAGTTATCGCTTACAAATTAGTTCCGATTTATGCAGGAACATCTCTTCGCAACAAAGGTGTTCAGCCACTTCTTGATGCAATCGTTGATTATCTCCCTTCTCCTCAGGATCTCGCAGAGGTTAAAGGTATTAATCCAAAAACAGATGCAGAAGAAACACGCAAGCTTATCATTGAAGAATCTTTTTCAGGTTTGGCTTTTAAAATCCAGAACGACCCGCATGTCGGAAAACTTGCCTACTTCCGTGTATATTCAGGGAAGTTAGACGCAGGATCGTATGTCTATAACTCGAACAAAGGTGTTAAAGAGCGCATCGGACGACTTCTTATGATGCATGCGAATGATCGTGAAGAAATTAAAGAAGCATACGCAGGAGAAATTGTTGCAATTGTTGGTTTGAAAGATACGATCACAGGTGACACGCTTTGTGATGATGCAAAACCAATTGTTCTTGAGCAGATCACTTTCCCTGAACCGGTTATTTCACTTGCTATTGAACCAAAGACAAAATCAGATCAGGAGAAATTAGGTTACAGTTTGAAAAGACTTCAAGAAGAAGATCCTACCTTTACCGTGAAGTCCAACCACGAAACAGGACAGACAATTATTTCAGGTATTGGGGAACTCCAGCTTGAAATTATGGTGGATCGCATGAAGCGGGAATTCAATGTTGAAGCAAATGTCGGTGCACCACAAGTTGCGTATAAAGAAGCAATTGAGCATGAAGCAGAAGCTGAAGGTAAATACATTCGTCAATCAGGAGGACGGGGACAATATGGTCATTGTTTCCTCAGACTTGAACCAAAACCACGCGGTGAGGGGTATGAATTTGTTAACGCTATCAAAGGAGGAGCGATTCCTGCGGAATTCGTCAAAGCTGTTGAGAAAGGTACTAAAGAAACACTTGAGAATGGAGTGCTTCTCGGGTTCCCACTTATTGATGTGAAAGTCACTTGCTATGACGGATCATACCACGATGTTGATTCTTCTGAGGTGGCCTTTAAAATTGCGGCAAGTCAGGCAATCCAGGCAGCATCCAAAAAAGCAGGCATTACCCTTCTTGAACCAATCATGAAAGTTGAAGTTACAACACCAAGTGAATATTTGGGCGATGTGATGGGAGATCTTTCATCAAAACGTGCACAAATTAATGGTACCGAAGAGCGAGGAAATGCCACTATTGTTCTCGCACAAGTTCCACTGTCTGAACTTTCAGGATACGCGACACAGCTTCGAAGTTTGACCAAAGGCCGCGCGTCATATTACATGGAGCCAAGTCACTATGAATACGTTCCACGCAACATTGTTGATGGGATGCTCGCAAAGTCCACTTTCACCGGAAGAGTAGAATAAACTGCATTTTTTATCTTTACGGTCTTGACCATTTACCTCGTTTAAAGACACAGCCATAAGGAGGAGCTTGGAGAATTTGTCCGAAAGGAGAATCAGGATCTACCTGTGTTTCAGTGAGTCTGCCTTGTGCAGTATCATAGCGAACTACTCCTCTATCAGATAATCCAATCATTCCTACAGCTCCAAGTGCGACATTAAGAATCGCTTTTGTGGTAGCCATATCTTTTTCAGAAACTCCGATCACCAACCGATCTCCTTTTGTTCGCCAATCGGCTATTTCATCAAGTGTTTGATTATGCTGGGTAATTGCCATAACATCACCATTTTGGACAGCTAACTGTGTGGCAGAGCTAACATAAAATACTCCATGCATATTGTGTATGTGTCCGGGGTAAGCGGGTTTAAGTATTGGTCCTCTGTAGTTTGGAAATATAGTATGCATAACGGCAGGTATTGTTGGGGCAGAACTATTCATTTCATAAATCATTTGGCTGTCACCCAAATTTGCCCCAACTACAGCTCCATCATACGTTGCACCTCCATACGCTTGGCTCCAAAATCTCGTCATGCCTTCTCCACCTTGTCTGTCATTTATTTCTATCACAAAGCTTTTATCCTCTTCCAATAAGTCATGTTTTGTTACATTGCCATCGGTTAGATTATCAAAGTATCTCTCATCTAAAATGGCATCGGCGTTATATGCTTGATTACTGGTATCAAGGCCTAAATGGCGTATCATTTTTTTCAATTTTGGTGTCAATACTGTCTCACAAAGCATGTTTATTGGATCATCAGGATCAAACGCATGTTGTACTTCTTCGCTTCGTCTCCCGTCGCTGCCTTTAGCCATTGTTTTTCTTGTATAATCAATATGTATTTTTCCACCGGAAACGGTAATAAAAGCTCCAACATCAATACCCCGCACAAACCCTTGTACGACTGTATCTGCATTTTGTTCGGCTCCAAAATCCTGCAGATATTCCATCACGACTTTTTCCTTTTCATCACGGGTCATATCAGGGGAAAATTTATAATATTTTTCGCTGCCAAAAGCAGTATCAGGCTTAATAATTACCTCTCCTCCGTTTTGAGAGCCAACGAACTGGATATTTCTCAAAATATCTTCTTTGATTTCACGTCCTTCTTTTTTTTCTCCGCTATGATCAGTTTCTCTAACGAGTGCTGTTGGCGGCACATAAAGTCCCATTTCTTGTTGTTTTTGTGCTGTGCGGTGTTTAGATGCAAGTACTTCGTGAGCCCACAGCGGAGTAACATGCAGGTCAAAATCAGGAGATAACTCATGCCCTGTTTCAGCCACAAGTCTTTCCATACCATAATTATTATTTGATATAACCGATACTTTCTTAGGGCGTAAACTTCTTACCGCTTCAGCAACAGTAGCACCATTCATATGCTCTCTCTTAACAAATATTGTTGCACGGGTATGCCCACCGCCAATAACCGATTTGGGAACAGGAGAACCCATTAAGTAATCATCTATAAGATGTGTGCGTACATATGGATCAATACCGTCTAACCCTTCAATAAATCTTTCCATTCCCTCAGGTGCCTGAGCAACTGCAACTATGCCTAATCCGGCAGGGCGGTATTTGTTAGCAGATTCGAGGGTATTAAGCGTTTCCCTTGTACCCTTGGAGGCAAAAACGAGTGCAATATCCGGAGTTTGCTTTGGGTAATAATTGTTAAGTATAAATACACGCTTCGGGCCACGAGATCTTGCTTCTAATTGTAGACTCATAATGTGAGATTATATAACTTATAGTTTTTATACGCAATAATTTTTCATTTCAGTTGAAGGTTTAATATGGTATTATTGTCGTATGAAACCTGTTGTGGGAGTTTTTTCTCATCCTGATGATGAAGTGCTTGTGGGACCGGGTGGAACGCTTGCAAAATTTGCAAAAGAAGGAAGAGAAGTGTATATCATTTGTGCGACAGATGGAGAAGCTGGGATGAATAATGGTTTGGAGGGTGATTTAGGTGAAATCAGAAGAAAAGAAATGCAATCCTCTGCCAAAATTCTTGGTATTAAAGAAGTTTTTTTCCTCGATTATAAAGACGGAACGTTATCAAACAGCCTCTATCATGAAATTGCCGACAAGATCCAGCAGCTATTAGAGAAATTGGATCCAGAAATCCTTATTACCATGGAAAATCGTGGCATTTCAGGACATCTTGATCATATTGCCGTCTCATTTATCACTACATATGTGTTTAATAAAATGCAATCAATTAAAGAACTCTGGTATTTTTGCCTTACAGAGGAGGCTAAAAAGGTAATTAATCAGCAACTTGGCGGCTATTTTATCTATTTCCCGCCTGGATATACGAAAGATGAGATTACAAAAACAGTGGAAATTTCTGAAGTGTGGGAACAAAAAACGAATGCTATGAAGCAGCACGAAACGCAAAAATCCGACGTAGAAGCCAATTTGAAGGCTTATGAATCATTGCCTAAAGAAGAGAATTTTATACTTGTTACAAAAGATACGGAATAATTGCTTTAGTTTTTTTCTTATACTCCTTATAATCATGAATTTCCTCAGTCATCGTATATTCTTCTCTGATAATTTTAAGCATAATCACTGCACATAAGATAAGAAGAGCAACAAGCCGCAGAAAGGTGAATTCTATCTCTACAATACTGAACATAATCAATAAAAATCCTGCATAGATGGGGTGACGAATGATTTCATAGGGACCTTTTTCTATAAAAAAATAGCCCTCAGGTAGCGAATGTTTTCGATGTTGTTTGTTTACTTTGATTGTTAAAAGTGACCAGAAAATAAGCAGCAATCCAAAGAATTGAATAAGAATATACAAAATCGTTGGAGTAACAATTGGTCCGCTTAACAGTATAAACATTGTGGCCAGAAGTCCTATCGAATTAAAGACAACCGCTTTGGTATCACGTTCCATATTTCTATTATAAAGGATTTGCGAAGTAAGTGAGAAGATAGAGTATAATAGACGGAATGAAGCGCTTCCTCATTTTTCTTTTGATTCTCTTCGTTTCAGTTTTTATTTTTGTTCGGGTAATCCGAAACCAAGTCAGACATGATCTATTACAACCGGTTATTCAGCCTGCTCTTACGCCATCGCCTACTGTTGTAATTGATAAACTCAACAGTACCAATACATCGGTTTTTGTCCCATCGTGGACGACGGATGCTATAACCAATACAACCTATGATCAATATATTTATTTCGGTATAACTCCAACTAAAGATGGCATTGATGAGGATGCAGCCGATAAAAATATTGCAGACTTTCAAAAATCATTGCCTGATGGCAAGAAATCTCTTCTGACACTTTCATTGCAAAATACCGATATCAACGCTGCAATCTTGCAGAATAAGACTTTACAGCAAAAAGTGATTACCCAGACGTTGGCACTTGCCAAACAGAATGGTTTTTCAGGGGTAGTTTTGGATTTAGAAATGGGTGGAATTCCCTTTGATGCGCTTGTTGATGAGATAAATGGTTTTACCAAATCCTTTAATCAAGCTGCAAAAGCGCAGCAATTGTCATTTGCCCAGACGCTCTATGGTGATTCTTTTTATCGATTGCGGCCATTTGATATAAAGACAATTGCGCTAAATGCTGATTCGGTCATGATTATGGCATATGATTTTCATAAATCACGCTCAAATCCGGGCCCAAACTTCCCTCTCCGCGGACAAGATGTGTATGGATATGATATGACCAAAATGGCAGATGATTTTTTGCAGGTTGTCCCGAATAAAAAAATTACCGTAATTTTCGGATTATTCGGCTATGATTGGCCTGTTGATGATAAAGGGAACGCAACCGGCACTGGCGTACCTGTAACTGATATACAAATTAACGACAAGTTCCTTACCAATTGTGCTTTTAAAGAATGTCATTGGAATAGAGATTCGGTCTCGGGTGAAACGGTTATTCACTACACAACAGACAGCGGTCAGAAGCATATTGTGTGGTTTGAAGACATGCAATCAGCGACTGCAAAGGAACAGTATTTGAAAAAACGCGGCATCGGCAATTTCTCCTTTTGGGCTAACTCCTATTTCTAGTAGCACGCATTTCCCGTTCTGTTATTTGCTTTTTCAATGTTGCGGCAGATTTGATATTCTGTCGAATCTGTTGTCAAACTTAGAGCTGAGCAACGCGCATTTCCTAACGTTTGGCAGGCAATTGTGGAGCTTGGGGGATTGCTTTTGCCTTGAATACGTAGTGAGGCAAGTGTAGTTTTCAAGAACGTATTATTACTTTGAGGAGTTGTATCTGTTCCCTGCAGCACGGCAAATGTTGGCTCGGGAGTTGTTTGCTTTGAAGTTTGATCTCCAAGGACGTTGTTAAAATAATTGCCGGGAAGAATGGTTATATATTGCACAAAGGGATCTTCAGCAGAAATATAGTCTAGTTTGCCTGCATCATCAATCGTTGCCAACTGTGTGTAAGCAAATGCATAGGTCTCTCCAAGATTTCCTAAATTTGAAGGATCATTACTTTGGATACCGATAAGGGTTTTATTATCCGTAAGTTGTGAAATATAACCGTACTGCGTATCGTCTGTTTGCGGTAGAGGTAATTGTTTGGTACTAAGTTTTCCCAGATCATAGACAAAAACACCCATTTGTTTGGTATCGGCAGACAAAATTGAAATAACGACATTTGCAGTTTGTTTATCCCATTGGACGTCAGAGTAGGTGTTGGAAGGCGGGAGATTGGGTAATTTGTACCGATTTAAACTGTTAACATCGAGAAGTTCAACTGTATCAGGTGTCAACAGTGCTTGCCGGTAACCGTTTTTGATTTTTGTCCCATCCCCATTATTGCCATCATAGCCGGCAAATAATAAGAATTTACCATCAGGTGAGAGTGTCGGTTTTGAGCCATACGTACCATTCGTCATACTTGTAATATCCTGTTTGTTGGTCCCGTCAAAATCTACCATACTCATACCATATGCCCAGCCTGTACCACCGTTGGGATCGTTTGGAAGCAGTTGATCGGTATAGACTTTGCCGTTACCCAGTATTGCAATCGGATAATGGATGGGGACGGATTGAGTTTTTGACCCGACATTCGCAGTTGTATCTTCGTCATAGAGTAAATTAACAACGCTAGGCTGTTGCAAATCTACAGCATAGATTCGTGATTGGCCACCCGCAAGGGTATTGGTAGTAGGCGAAAATTTCACTTCCCATATCGCAAGATATCGTTTGTCGGGTGAAAGAATATAATCATCAATGCCATAGCCATCGGTTGCAGGGATATTGACTGTAATCTGCTTTTGTACAAAATCATAGACACTTATTCTTTGGCCATGGTCATTGGAATCCGTTTGGTCGATATACAGTAGGGATGAAGGCGTTAGAACACTGATTTTTTTAATAGTGAGAGGAAGAGTGGCAACGGTTTTGATGCTATTATCTTCAAGATTAACAGCTCGGATAACTGACGATTGACTAGTCCATGTGCCATAAACGAGTGTTTGTGTTTTTGTGGCAACCGGCGTTGGTTGAACTGCCTTTTTAACTGCAGTTGTTGTAGGAGTTGGTGTTGGGCCGATTTTTTTATCAGATTTCCCGCTTCTCACAAGGGTAAAGATCGCAATAGTAAGAATTATGATGACTATAATAATAAAAGGGAGGAATAATTTATGACTGGTGAAAGGATTACCCGATTGACCTGATTGCTGATCAGTTGGATTGGCTGCTAATTGTACAGGCTGTGGTTGCTCACCAGTTGGTGGCTCTGGTGGTTGGGTATTTTCTGATGAATTCTGAGCAGTTGGATCCATACTATATATTAGTTTGAAGTCAGCTGATAAGAAAGTCAAGCTGGGATGTTTATTTATTATGTTTAGAAGTGCTAATTTGTAAAATATCGTAAATTCCCCTCTTGACCAGTTAAAAAATCCTTGCTATAATCTTTCTTACGCTCATTGACTCTCAGTCGAGAGAACAAATGAGATTTTTGATTTTAAAACTATGGCAACATTTACACGCAACAAACCACACGTAAATATCGGAACAATCGGTCATGTCGATCACGGCAAGACTACAACAACTGCAGCTATTACTACCGTTCTTGCAAAGAAGGGTATGGCTCAAGCTAAGAAATACGAAGATATTGATAACGCCCCTGAAGAAAGAGCTCGTGGAGTCA